>JAYTIE010000110.1:0-12327 GCA_043732015.1 Elusimicrobiota bacterium | reverse complement strand
ACGGACATCAACTTCATGGACATCTCGCCCGCGCAGGTCGTTTCGATCTCCACGGCGCTGATTCCGTTCCTCGAACACGACGACGCCAACCGCGCCCTTATGGGTGCGAACATGCAGCGCCAGGCCGTTCCGCTTCTGCGCGCTGAGATGCCGATCGTCGCGACCGGAGTTGAAGCCGCCTGCGCCCGGGATTCTGGTGCCGCTCTCGTGGCCCGCCGCCCTGGACTCGTCGCCTCCGTTTGGGCCGACCAGATCGCGATCTACGCCGACGACGGAGAAGTGGACGTCTATCGTCTTCGCAAATACGCGCGCTCCAACCAGGACACGTGCGTCAACCAGATCCCTTATGTCAAAGCGGGCGACCGCGTGAAGAAGGGTGATGTTGTCTGCGACGGTCCCTCGACCCAGGAAGGTGAGCTCGCCCTTGGTAAGAACCTCACGGTTGCCTTCATGCCGTGGGAGGGATACAACTTCGAAGACGCCATTCTCCTGAACGAGAAGCTCGTTCGTGAGGACGTTTTCACTTCCATTCACATCGCAGAATTCCAGATCGAAGCCCGGGACACCAAACTTGGCGCGGAAGAAATCACCCGCGACATCCCGAACGTCGGAGCGGATGCGCTCGTCAATCTTGACGAAAGCGGCATCATCCGCGCCGGCGCCGAAGTCGGCCCTGGCGACATTCTTGTCGGCAAGGTCGCTCCGAAAGGCGAACAGCAGATCACGCCGGAAGAGCGCCTCCTGAAAGTCATCTTCGGAAAGAAAGCCGAAGACGTCATGGACGCTTCCCTCCGTGTTCCGCCGGGCACCCGCGGCAAGATCATCGCGACCCGTTCCTTCATCCGCAAAGAGCGGATCAGCAAGAAGGAAGAGAACAAGAAAATTAAAGAGATCGACGCAGAGCTCGAGGACAAACTCGAATGGATCCGCAGCCAGCGGAAGGACCGCGTCGCTCGCGTCGAGCAGGATCTCGAGGAGAAGAAGATCTCCGCGAAACAGGCCGGCGAACTGAAGGATCTGGCGAAAGCCGTTTCCCAGAAGCTCGAAGGCGATGCTCGTCTCGAAAATGCCCGCCTCAAGGAAAACCTGAAGCTGGGCGACGAACTGCCGGTCACCGTTAACCGCGTGGTTAAGGTGTTCGTCGGAACGAAGAGAAAAATTCAGGTCGGCGACAAGCTCGCCGGCCGCCATGGAAACAAGGGTGTCGTCGCGCGCGTCATGGCGCCTGAAGACATGCCTTACATGCCGGACGGAACCCCGGTCGACGTCGTTCTGTCGCCCCTCGGCGTTCCTTCGCGCATGAACGTTGGACAGCTGCTGGAAGTCATGCTGGGTTGGGCCGGTAAGGTCCTGAGCACCCAGATGATCTCGCCGGTGTTCGACGGCGCCACGGAAGAAGAAATCCTCCAGACCGTCCGCGATGCAAAGCAGAAGCTACGCGACAACGGCGTCCGCGAGGATTATCTCCCCGGCGACTATGTGGACTACACGCTGTACGACGGTCGCACCGGCGAAGCCTTCTCCGAGAAGGTCACGGTCGGGGTCATGTACGTCCTCAAGCTGGCGCACATGGTTGAAGACAAAATTCACGCACGCTCCACCGGTCCCTACTCGCTTATCACCCGTCAGCCTCTTGGCGGCAAGGCGCAGTTCGGCGGCCAGCGGTTCGGCGAAATGGAAGTGTGGGCGATCGAAGGTTATGGCGCCGCGCACATCCTGCAGGAATTCCTCACCGTTAAATCGGACGACGCGAATGGTCGCACCAAGATGTACGAAGCCATCATTCGCGGCGAAGCCGTGACCGAGCCCGGTATCCCGGAATCGTTCAAGGTTCTTGTCCGCGAACTTCAGTCGCTCGGCGTCAACGTCGAGCTTCTCCGGCAGAAAGACGGCGCATCCGCACAGGCGCTGGACGTCACTGAATCCGAAGCCGAGAAAGAGGTACCGGCCGCCATTACTGGCGCCGCTGCCAAGGAGAACGAGTAATGGATACGCTTATCATCGATAAGAAACGCGATCTTCCTCGCGCGGGCAAAAAGAAGGGCGCCCCTTCCGTTAACTTCAGCGACTTCGACTCCATGCGTCTCTCCGTCGCCAGCCCGGAAGAGATCCGGTCCTGGTCGCACGGCGAAGTTCGCAAGCCCGAAACCATCAACTACCGCACGTTCAAGCCTGAGCGCGACGGTCTTTTCTGCGAGCGCATTTTCGGCCCGGTTCGTGACTGGGAGTGCGCCTGCGGAAAGTACAAGTACATCAAGTACAAGGGCACCGTCTGCGACCGTTGCGGCGTTGAAGTCACCGAGTCCAAGGTTCGCCGCGAGCGGATGGGTTCCATCGAACTCGCCGTTCCCGTGGCCCATGTCTGGTATCTCCGCAAGGCTCCGTCGCGCATCGGCACGCTGCTCGGAATGCGCCTCACCGACCTCGAAAAAGTCATTTATTACGCCCGCTGGGTCGTTCTCGAAGATGTGAAGAACGAAGACGGCAAGGTGAAGTTTGCCTCCCGCACGCTCCTGACCGACGAAGAAGTTCACAAGGCCCGCCAGGAATTTGGCGACAAAGTGAAAGTTGGAATCGGTGCCGACGCCATTCGCATTCTCCTCGAAACCATCAAGCTCGATGAAGAAGTCATCTGGATCCGCGAACGCTTCAAGGCCATCGAGTCAGAAGCCGAGCGCAACAAGCTCATCAAGCGCCTTCGCATCGTCGAAGGATTTCTCAATTCCAAGAGCCGTCCCGAGTGGATGGTCCTTACCGTCATGCCGGTCATTCCGCCGGATCTGCGTCCGCTCGTCCCCCTGGAAGGCGGCCGTTTCGCGACGTCGGACCTGAATGACCTGTATCGCCGCATCATCAACCGCAACAACCGCCTCAAGCACATCGAGAGCCTCCGGGCTCCCGAAGTCATGATCCACAACGAAAAGCGCCTCCTGCAGGAAGCCTGCGACGCGCTGATCGAAAATGGTGCGCGCGGCAAAGTGGTCGTCGGCGCAGGTGGACGTCCGCTCAAATCTCTCTCCGATATCCTGAAGGGCAAGCAGGGCCGGTTCCGTCAGAACCTGCTCGGTAAGCGCGTCGACTACTCTGGCCGTTCGGTCATCGTCGTCGGCCCGAACCTGAAGATGCACCAGTGCGGTCTCCCGAAAGAGATGGCGCTCGAGCTCTTCAAGCCGTTCATTATCCGCGAGCTTATGAAGCGTGAAAACATCACGCTCAAGGCCGCGAAGCGCATGCTGGAGCGCGTGAAGCCGGAAATCTGGGACATCCTTGAAGAAGTCACCAAGGACCTTCCGATTCTCCTGAACCGCGCCCCCACGCTGCACCGTCTCGGTGTCCAGGCTTTCATGCCCACGCTGATCGAAGGTAAATCCATTCAGCTCCATCCGCTCACCTGCGCGGCGTTCAACGCCGACTTCGACGGTGACCAGATGGCCGTGCACGTGCCGCTCTCGCTCGAAGCGCAGCTCGAAGCGAAGCTGCTCATGCTGTCGACGAACAACATCCTGTCGCCCGCGTCCGGCAAGCCGATCGCGGTTCCGTCGCAGGACATGATTCTCGGCATCGCTTACATGACCAAGATGAAGCGCGGTGTCGAAGGCGAGGGCCGTTTCTTCGCGAGTCGCGAAGAAGTCGTCTCGGCCTATCAGAACAAGACGATCAGTCTCCATGCCCGCATTAAGGTCTCCGGCATCAACAAGCTCTTAGAGGAAGGCTTCAACGAAGCCGACTCGCGCGACCCGGAGAAGTGGAAGAGCTTCACGACCGTCGGTCGCATTCTTTTCAACAACGTCGTGCCCACGGAAATGGGCTACATCGACATCAACATCACGAAGAAAGAAGTCTCGAAGCTCGTTGACCGTTGCTACCGGGACCTTGGCCCTTATCGCACCGCCGTCTTCCTTGATGACATCAAGAAGATGGGTTACACCTACGCGACGAAGGCGGGTCTCTCGATCTCGGTTCAGGACTTCCTGATCCCGCAGCAGAAGACCGATCTCGTGAACAAGGCGCTCATTCAGGTGAAGGAAATCGCCAAGCAGGCGAAGATGGGCATTATCACCGACTCCGAGCGTTACAACAAAATTATCGACCTCTGGACGCATGTGACAGACGCTATTTCCGACCACATGTTCAACCAGATGCAGCAGGGTGACGCCGCGCCGGTCAAGGAAGGACACAAGAAGTTCAACCCTGTGTTCCTCATGGCCGACTCCGGTGCCCGTGGAAGCCGTCAGCAGATCCGCCAGCTCGGTGGTATGCGCGGTCTCATGCAGAAGCCGCAGAAGAAGCTTACCGGTGCCGTCGGTGAAATCATCGAAAACCCGGTCATCGCCAACTTCCGCGAAGGTCTTTCGGTTCTCGAGTACTTCATCTCGACGCACGGCGGACGCAAAGGTCTCGCCGACACCGCGCTGAAGACCGCTGACGCCGGTTACCTCACCCGCCGCCTCATCGACGTGGGCCACGACATCGTGGTCACCGAAGAAGACTGCCGCACCATCAACGGTGTGTCCGTCGGAACGTTGAAGTCGGGCGAAGACGTGATCGAGTCGGTCGAAGAACGTATTTATGGCCGCGTCTGTCTCGATAACATTGTCGATCCTCTGACCGACGAAGTCATCATCAAGATCGACGACATGATCTCGGAAGAGCAGGCGAAGAAGCTGACGAAGGCTGGTTTCGACCGCATCCGGATCCGCTCGGTCCTCACCTGTGAAGCCAAGATTGGTTGCTGCGGCAAGTGCTACGGCCTCAATCTGGCGCGCGGCAAGGCGGTTGAAGTCGGCGAAGCCGTCGGAATCATCGCCGCCCAGTCCATCGGTGAACCCGGCACGCAGCTGACGCTCCGCACCTTCCACATCGGTGGTACGGCCAGCCGCATCATCAAGCGCTCGCAGGTTGTCGCGCACGAAGTCGGCACCGTGAAATTCCACGGCATCCGCAGCCTCGTGAACCGCGAAGAGCAGGCAATCTGTATTTCGCGCAACGGATTCATCTCCATCCGCGAAGAAGGCGGCAAGGAACGGTCGCACTACGAAGTTCCGTACGGCGCCCGTCTCAAGACCACTGACGGACAGAAAGTAGAGAAGGGCATACTTCTCGTCGAGTGGGATCCTTACGCGCTTCCGATTCTCACCGAGGAAGAGGGAACGGTTAAGCTCGAGGACGTCATCGAAGGTACGACGCTCCACGAGGAAAAGAACCGTATCACCGGTCTTATCGAGCGCAAGATCATCGAGCACCGCGCCGAAGCGACGCATCCTCAGGTTCACATTATTGGCAAGAGCGGAAAAATCGTCGCCAGCTATCCGCTGCCGGTTGACACCAACCTCCTTGTCCAGGACGGGGACAAGGTTCGACAGGGCGATATCTGCGCGAAGATCCCGCAGGAAATCTCGAAGTCCAAGGACATCACCGGCGGTCTTCCGCGCGTGGCCGAGCTGTTCGAAGCCCGCAAGCCGAAGAGCCCCGCTGTGATCTCGGAAATCGAGGGAACCGTGAAGCTCGGTACCACCCCGAAGGGCGGCATCAAGTTGATCGTCACGAACGAAGACACCGGACTCCAGCGCGACTACAACGTCCCGACGGGCAAGCATCTTGTCGTGTACGAGGGTGACCGCGTGGGCGTTGGAGAGCCGCTCGTCGACGGAGCCATCAATCCTCATGACATTCTCAAGGTCAAGGGCGCCAAGGAAGTGCAGGAATTCCTGGTCAACGAAATCCAGGAAGTGTATCGGCTTCAGGGCGTTATCATCAACGACAAGCACATCGAGATCATCGTTCGCCGCATGCTGTCGAACGTTGTCATCACGAAGTCGGGCGGAACCGACCTGCTCGTCGGCGAGATCGTCACGCGTCGCGAATTCGCGACCGCGAACGCCAACGTGAAGAAGGGGGAACAGGCCGAAGCGCAGCCGATTCTCCTCGGCATCACGAAGGCTTCTCTCGCCTCCGAATCGTTCATCTCCGCGGCCTCCTTCCAGGAGACCACCCGGGTGCTCGTCGAAGCCGCAACCACCGGAGCGGTCGACAACCTCCGCGGTCTCAAAGAGAATGTGATCATCGGCCATCTCATCCCGGCAGGTACCGGATTCTACGAGCGCAGCCTTATCGAAGAGCAGGAATTGGAGAAGAAGAAATAACATGCCTACAATCAGCCAACTCATTCGCGGTATCCGCGAGCCCCAGAACGACAAGACCAAGTCGCCCGCCCTCGAAAGCTGCCCCCAGCGTCGCGGCGTGTGCACCCAGGTTAAAACGACCACCCCGAAGAAGCCGAACTCGGCCCTTCGCAAAATCGCCCGCGTGAAGCTGACGACCGGCGTGGAAGTTACCGCCTACATCGGCGGCGTCGGACACAACCTTCAGGAACATTCGATCGTCATGATTCGTGGCGGCCGCGTGAAAGACCTGCCCGGTGTCCGTTACCACATCATCCGCGGCGTCCTCGACTCCGCTGGCGTGAGCGACCGCAGACAGGGCCGCTCGAAATACGGCGCAAAGAAACCGAAAGCGAAGGAGAGCAAGTAACATGCCGCGCAAGCAACTCAAACCCAAAGAACGCCGCAAGTTGCCCCCGGCGGATCCGATCTACAAGTCGGTCCTCGTGGCCTCCTTCGTCAACAAGCTGACCCTGGGCGGAAAGAAGTCCACCGCCGAGCGGATCATCTTCAAGGCTCTCGAAAAGGTCAAGGAGAAGTCGAACGAAGAACCGCTCGCGACGTTCAACCGCGCGCTCGAAAACGTTCGCCCTCTCGTCGAAGTGAAAGCCCGTCGCGTCGGAGGAGCCACCTATCAGGTTCCTTCCGAAGTTCGCCCGGAGCGCAGCATGGCGCTCGCGATGCGCTGGATCCTCACCTTTTCCCGCCAGAAAACCGGAAAGCCGATGTTCGAGCGTCTCGCCGAGGAAATCCTCGCGGCCAGCAAGAAAGAAGGCCTCTCGGTCAAGAAGCGCGAAGACACCCACAAGATGGCGGAAGCGAACAAGGCGTTCGCCCACTATCGCTGGTAATCGTTAACCACTCTTAGAACCCGGAATTCAACCATGGCGACCTCTGCAACCACCAAAGAAGACAAAACAAAAATCCGGAACATCGGCATCATTGCGCACATCGATGCCGGAAAGACGACCACCACCGAACGTATTCTCTACTACACCGGCCGTATCTACAAGATCGGCGAAGTGCACGATGGAACGACGGTCATGGACTGGATGGAGCAGGAACGTGAGCGCGGAATCACCATCACATCCGCCGCGACGCATTGCTCATGGAAGGATTGCAATTACAACATCATCGACACGCCCGGTCACATCGACTTCACCGTCGAAGTGCAGCGATCGCTCCGCGTCCTCGACGGCGCCGTCGTTCTCCTCGACGGTTCCCAGGGCGTTGAACCGCAGTCGGAAACCGTCTGGCGCCAGGCTACGGACTACAAGGTCCCGCGTCTCGTGTTCGCCAACAAGATGGACAAGACGGGTGCAGACTTCTACATGTGTCTTAACTCCATCCATGAGAAGCTCGGCGCCAACGCCGTCGCGATCCAGTTGCCGATCGGCATGGAAAATACTTTCAAGGGCATCGTCGACCTCATCAAGATGAAGGCGTATGTCTGGGACGGCGAAGAGCTCGGAGCCAAGTACGAGGAAGTTGAGATTCCGGAAGATCTCCTCGAACAGTCGCAGAAATACCGGGACACGCTCGTTGAGAAACTCTCCGACTTCGATGACGCGATCGCCCAAAAATATCTCGAGGGCCAGCCCGTTTCCGCCGAAGAGCTTTTCCCGGTCATCCGCAAGGCGACCATCACCGGCAAGTTTTTCCCGTTCATGTGCGGATCATCGTTCAAGAACAAGGGTGTTCAGCTCCTGCTAGACGCCGTGAACATGTTCCTTCCTTCGCCGGTTGAAACCGCCGATATTAGCGGCGTGGACCCGGACGACGGCACGGAAGTTTCGCGCCAGAAACAGGACAGCGAACCGCTCACCGCTCTCGCATTCAAGATCCAGACCGACCCTCATGTGGGCAAGCTCACGTTCGTCCGCGTGTACTCTGGCAAGCTGACCGCCGGCACCGAAGTCTATAACGCGACGAAGAAAACCCGCGAACGCATTGGCCGCATTCTCAGAATGCACGCCGACAAGCGCGAGGAAGTCGAGGAAATTACCGCCGGCAACATCGGCGCCGTTATCGGACTGAAAGGTGTCACGACGGGACAAACCCTCTCTGACGAATCAAAGCCGCTCGTTCTCGAGCCGCCGAAATTCCCCGAGCCGGTTATTTCGCTCGCGATCGAGCCGAAGTCACAGGCCGACCAGGAAAAGCTTGGCGTCGCTCTCGGGCGTCTCGCCGAAGAAGACCCGACTTTCCGTATCCGTTCCGATCAGGAAACCGGCCAGACCATTATTTCCGGTATGGGCGAACTCCACCTCGAAATTCTCGTGGATCGCATGAAGCGCGAGTTCAAGGTTGAAGCCAACATCGGTAAACCCCAGGTGGCCTACCGCGAAACCATCCGCAAGGAAGTTGAGTCCGAAGGCAAGTACATCAAGCAGTCGGGCGGCCGCGGTAACTACGGTCACGTGTGGATCAAGGTGGGTCCGAACGAAACCGGCAAGGGCTACGAATTTATCGACAAGATCAAGGGCGGACGCATTCCGAAGGAATACATTCCGTCGGTCCAGAAGGGTCTCAACGGCGCCCTCGAATCGGGCGTCATGGCCGGCTATCCGGTCGTCGACATCAAGGTCACTCTCTTCGACGGCAGCTTCCACGAAGTCGACTCGAATGACATGGCCTTCCAGATCGCCGCGTCGATTGCGTTCAAGGACGGTTGCAAGCGCGCCAGCCCGGTTCTCCTCGAGCCGATCATGCGCATCGACGTTGTTACCCCGAAGGATTACATGGGCGACGTCATTGGCGACCTGAACCGTCGCCGCGGTCGCATCGAACAGGTTGAAGACAAGGGTGTTACTCAGTACATCCATGGATTCGTCCCGCTGAGCGAAATGTTCGGATACGCCACCACGGTCCGTTCCCTCAGCCAGGGCCGCGCCTCCTACTCAATGGAGCCGAGCCACTACGAAGAAGTACCGCGCAACCTTGCTGAAGAGCTGGTCGCAACAGCAAAAGCCTGAAAACAGCTCAAAACAACTTAAGAATTAAGGGATAGGAGAGTATTATGGCCGAAAGAGCCGCTGCCCCAGATATGCAGAAAATCCGCATCAAATTGCGGGCCTACGATCACCGGATGCTGGATGACAGCCTTGCGAAGATCGTGGATACCGTTCAGCGCACGGGCGCCAGCTTGGCTGGACCTGTCCTCTTGCCAACTTCAATTAGAAGATATACAGTTCTGCGCTCCCCACACACCGACAAGAAATCCCGCGAGCAGTTTGAGATGAGAATTCATAAGCGGTTGGTGGACATCGTAGAGCCAACTCCTCGTACCGTCGAAGAGCTTCGAAAGCTCGATCTGCCGGCAGGAGTCGACGTCGCAATTCAACTTCCTCGCATAGACTTTTAACGAGGAACAGGGACCCTTTTTTTATGTCAGAAGAAGTTAAAACAGAAAATACGCACGAAGTCGCTGCCGCCGAAACGGCCGCTCTGAAGGGCATTGTTGGAACCAAGATCGGAATGACCCGCGTCTTCACCGAAGACGCGCGCATGATTCCGGTCACCGTTATTTCAGCCGAAGGCGTCATCGTCAGCCTGGTTAAAACCAAGGCCACCGATGGCTACGACGCGGTTCAGGTTGCCTATGGCGACGTGAAGAAGGACACGAAGCTTTCGAAGGCGGAAGTTCAGCACTTCGCGAAAAAGGGTGTCGCCCTCAAGCGTCATCTTCGCGAGTTCCGCGTTAAGGACGTTTCGACCTTCAAGGTTGGCCAGAGCGTGCCCGTGAGCGTATTCGCGAAAGGCGAATGGGTTCAGGTCACGGGCCTGACCAAGGGTCACGGATACGCCGGCGTTATCAAACGCCACGGCTTCCATGGTCTCCCATACAGTCACGGCCACGGCGAATATCGTCGTCATCCGGGCTCGAGCGGAGCGCAGGGGCCGCAGCATGTTCTTCCTGGTACCCGCAAGCCGGGCCATTACGGACATGAGATGAACGCGATCCCGAAGATCGAAGTGTTCAGCGTCGACACAGAAAAGAATTTGATTTTGCTCCGAGGCTCAGTTCCCGGTCCGAACGGGAACTTCGTGGTTCTTAAGCCTACCTCCCGCAAGGTCTCAACCGCCCAGCCCGCTAAAGCTAAGGCTAAGAAGTAAGCCCCAAGCGGCAATTCTCGAAACAAAAAGAGTACACGGATTATGGAACTGAAGGTTATTGATAACAAAGGCCAGGCGAACGGAAGCGTCCAGTTCGCCGGCGAAGCGGTTTTGGAAACGAAGGGTTCGAAATCGGTACTCCATGAGTATACGGTCGCTTTCCTCAGCAACAAGAGAGAAGGTAGCGCTTCGACAAAAACCCGCGCGCAGGTCTCCGGCGGCGGCATCAAGCCCTGGAAACAAAAACATACCGGTCGTGCCCGTTCGGGTTCGATCCGTTCGCCTCTCTGGAGAAAGGGTGGTGTCATTTTCGGCCCGAATCCGCGCAACTACACGATTGATTTGCCGAAGAAGAAAAAACTTCTCGCATTCCGTCTCGCTATTCGCGGTCTCTTCGAAGACGAGCGCATCCAGATCGTCGAGCCGATCAAGCTTACCGAGCTGAAGACGAAGCACGTCGCCGCCATCTACAAGAAGTGGAAGGCCCCGACGGATTCGATCCTTCTCGTTGACAAACTCGATGCGGACTTTACCCGGGCTTCGCGCAACGCCGCCAATGTGCGCGTCGTTGACGTGGCTTCTTTCAACGCCTACGAAGCCATGCGCGCCCGCCGCGTGTTCGTCACGAAACCTGCCCTTGCCGCGCTGAGCGAACGTCTCGGCGCCTCGTCGGAGAAATAAAATGGCCAGCAAAAATCAGATTCTCCGTCGCCCGCTTATCACCGAAAAGTCCGCAGAGCTCCGCGAGATCAACCGCTACGTTATCGAAGTGGATCCGGATGCCAGCAAAGGCCAGATTCGCCAGGCTGTTGAAACGCGCTTCAAGGTTGACGTCGTGAGCGTTCACACCGTGGCGTTGATCGGAAAATTCCGTCGCCGCTTCGGTCCGATCGGTGGATACCGTTCTGACCGCAAGAAGGCCATCGTCAAGATTAAAGCCGGCCAGCAGATTACCTGGGACGAAGTCGCTTAACCGTCCACCACTGAAGGATCATTTCAATGCCCATCAAGGAATTTAAACCATACACACCGTCGCGTCGCTCAATGACGGTCGAAGACTTTTCTTGGCTGACCAAGAAGAAGCCTGAGAAGTCGCTGCTTCGTCCGCTCTCCAAGACCGGCGGTCGCAACAACACCGGATCGATCATGGTTCGCCACATCGGTGGACGCCATGCCCGTCGCTACCGCGTCATCGATTTCAAGCGCGAAAATTACGGAATCCCGGGCAAGATCGTTTCCTTCGAATACGATCCGAACCGCACGTCCCGTATCGTTCTCATAAATTTCGTCAACGGTGAGAAGCGCTACATCCTTCACGCCGAAGGCATGAAGATCGGCGATACCGTCATGTCGGGCCCGACCGCTGAAGTGAAAGTCGGAAACGCTCTTCCGCTCTCCGCGATCCCCGAAGGTACCGTCATCCACAACGTTGAGCTTGTTGCCAGAAAGGGCGCGCAGATCGTGCGTTCCGCCGGCGCCGCCGCTCAGCTGATGGCCAAAGAAAAAGAATTTTGTCAGATCCGTCTGCCTTCCGGAGAAATCCGGCTCGTGCCTTCCGCCTGCATGGCCACCATCGGCCAGGTCGGGAACATCGAACACGAAAACGTCACCTGGGGTAACGCAGGCCGCTCGCGTCACTTCGGTGTTCGTCCCACAGTTCGTGGTACCGCGATGAATGCCGTCGACCACCCGCACGGTGGTGGGCGTGGCCGTTCAAAGGGTAACAACCAGCCCCGTTCTCCCTGGAACCAGCCGGCGAAGGGTTACAAGACCCGTACCCGCACGCAGACCAACCGATTCATCATTCGTGATCGCCGCGCGACGAAGTCCGTCGCCACGGCCGAATAATCAGGAGCATTTTAGATGAGCCGTTCTACAAAAAAGGGTCCGTACATCGATGTCAGACTCGCTGAGAAGATCGAGGCGATGCGCGCTCAGGGCGACAAGAAAGTTATCAAGACCTGGGCTCGCGCCTGCACGGTTCCGCCTGAGTTCATCGGGTTCACGATCGGTATTCACAATGGCCGCAAGCACCTTCCCATCTTGATCA
>JAYTIE010000109.1:0-4839 GCA_043732015.1 Elusimicrobiota bacterium | reverse complement strand
CGGAGCTCGTGATGGTGCCGGTAAAGTCGGATGCCGTCGTCACCTGCAGCGTATACGTGTCCCCAACAGGAACCGATGCGGACCAGCCCGCCGTCAGATAGGTGGTGGAGGACGCCGTGAACGACAGCGAGGTGGGCGCTGAAATCTGAGACGTCTGAGTACTTGAGAACACGAGAAAGAAGGTATGCGCTCCGCTGTGAGCGATCGTCTTCACCCGACCGTAGTAGACCGTGTTCGGGACGAGTCCTGAGAAAACAGCGTTTGTCGTGGTGACCTGTGTGTTCGACACCGTGTTCGCGAATCCTGAAGCACTTGATATTTCGACGAAGAATTTTGTCCCGGCGGGATTGCTGTTGGCATTCCAGTTCAACGTCACCGTTTGCGGCCCAACGCCCGACCACGACGGCGTGGTGGGTGGATTCGCCAGCGTCCCGCTGGTGGCAGACACGCTCCACGCGCTGTCCACGCCACTGAGCGTCGCCTTCACACGGCCGTAGTAGGTTGTGTTGACCGACAGCCCACTAATGGTCCCGGAGGAATTGACGGTGACCGAACTGACGAGGGTTCCGGTGAAATCTGACGCCGTTGAAAGCTGGAAGGTGTAGGTGTCTCCCGCTGGCGTGGACGGGCTCCAGCTGCCAATCAGCGAACTGGTACTTGATCCGATATACGTCAGGCTGGTTGGCGGCGCGATGGGCGATGTGCGCGTACTGGTGAAGACCAGGTACCCGGTCCAGGCGCCACTGAAAGCGATGCCACGAACTCTCCCGTAGTAAATTGTGTCTGGCAAGAGACTGGAGAAGGTGGCATTGGTCGTACTGACGGACACGGTGGTCACGGCGCTGGCAAAGCCAGAAACGCTCGAGAGTTCAACGCTGTAGTTCGTGCCGGTCGGATTCCCGTTGCCAAGCCAGTTCATCGTCACTGCCTGCGGAGTGACGCCTGACCAGGTTCCAGTTGAAGGAATCATCGCGAGCGTGGTCGTGCTGCTTGTGCTGGTCCAGGCGCCCGTTGAATTCCCCACCGTTGCCTGGATGCGCCCATAGTAAGTGGTGTTAATCGCGAGACCAGAAACCGTGGCAAACGTGCTGACCGTGATGGAGCTGAATATTGTCCCCGTAAAATTGGAGGCCGTGGAAAGCTGGAGAGTATAAAACCCTCCGGGCGGCGTCGCTGTCGACCACACCACGGACAATGCCGTGCTGGTGGATGCCGAGAAATAACTCGAACTGGAAGGCGCCACGCCGAACCACCAGTTCGTGTTGTTCCCGTAGTTGTTCGAATTCATGTCGGCATACATCGTTCCACCGGAGCTCGCGTCAGAATCTTTCACGTTGAGAGACTGCAGTGTCTGCGAACTTCCCGAGTACTTGAAACCCCACGTGGTTCCGTCGTTGTTCGATTTCAACGTGACCCTCTTGAAGTCGACGAGGCTGGTCACTGTCTGAACCGTTCCAGTCGTGAACCTGATGGTCTTCCCCGCTGAAGGCGAGGAGCGAAGGACATTGAACGAGCTCGAACCGTCAACCTTCGCGGGAACCGTGCTTTCGAAAATGATCTCCGACGTCCCGGAGTTGAAGAGGGCGCCCGCGCCAAGGCGCCATTGCGAGCCCACAGTCACGACCGTACCGTCGCCCTCGTTGTTCGGGCCTACATCAGTCGCGGAGAATGTTCCGCCGATCACGATGTAACTGCTGATCGCGACGTCATACCCCTTCATCGTGATCCCGGTGGCGCTCGAAATGTCCACGCCGTCGGCCTTCCAGTCGTCGCTGATGCGCACCGCCGTGTCCGTACCGGTTGTGTAGACAAGACCGAAGTCCTGGTTCCATGGCTTCGCGACGATATTGGTTCCGTTGAAAACCACGCGCGCGTTCGGAGCCTTTGTGAACGTCGACGATGTAATGTGAATCGTCGTCTTGATCGTCATGTCCGACCCGCTGTGGTGCACCAGATAGGAACCCGTCGTCATGATGACCGTGTCGAATTTACAGCTGTCGTCCAGCTGCGCCTGCTCCAGCGCATACAGGTACATGGGCGCGTTCATGTCGATGCGCGCGAAGTGAATGGTGTGACTGCTGAAATTGATCTGGTTCTCGTTGAACGTAAACCAGCCGCCCACGGCCGCCTGCATCGTAATGCCGTTCGCATCATTGGTGGCGAGGAACACGCCGTAGTTGGAAACAACCGCCCCGTTACAGAACGTCATCGTCGTTTCAACGAGGCTGGCATCCACATAGACCGTGGCGCCCGCCTGAATCGTCATGTCGCCGATGTCCGTGTCCTGCCGGATAGTCACGATGTTGGGCGAGTTGATGATGACGTCAGATCCTCCGGGCGGAACTGCTCCGCCCACCCACGTAAGCGGGTCATCGTAGTTACCGGTGTTCTGGCTCTGGAAGGCCGGAAGCGGCGTCGGCGCGCAGCTGGCACTCAGCAAATGGCTGTCCGTCACAACGATGGAGCTGATCAGCGAAAATCCAAGAATGGCGACGGGCAGCGTGAAGGGAATCGAAGAAACGAATCGGCGTCCAATCAGACGCGCGCGATCCGAGCCGAAGAAACCAACTACGCGGGCAATTAAACCGCTTGAACGCTCTCCGGCTCCGAAGAGAGATTCAGCAAAGCGGGTACCGGTCATCAGGTTCTTGAGGAAGGCGAGGAGGAGTGCCAGGGCAGAGGACAGGCGGGACAGAATACGGGAGAGGTAGGAGTTGCCGGAGCCACGCATAAGAATAATTGTACGGGCCTTAGCCAATGATTCAACTAAAAGTTCGAGTTCGCTTGAATTTTACCTCAATTCATATTTCGACTTGTTATTTGGAGGCGTTATTATCTTCTTTTGGCCTCCGTTGAATGACGAAAATGTGACAAAAGTACCCTTTGGTGAACCAGTTTTTTTCAAGGGGTATCTCGGAATGTTCCCAAAGGCTACTCCGGATCGACATCAACCCAGAATCGTCCTCCGTTCTCAATGAGAAATCGTCGAAGGCTCGCCAGGAAGGTGTCAGTCAGGCCAACCGGCACTTTTATCATGCACTGAAGTTGCCGCGCTTTCGGTCCAAAGCCCTTCGCGGGCATCGGTCCGAGCACACCAACGAGCGGCGCGTCATCGGCCGACAACCAGGCGGTGAGCCGATTCATATCGGACTCGGCGCGTTTCAAATCACGCGCGTCCGTTCTCACAAGCACGATGTTCGAGAACGGCGGATAATTCAGATCCTGGCGAAAGTGAAGTTCGGCTTCGGCGAATCCTTCGTAGTCGAGCCTCTTTGCAAACGACAGCGCGTAGTGATCGGCATGTCGCGTCTGGATGATGACTTCGCCGCTGACCAGTTCCCGCCCCGCGCGCCCGGCCACTTGAACCACATGCTGAAAGGCGCGTTCCGAAGCCCGGAAATCCGGAAGATAGAGCGGGACGTCGGCATCGATGACGCCGACCAGCGTGACTTTGGGAAAATTAAATCCCTGCGCCACGACTTGCGTTCCGATCAAGACATCCGCGTTGCCTTCGGAGAACTGCCGGTACATCGCGTCATTCGATCCGTGTTTCGCCGCCGTATCGCTGTCCCACCTAAGCACCCGCGCCCAGGGAAACGCTTCGAGCACGTCTTCAGCAAGACGTTCCGTTCCCGTTCCTCCCGCGTGAAGTTTCGCCGTCTTGCATTCGGGACAGCTCGTCGGAATCGGCGCCTTGTTTCCGCAGAGGTGGCAGTTCAATTCACCCGACAACGGCTTCGGCGCTTTCTTTTTCCTGTCGTAACCTTCACCGGGTGGCGGAGCGACGGGCTTGGCGGACGCGCCCTTGTGATGCACATAGGAGACGCCGCACTTCTCACACCGCGCGACCCACGAACAATTCTGACAACGGACGAACCGGTGGAATCCGCGGCGATTCAGAAAAAGAATTCCCTGCTCGTGCCGGTTCAACGTCGTCGCCAGCGCCTTCTGAAGCGGCGAAGAAAGTGATCCGCGATATTTTTCTTTCGTGAGATCCACGAGACTCATCGTCGGCGCAGCGGCGGACACAGCGCGCTCGTCGATACGGATGAGAACAGACTCGCCCGTGATCGCCTTGTAATATGTTTCAAGGCTGGGCGTCGCACTCCCCAGCACCACAACAGCGCTATTCTTCCGGCCCCGTTCAAGCGCCACTTCCCGCGCGTGGAAGCGCGGCTTTCGCTCTTCCTTGTAAGCGCTGTCCTGTTCTTCATCGACGACGATAAGACCGATGTTTTCCAGCGGCGCGAGGGAAGCGGAACGCGCTCCGACCACGATCTGCGCTTCGGACTGCCGCACGCGCCACCAGGATTCACGCCGCTGTTTCAGCGAAAGATCGCTGTGCAACAAAACGACGGCGGCTTCGCCGAAGCGGGCCTTCAATAGATCGGCGGCCTGTGACGCCAGGCCGATTTCCGGAACAAGGTAGAGGACTGTTTTCCCCATCGTGAGGACATCACTGATCGCGGAGAAATATACTTCCGTCTTGCCGGCAGCCGCGACACCACGCAGCACGACGGAACGGAATTTACCGCCAAAAACGAGGTCATGGATTTCTTCCGTCGCCGCCTGCTGGTCATGCGTGAGAGAGAATGGCGAAGCAGGATGATGGGCGTCGATATGAATGGAACCCGCATCCTGGAAGGAGGATTTTCCGGCGGGTGGCATGAGCGCGAACAAGCCTTCGCCCGGTGAACAGAGATAACGTTCGGAAAGCCAGCGACCGAGCGACAGGAGGCTTGGAGAGAGAATGGGTTCTTCATCTATCACCGAAAGGATGGCTTTCAGTTTTCCGGGCGACGATTCCGATGTCTGTTTGATTCCGCAGACGATTCCCTC
>JAYTIE010000108.1:0-4932 GCA_043732015.1 Elusimicrobiota bacterium | reverse complement strand
TTCCTGCGGACGGTTCACGTTGGTCCCGAAGACGCCCACGCGCGCCACGACCCGGTCGCTGAAGAAGGTTTCGTTCCCGACGTAGAGGTAGTTCTCCGCCTTTCCCCCTTCCCGGTAAAAACGGCGCTCGCCGTCGACCGAGAACAGAACACCCTTGGCCAGTCGGTACGTGTTCCCAGCCCGCACGCGGATTGGAAGCTGTTCGTGGTGAAATTCGTTACCCCAGAGAAAACCGGGTCCGTTCTGAACGACGAGGCCCCACATGGCCGGTCCCGTGGGATACCGGACGCCAAGATTGAGCCGGACACCATCCATCGTGTCGTGACGGACCCGCGTGATGGCGGGACCGGTCTGATCGGTGACGACGATGTTCGACCAGAGGTAGGCGATGGAAAGGCCGAGCGCGCCAGCCCCCAGCTTCGAGGCGCCGGCGAATCCGATCGCGTTGGCGTCAACATCCACGTCCCGGAACGCGCCGGTGACAGGGTCCACTGTCTGTCGCTTACTGGTCCGCGATATCGGTTCATAAAAGAGAATTCCCTTCTCGGCGTTCACCGCGAGGTACTGGAGAACTTTTCCATCGAGTGGATCCACGCTGTTGGCGGTGTCTTTCGGAAGATTGGATTTGACGCTGAGAAGCGTGGTGGCATACAGGGAACCGGAACCGGACGCATTGTCCAGTGAGGCGGGATTTTCGGAACCCGCTGCGGGGGTTGACCGGTTGGAGGCGATGGTGGCGCCGCGTCCCAGTGTTTCGGCGCTGAAGACGCCGGAGTCGTAGGCGAAGACAGGCGCGGACACGCGTTCCGCCGTGAAAGCCTGGGCCGCGGCGAAAATCGTCGCAGTGAAAATCAGGGATCGGCGAAGGTGGCGGTTGTGCATGGGGTTCAGCTCTGCCCGACAACGCCCTGCACGGGGCTGGAAGGCGCCGCGGTTTCCCGCTTCGCCATGCGGCCGGCCTGGTAGGCCAGGCGTCCCGCGTCGGTCGCCATCTTCATGGCTTTTGCCATGCGCACGGGATCGGCGGATTCTGCGATCGCCGTGTTCATGAGAATTCCGTCGACCCCCAGTTCCATGGCTTCGGCCGCGTCGGACGCGGTGCCGACGCCGGCGTCAACGATGACGGGTACGGTGGTGACGATCTTCCGGATGAAACGGATGTTGAGCGGATTCAGGATACCCTGGCCGGAGCCGATGGGCGCCGCGAGCGGCATGACCGCCGCCGCGCCCGCTTCCACCAGTTTGCGGGCGACGATCGGGTCATCGCTCGTGTAGGGCAGAACGGTAAAACCTTCTTTCACGAGAATGCGCGTGGCTTCGAGAAGGACTTCGGTATCCGGCAGCAGCGTCTCGGGATCTCCCAGCACTTCCAGCTTGATCAGATCGGTGTCCAGGAGCTCTCTTGCGAGGCGGGCTGTGCGGAGCGTGTCCTGAAGGTTGTAGCAACCCGCCGTGTTCGGCAGGATCAGCATTCCCTTGGGAACGTAGCTCCAGAAAGAATTCTCCGAGCGGTCCTGGAGGTTCACACGGCGAATGGCAACAGTGACCATGGCGGTGGAGGCCACTTCCCAGCATTGGCGCATTTCGTCCAGCGATTTGTATTTGCCGCTGCCAAGAATGAGTCGGCTTGGAAGGGTGTAGCGGCCAATCTTCAGGACATCGTCCATCTCATCCTCCTCCGATCATCTGAAGTATTTCAAGTTTGTCGCCTTCCTGGAGCTTCGTTTCGGAAAGCTGGGCCCGCCGGACGATGGTCAGGTTCAGCTCACAGGCGACGACATTCGGGTTGATTCCGGTTTGTTCCAGCAGGGTCCGGATGCTTGTTTCAGGCGCGATTTCTTTCAGCTTTCCATTCACTTCGATTTTCATGGCTAACCCGCGAACTGCATCTCGTGAAGGCGGTGGTACGCGCCCTGGCGGCCGATCAGGTCCTCATGCGTCCCGGATTCCACGATTCGGCCGGATTCCAGAACGAGAATGCGATTGGCCTTGCGAACCGTAGAAAGCCTGTGTGCAATCATGAACACGGTTCGGCCGACGAGGAGCCGGTCCAGCGCGGCCTGAACCATTTTCTCGGACGCGCTATCCAATGCGCTGGTTGCTTCATCCAGAATAAGGATTGCGGGATTCTTGAGAAGCGATCTCGCAATGGCGATGCGCTGTTTCTCGCCGCCGGAGAGCCGGGATCCGCGCTCCCCGATCATCGTATCGTACCCGCCCGGAAGCTTGGAGATGAAGTCGTGTGCAAAGGCCGCTTCGGCGGCTGCTTGGACTTCGGCGCGACTGGCCGTCGGCCGTCCGTAAGCGATGTTGGCCAGGATGGTGTCATTGAAAAGGTGGGTCTCCTGGGTGACGACGGCCATCTTTGACCGCAGGCTGCTCACGGTCAGGTCACGGAAATCAGTGCCGTCGAGCGTGATGCGGCCCACGGTCGGGTCATAAAAACGGAGAACAAGCTGGGCGATCGTCGACTTTCCCGATCCGGACGGCCCCACGAGCGCAATAATGTCGCCTGGTTTGACCGTCAGGTTAATGTCCTTCAGCACCGGTTCCGGGTTGGACGGGTAAGAGAAGGACACGTTTTCAAGGACCAGAGCGCTCGAGAACACGCCGCCCTCCTTGGCCTGAGGATTCTCGATGACGGTCGCCTTCTGGTCCAGAAGCTCGAACACGCGGTCCGCGGCGGCCAGACCCTGCTGAAGCTGAACGTTGAGACTCGCGAACTTCTTGATCGGGTTGTACAGCGACATCGCGGCGCCAATAAACGCCACGAAAGAGCCCAGCGACCATGTTCCTGCGATCACCTGATGGCCGCCGATGAAAAGCATCATGCCGAGGACAATGGCGCCGATCGATTCCATCGTGGGGCTGGAACGGGCGTCGATTCGAGCGAGCCGCATGATCACGTCGAAATAGCGGCGGTTCTCCTTGGCGAAATCTCCGATTTCCCGTTCTTCCGCCTGGAACACTTTCACGATCGGCATCGCGGCCAGCGCCTCGTGGATGATGCCGTACATGTCGGCCATTTTCGCCTGGCCGTCCTTGCCCGCGCGCCGGCTCTTTCGGCCCATCTGCCCCAGCAGCACGCCGACCACGGGAAGAATGGAGAAGGCGAGAAGAGAAAATTTCCAGTTGGTGTAGATAAGAAACCCGATAAGACCAATGACCGTAAGGCCGTCGCGAAGAATCGTGGTTGGTGCCGACGTCAGCGAGGCCTGAAGAATGGTGATGTCGTTCGTCAGGCGGGCCAGCAATCCCCCCGAGGTTTTCTCGTTGAAGAATCCCATCGAGAGCGAATAGAGGTGGCGGTAGGAATCGTCCCGGATCTGACGGGCTGCGGTCTGGCTCACGTAGGCGCTGAGATAGGTGTGGGTGTACCAGAGGATGGATTTCAGTCCGATCGCGAGCATCAGGATGAACACGCCGTTGTTGAGCGCGGTGATGTCTTTCAGCGTCAGCGCATTGTCGATCAGGAATTTCATGAGCCAGACTGTGCCCGTCGAGATTCCGGCGACGCCAGTCATGCAGACGAGCGCCACCATGAATCGCGGCATCACGGGCTTCAGGTAAGACAGAAGGCGTCTGACGGTCATGTCACTTTCTCCAGAATGGTGCGCGCGGCGCGTTCACTGGCACCGCCGTTGCCGAATTGGTTTCGAAGCGCCACGAGTTCACGGCTCACCAGCTGCCGTTCGAGTGGATTTTCGATCCAGTTGATGATGGGCGCTGAAATGCTGTCGGCGGTGGCGGCGGACTGAATGAACTCAGGCACGAGCAGTTTCCCCGACAGAAGATTCGGCATGCCGATGTGAGGAATCCGGATCACCTGTTTGGCGAGCATGTAGAAAAGCCAGTTCATCTTGTACATCACGACCATCGGGATGCCGAGCAACGCGTTCTCCAGTGTTTCCATGCCGGAGGCGCTGATGGCGAGATCGATCTGTGAACGCCAGACATAGTTCTCATCCTCAACGAGCTCAATGAGCGACTGTGATTTTTCGGGCGCGCTCGAGATGAGATCGTGATACAGCTGTCGCGGCACGTGCCGCACCGTGAAGACGATAAAGCGGGTTCCAGGCGCCGCCCTGGAGATGCGGTTGCAGGCGCCAACCATGACTGGAAGATGCCGTTTGATCTCCTTCTCCCGGCTGCCCGGCAGAAGTCCGATGGTGGTCTCGACGCGCGCGGGGCGGTCAGCTGGAATCGGAATGGAATCGATGAGCGGATGACCGACGAAAGCGGCAGGCAGGTTGCGCTTCTGGTAAAAGCCGATCTCGAACGGAAACAGGCAGAGGAAAAGATCCACCGACGGACGAAGCCGGTCTGCTCTGCCGGCGCGGGACGCCCAGAACTGCGGACTGGCGTAATAGAAAACCTTTCTCCCGCGCGCCTTCGCGGCTTTTGCGACCAGCGAATTGAATCCATAGAAGTCGACGGGAATGACGGCGTCAGGCTGGTTCTTCTCGATCTCCGGAATGATCTTCCCCTTCAGGATGGATCTGAAAAAACAGAGTTGGCGCGGGTCCATGGGAAGGCCGAAGGCCCCCTGGTCAACGATGTTCGCCAGAAAACGGTCGCTGACCTTCTTCAGTTCGTGCCCGCCGACACTCGTGACTTCGAGCGCGGGTGATATTTTCTTCAGCGACAGCACCAACTGGGACGCGATGAGATCGCCCGACGGGTCGCCCGCGACAATCAGGACGCGTTTCACCGGGATTTTTCTCTCGGCGTCATGTGAACAGCGGCCATCAGGGGCGCGGCATGGAGGTGCATGTTCTTCGTGATTTCGATGGCGAGTTCGAGCGCGTCGCGGCCGTGTTCGCCGCTCACGAGCGGCTTTCGGCCCGTCATGATGCATTGCAGAAAGTGCGTCAGCTCGCGCTCCAGCGGGTCCACTTTCTCAAGCTTCGGGCTGACGATGGAAATATCTCT
>JAYTIE010000107.1:0-12641 GCA_043732015.1 Elusimicrobiota bacterium | reverse complement strand
TTCCCGGCTCATTCATAAGAATTTCCAGGGATACACCGTGATAGAGGCCGAGAACGGATTCGAAATGGGCCACAAGCTGGCCTCCTTTCGCCCCGCCGTCGTCCTCTTGGACCTGATGATGCCCGGTATTGATGGTTTCTCCGTCTGCGAGATGATCAGGAAGGACTCCAATCTGGACAAAACGAAGATCGTGGCCATTAGCGGGCGCGATGACCGCGCGGTTCGGGAACGGATCCTAGGCCTTGGCGCCGATGCCTTTGTTTCAAAGAACGTTGATGAAGAAATTTTGCTGAAAGAACTAAATCTGTTCCTGACCCCCCGGAGGACCTATGCCCCTCGCGCAGCTCAAACGGCCCATTAAGAAAGTCGCACCTGATACGGACAGGACGAAGGAGCTCCTGGCGGTCCTTGAGGCCTTCAAGAGCGGAGACTTCACAGCCCGGATGGCCGAGGATGGCCATGGCCGCCAGCGGAAGATCGCCAACACGCTGAATGACATCATCGGAATGAACCAGCGTGTCGTCCGCGAGCTGGACCAGATGAAGAAGTCCGTCGGTGAAGAAGGCAAGATCACCCAGCGTGCTTCCTCCCAGAACCTGAAAGGCGCCTGGGGCAAGTACATCGATTCCATCAACTCTCTCATCGACGACCTCGTGCAGCCCACCGCGGAAGTGACGCGTGTCATCGGCGCCGTGGCGCGCGGCGATCTCTCGCAGCGCATGGACATGAAGATCGACGGGCGCTACCTGAAGGGCGGTTACCTTCGCGCGGCGACGACCATCAACACGATGGTGGACCAGCTTGGATCCTTCGCCGAAGAGGTGACGCGCGTGGCGCGCGAAGTCGGTACGGAAGGCAAGCTGGGCGGTCAGGCCGTCGTGAAGGGCGTGTCGGGTACATGGAAGGACCTGACCGACAACGTGAACCAGATGGCCGCGAACCTGACTTCCCAGGTCCGCAACATCGCCGAAGTGACCACCGCCGTGGCGAAGGGCGACCTCTCCAAGAAGATTACCGTGAACGTGCGCGGCGAAATTCTCGCGCTCAAGAACACCATCAACACGATGGTGGATCAGTTGGGCTCCTTCGCCGGCGAAGTGACGCGCGTGGCGCGCGAAGTCGGTACGGAAGGCAAATTGGGCGGTCAGGCCGTCGTGAAGGGCGTCTCGGGAACCTGGAAGGGTTTAACGGACAATGTGAACGCCATGGCCTCGAATCTCACTTCCCAGGTGCGCAACATCGCCGAAGTGACCACGGCCGTCGCCAAAGGTGATCTCTCCAAGAAAATTACCGTGAATGTGCGCGGCGAAATCCTCGAACTCAAAAACACGATCAACGTCATGGTGGATCAGCTGGGCTCCTTCGCCGGCGAAGTGACGCGCGTGGCGCGCGAAGTCGGTACGGAAGGCAAGCTGGGCGGTCAGGCCGTCGTGAAGGGCGTCTCGGGAACCTGGAAGGGTTTGACCGACAATGTGAACGCCATGGCCGCGAACCTGACCTCTCAGGTCCGCAACATCGCCGAAGTCACCACGGCTGTGGCCGGCGGAAATCTTTCGAAGAAAATCACCGTCGACGTGAAAGGAGAAATCCTGGCGCTGAAGAACACCATCAACACGATGGTGGACCAGTTGGGATCCTTTGCAGACGAGGTGACGCGCGTGGCGCGTGACGTCGGTACGGAAGGCAAGCTGGGCGGTCAGGCGACCGTGAAGGGCGTCTCCGGAACCTGGAAGGACCTGACCGACAACGTGAACCAGATGGCCGCGAACCTGACGTCCCAGGTCCGCAACATCGCTGAAGTGACCACGGCCGTCGCGAAAGGTGACCTTTCCAAGAAGATCACCGTCGACGTCAAAGGTGAAATTCTGGCGCTCAAGAACACGATCAACGTCATGGTGGACCAGTTGGGATCCTTCGCCGGCGAAGTGACGCGCGTGGCGCGCGAAGTCGGTACGGAAGGCAAGTTGGGCGGTCAGGCCGTCGTGAAGGGCGTGTCGGGTACCTGGAAGGGTTTGACCGACAACGTGAACGCCATGGCCGGCAACCTGACGTCCCAGGTCCGCAACATCGCCGAAGTGACGACCGCCGTGGCGAAGGGCGACCTCTCCAAAAAGATCACCGTGGACGTGCAGGGCGAAATTCTCGCGCTCAAGAACACGATCAACGTCATGGTGGACCAGTTGGGCTCCTTCGCCGGCGAAGTGACGCGCGTGGCGCGCGAAGTCGGTACGGAAGGCAAGCTGGGCGGTCAGGCGACCGTGAAGGGCGTCTCCGGAACCTGGAAGGACCTCACCGACAATGTGAACCAGATGGCCGCGAACCTGACGTCTCAGGTCCGCAACATCGCCGAAGTGACCACCGCCGTGGCCCGCGGAAACCTCTCCAAGAAAATTACCGTCGACGTGAAAGGCGAAATTCTCGCGCTCAAGAACACCATCAACACGATGGTGGACCAGCTGGGATCCTTCGCCGACGAAGTGACGCGCGTAGCGCGTGACGTCGGCACGGAAGGCAAGCTGGGCGGTCAGGCGACCGTCAAGGGCGTCTCCGGCACGTGGAAAGGTTTGACCGATAATGTGAACCAGATGGCCGCGAACCTGACGTCTCAGGTCCGCAACATCGCCGAAGTGACGACGGCTGTGGCAAAAGGCGACCTCTCCAAAAAAATCACCGTGGACGTGAAGGGCGAAATTCTGGCGCTCAAGAACACAATCAACGTCATGGTGGACCAGCTGGGATCTTTTGCCGAAGAAGTGACGCGCGTGGCGCGCGAAGTCGGTACGGAAGGCAAGCTCGGAGGTCAGGCGACCGTGAAGGGCGTTTCCGGTACCTGGAAAGGTTTGACCGATAACGTGAACCAGATGGCCGCGAACCTGACCTCCCAGGTCCGCAACATCGCGGACGTGACCACGGCCGTGGCGAAGGGCGACCTCTCCAAAAAAATCACCGTGAACGTGAAAGGTGAAATTCTCGAACTGAAGAACACCATCAACACGATGGTGGACCAGCTGGGATCCTTCGCCGGCGAAGTGACGCGCGTGGCGCGCGACGTCGGAACGGAAGGGAAGCTCGGCGGCCAGGCGACCGTGAAGGGCGTCTCCGGAACGTGGAAGGACCTGACCGACAACGTCAACCAGATGGCCGCGAACCTGACAGACCAGGTGCGCGACATCGCGAAGGTCGTGACCGCCGTCGCAAACGGAAATCTAAAGCAGAAGCTGACCCTTCACGTGAAAGGTGAAATCGCCACGCTGGCGGACACGATCAACGAAATGATCGATACGCTCGCCATCTTCGCCGACCAGGTGACCACGGTGGCCCGCGAAGTGGGCGTCGAAGGAAAACTCGGCGGACAAAGCCGCGTGCCCGGCGCCGCCGGCATCTGGAAGGACCTCACCGAAAACGTGAACCAGCTGGCCGCGAATCTGACCACGCAGGTGCGCGCGATCGGAGAAGTGGCGACCGCCGTGACCACGGGAGATCTCACGCGCTCCATAGCCGTTCAGGCGCGTGGTGAAGTGGAAAAACTGAAGAACAACATCAACGAGATGATCCGGAACCTGCGCGAGACCACGCAGAAGAACAAGGAACAGGACTGGCTGAAGACCAACCTGGCCAAATTCACCGGAATGCTACAGGGACAGCGCGACCTGCTCACCGTGTCGCGGCTCATCCTTTCCGAGCTAGCCCCCCTCGTGTCCGCGCACAGCGGCGTGTTCTATATCTATGAAACGGTCAACGACACCGCGCAGCTGCGGCTTCTCAGCAGCTACGCCTACAGCGACAAGGACGGCACGTTCCCCCTCCACTTCAAGATCGGCGAAGGACTGATCGGGCAGTGCGCGGAGACGAAGCGGCGGATCATGCTGACCGACGTGCCGTCCGACTACCTGAAGATCACCTCGGGGCTCGGCGCCGTGCGGCCGTCCAACGTCGTCATTCTCCCGATCCTGTTCGAAGGACAGGTGAAGGCGGTTCTTGAACTTTCGTCCCTCAATACGTTCGGCGAAATCCACCTGGGCCTGCTCGAGCAGGTCGCCGAAGGCATCGGCGTCATGATCAACACGATCGGAGCGACCATGCAGACCGAAGACCTGCTGAAGCAATCACAGGCGCTCACCGAAGGCCTCCAGCGCCAGCAGGAAGAGCTGAAGAAGACGAACGAATACAAATCCGAATTCCTGGCCAAGATGTCCCACGAGCTCCGCACGCCGCTGAACAGCCTGCTCGTGCTGGCAAAGCTCCTCTCCGAAAACATGGAGCGGAACCTCACCGACAAGCAGATCGAGTTCGCGAAGACGATGCATTCGTCGGGAACCGACCTTCTCCACCTCATCAACGACATCCTGGACCTATCCAAGATCGAATCGGGCAAGACCGAGATCGAACTGGGCGAGCTGACCTACAACGACCTGCGCGACTACGTCGAACGGACGTTCCGCCAGATCGCGATCCAGAAGGGCCTCGAGTTCTCCATCGAGCGCGAGGAAGGCTTCCCCCTCTCCATCCAGACCGACGTCCAGCGGCTCCAACAGATCCTGAAGAACCTTCTCTCCAACGCGTTCAAGTTCACCGAGCAGGGGAAGGTGACGTTGCGGATGGAAGTGATGAAGAAGGACAAGGATCTGGACGATTCCGCTCTCCAGAACGGCAAGGCCGTGATCGCATTCTCCGTCGTCGATACCGGAATCGGTATTCCGGAAGACAAACACGCCATCATCTTCGAGCCGTTCCAGCAGGCGGAAGGCGGCACGAGCCGCAAGTACGGCGGAACGGGCCTCGGACTCTCCATCAGCCACGAAATCGCGAAGCTGCTGGGCGGCGATATCAGCCTCATCAGCGCCCCTTCGAAGGGATCGACGTTTACGCTGTATCTCCCCCAGGATTATCCGGCCGGCGCGCCGACGGAGCAGATCTCTGTCAGCAACGGCAGCAAGTCGTGGGCCAGCAAGGAGCGCAAGATGGGTCCGAAAGAGAAGGCAATGGTTCTCACTCCCATCGTCAAGGACGACCGTCATGCGATCAAGGCAGGCGACGAGGTCGTCCTCATCATTGAGGACAACCCGCAGTTCGCCTCCGTGCTGCTCGACATCGCCCGGAAGAACGACTTCAAGGGCATCGTCGCGCTGCAGGGCGAGGAAGCGTTCCACCTGGCGCGCCGGTACAAACCGGCCGCGGTCACGCTGGACGTGCTTCTCCCCGACATCGACGGCTGGTCCATCCTGGACCGTTTCAAACACGATCCCGTGTTCCGCCACATCCCGGTCACCATTATTTCCGGCAGCCCGGAAGCGCGTCGCGGCTTCCAGTTGGGAGCGGTCGGCTACCTGAAGAAGCCGGTGGAAAAAGAGCGCCTCGTGAAAGCCTTCGTCACAATGAAAAAGTTCGTCGAGAGAAAGTCCAAGAACCTGTTGATCGTGGAAGGCGACAACGCCGTGAGCCTGGACATCAAGAATCTAATCGGAGAAAAGGACGTCCGTTCGGTGAGTGTGAACACGCCTCAGGCGGCGTTGATCGCGCTGGAAAGCGAGGCGTTCGATTGTCTGGTCCTGGAAGCCGACCTTCCGAATCAGGGCGGGTTTGAAATCCTTCGCGCGCTTGACAAAAAGCAGGGCGGTGAACCGCTTCCCGTGGTCCTTCAGCGGAAACGCGCGCTGACGCCGGCGGAAGACAAACAACTGAAGCGTTTCTCCGACACAATGGTCATCAAGGAAGCGGCGTCGCCGGAAAGCCTGCTTCAGGAGACGACGCTCTTCCTCCATTGCGCGGAAGACACGCTGCCGGAATCGACGCGGCGGCTCATCCAGCAGAGCCAGTGGATGGACACGAAACTGGCCAACAAGCAGGTCCTGATCGTCGACGACGACTTCCGGAACATCTACGCCATCAGCACGGTGCTGGAGCGCCACCGGATCAAGGTCCTGTTCGCCGAAAACGGGAAGGACAGCATCCAGATGCTGAAGAACACGGCGAACATCGACATCGTGTTGATGGACATCATGATGCCGGAGATGGACGGATACCAGACCATGAAGGCCATCCGGGCCACCGAGGGCATCAATAAGCGGCCGATCATTGCGCGGACCGCTAAAGCAATGAAGGGCGACCGTCAGAAGTGTATCGATGCCGGCGCTTCGGACTACATCGCCAAGCCGGTGGACACGGATCACCTCCTGTCGCTGCTGCGCGTCTGGCTCTGCCACTAGGAACCACCATGAACTCTTCCGCCGACATCGAGATGAAAAAGGAAGAAGCCACCGTCCTGATCGTGGACGACAAGACGGAGAACCTGATGGTCCTGGGCGAGATCCTTCAGCCGCTGAACCAGAACATCGTCAAGGTGAGTTCTGGCGAGGCGGCCTTGAAGTACCTTCTCAGCCATGACGCGACGGTCGTGATCATGGACGTCACCATGCCGGGCCTGAGCGGTTTCGAAACCGCGGCGATGATCCGGGAACGCGAGAAGTCCCGCCATATCCCCATCATCTTCGTGACGGGCGTAAAACAGCAGGAGGCACATCAGGGCTATTCCCTGGGCGGCGTTGATTACATCCTTAAACCCATTGTTCCGGAGATTCTCCGGGCCAAGGTGGCCGTGTTCGTAGAACTGTTCCGGAAGACGGCAGAAATCAGCGCGCAGCGGCGAGTTCTTCAGCAGCAGAACGATGAGCTCAATTTTGAAATTGTGGAGAGACGTCGCGTCGAAAAAGATCTGTGGGAACTGAACAAGACATTGGAATTGCGCGTGGCGGAAAAAACCGCGGACGCTCAGCTGCACGCCGCGGAACTGGCGCGCTCCAATGCCGAACTCGAGCAGTTCGCGCACGTCGTCTCCCATGACCTTCAGGAACCGATTCGGAAGATCGTTAACTTTACGCGAATACTGGAGGAGATGTTTCCCTCCACCGTTGACGGAAAAGCGAAGGAGTACTTCGCCTACATCGTGGATGGTGCCATCCGCATGCGCACGCTGATCCAGGACCTGCTGCAGTTCTCGCAGGTCGCACAACCCCAGCTCAATCTGGAAAAAGTGGACGTGAACGCCATGATTTCGGAGATTCTGTTCGAGCTGGATCACATCGTCACAGAAACATCCGCCCGGGTGATGGTCGAAACCCTACCCCTCGTGGACGCGAATCCGACCCAGCTCCGGCAGCTTTTCCAGAATCTGATCCGGAACGCGATGAAATTCCGGCGAGACGTTCCTCCCGTAATCGAAATTTCCGCGATCGAGGAGAGGGGTCTCAGGGTTTTTTCGGTGAAGGACAACGGAATCGGCATCGAGGAACAGCACTGGGGCCGGATCTTCAATGTTTTTCAACGGCTACACACCCGCCGGGAATACCCGGGGAGTGGGATAGGCCTGTCCATTTGTAAAAAGATTGTGGAACGACACGGCGGAGGAATCTGGCTGCGGTCCGTAGTAGGAGAGGGATCGACGTTCTATTTCAGTCTTCCAATTAAGCGGCAGGAGAAAACGAATGACAACGGATTGCATGATGGCCCGGGCCAATCCGAAGAGAAAGTCTCTTCTTTACATCGATGACGATTTTCATGACATTGAATTCCTGAAGTATTTTCTTACTTCCTCGGCCGTTGACGTCGATGTGGTTGGAATGGAAGATGGATTCGAAGCCCTGAAGTATCTCAGAAATATCGATCCCTATGAGAACGCGGAGCGGCCGGACATGATTTTCCTCGACCTGAATATGCCCAAGAAAGACGGGCGCGATGTTCTCCGCGACCTGAAATTGAATCCGGATCTCAAACGTATTCCTGTTGTGATTTTTACCAGTTCGGATTCCAAACCGGACATAAACAGGTGCTACGAGGAAGGCGCTGATTACTTTCTCACGAAGCCTGTGGGAGCGGACGGATACGCGCCGGTCATCAAGATGTTGCAGGAAAAATTCCCTGAAATCGTGCGAGGTATCCGATGAACACGGAATCACTCCCGAGTGTTGCAGAAACTACCGAGGTCAAGGTCCTTCTGGTTGAAGACGACCCGGGAGATGTCGCAATGGTGCGTCACGCCTTGTCGGGCTCCGGAGAGGAGCGCTACAACATTGTCCATGTGGAACGTCTGGAAACGGCGCTCAAGATTTTCCCCGAAACCCGGCCGGACGTCATCCTTCTCGATCTGTCTCTGCCCGACGGCGTCGGGATGTCAACGTTCCTGAAAATCCAGGAAGGGACTTCGAACATTCCCATCGTCGTTCTCACCGGCACGGACGACAACGCTCTGGCGCTGCTGGCTGTGGAAAAAGGAGCGCAGGATTACCTCTGCAAGAAGAACCTCGATGGTTCCCTCCTACCCCGAGTCATTCGGTATGCGATGCAGCGGCAGGTCCTGCTGAATGAGTTGCGGGTCCTTTCGCTCACGGACGATCTGACCGGTCTCTACAACCGCCGCGGTTTCATCTTCTTGGCTCAGCAGCAACTGGAAGGATTCTACCGGCAGAGTTCCAGAAAGCTCTATTTCCTCTTCGTCGATCTGGACGGGATGAAGCTCATCAACGACCAGCACGGCCACCCGGAGGGCGACAATGCCCTGCGCGAATTCTCACGCATATTAAAGGAGACGTTCCGGTCTTCGGACATCATTGGGCGGGTCGGTGGCGATGAATTCGCCGTGCTGGTGACCGAACACAGTCACGATCGCCTCCCGCAGACGCTGCGGCGTCTCACCGACGCCATAGAAGCGCACAACACGACATCAGATCGCTCCTACCGGCTGGAGTTCAGCGTGGGCGTGACGCCCTGCGATCCAAAACGGAATGTACCGGTCGAGACCTTCCTGAAAATGGCTGATGATCTGATGTACGAGCAGAAGCGGGCGAAAAAAAGCCGGCAGGTTCAACTTCAGGCGGGGAACAGCTAGTCGGTATCGAGAAATTCCTGGACGTTTCGTTTGGATTTGTACTGACCGAGAACTTCTTCCGCTTTCGCTGACAGGTCCCGGCCGGTCGAGATCTCGGAAAGTCCAAAATAGACAGCGCAAAGACTGAGCGAGAGGCGGTAGCGGTTGAACTGGGCCTCGTAGTACTTCTTGTTCTTCTTGATCCTCGCTGAGACGACTTTGGCGCTGCCGTTGCCATGGGCGAAGGTCAGCATCGCGAATTCATCTTCTCCGATCCGGGCCACCAGATCTGATGACCTGAAACTCTCCTGAATTACTTCCGCGGCAGTCTGAATCGCGCGGACTCCTTCCGCAGTCCCAAAATCTGTCCGGATTCTTTCCAGATCATTGAGCACGGCAAAACAAACCACCGGCGCTGATTTCTCCCGCTGCGCCTTTTTCAGGTACTGGTCCGCGATCACCGCAAATCCTTCCTTGTTATGGAGACCGGTCAGTTCATCGGTAAGGACGGCGTTCTTTGCTTCCAGGCTAAGCGTATTTCGATGAATCGCATACTGGATCGCCCGGGAGAGCCGGTCGCTGTCTATGTTTCCATTGACCAGATAGTCCTGAGCGCCGTTCTGAATCGCATCCATGGCCACATGTTCGTCTCCGAGGCCGGACAAAATGATGACAGGAATGCTTCCGAGGTGGGGTTTTATCCGTTTGAGGGTTTCCAGGCTTCGGCTGTCGGTAAGAAAGAGGTCCAGAAGGACCACGTCCACACGTTCCGCCAGGAGATCAATCCCCGCCTCCAGGCTGTTGGCAAATCTGAGGTCGTAGAGCGACTTTTTGCCGCTCAGGATCTCCTTGACCAGAATCTGGTCGGCCTCGTCATCATCGATGATCAAGACTCTGATTTTTTCAGTTTTTACGGCGCCGTTCTGGCTAGGGGGCATGCCTCAGTCTAGCCAATCTCCGTCGGTTCCGCACGACGACTTAAGGTCTAATTCCGGCACCTCAAGGCCCGAATCAGGTCGGAATAGAGGGCAATCATGGTATCCAGCCGGTCCAGCTTTTTCTCGTACTGTTCCCTGAAGTCGGTGTCGAAGAACCGGTGGGGCACGTGATCCTTCAGGCTGAGGGTCGCTTCGAGCTCGTGGAGGAGATCCACATACATCTCGAGGACGGTTTTTCCGGGATCGCGGCCGGGCTTGTATCGGTTCACCTCTGTTCTCATTTCCATTTCTCCTTCTGAGGCCGTTTATAACCGCGTACCTCCGGCCTGCAGAATGTTTACGGAACACCGCCAGAATGGTTCGTTGCGAGGACCAGAAGAACTTTTTTACGCAACCGCCGTAATCAAGGTAGAGAAGTGACGAAAGACGACCGGAGGAACAGCTCATGAGAATTGCGAGGACGGGATTTTTGATCGTAGCGATGGCTGCCGGATCGTTGATGGCGGAAGTCGGACCGAAAGCCGTCAACGACGGATCGACCGCTCCAGCCAATCCACCGGCCGTCAGCGGCGGTTCATCCGTTACATCCGCGGCCACGGGGACCACACGCGCAACAGGAACCGTGCAATCAGTGGACCCCCAGACGAACCAGATCACCATTCAAGACAGCACGGGCCATAACACGACCTACAACGTTTCCAAGGACACGACCTTTGTCTCGGAGAACGCGCAACGCAAATTTACAGACGTTAAGGCCGGGGATGGAGTCAATCTGGACTGTAATCCCGACCTGGGTGTCATCAATGTCGAGATTGTTCCTCGCAAACGATAATATGTCGTTAGGATTCGCGATCACGGGCCGACGTGGTCCAGAAAATAGTCGCGAACCTATTAAGAGACCGTCCGTAGGGGTGAGTAACCGATGCGATCGACTGGATATTGATGAATATAGATACCGAAGAAGATCAGACCGAGTTCGCAGCCTGTGTCAGAAGACACGCCCAAAAGGCGTATGGCTTCGCTTATCGTCTCGCTGGGAACGAAGCTGATGCCAGGGATCTGGTTCAGGAAGCCTTTATGCACGCTCTGAAACATTTCGACAAATTTGACCGGAAGCGGCCCTTCGAGCCCTGGTTCAATCGAATTCTGAAGAATATTTTCCTGGACAGCATGCGTCGTTATCAACGGAAACATGTGGTCTCGCTGGATGGACCCTCCCCGATTGAAGCTGTCGCCTGGGAGAACATTTTGCCTGGAAGCGATGTGACCCCGGAGAAAGAATTGGAAAAGCAGGAGCAGAACGTTCTCGTTCAAAAAGCCTTGGACCAGCTTCCGATTCACTGCAAGACAGCGGTTATCCTTTGCGACATTGAGAAACATCCGTATGAGCGGATCGCGGAGATTCTGGGTTGCCCGATTGGGACGGTTCGGTCCCGGATTCATCAGGGGCGCGTACTGCTCCGAAAAGCTTTTGAAAATTTGCAGTTCGGCATACAAGCCAACGATAAAAGATGGAGGACAGAAATATGATGAACCAGGACGATTTGGAGCTTCTATCTGCTTATCTGGACAACGAACTAACCCCTGGTGAGCTGACCAGGGTTAAAGATTTTCTTTCAAAATCGGTTGAATGGCGGGAAGAACTTGAGAAGCTCCAGGAGATGAAAAGCCTCTCTTCTTCTCTGGCTCCGATTGCGGCGCCCCTGGACCTCCTTGACCTTCTCGAGGCCGAAGCGGATAAGCGGGTCCAGAAATTAAGCAAGAGATCATGGGTCCCCGAGATTTTTTCAGCGCCCGTCGGAAGCTGGTCCTTCAACGGGTCATTGGCGGCGGCAGCTCTCCTGCTCATTTCTGTTGGCGTCTATCAGAACCATGAAACCTCCTTCATGCCGCTGGAACCTCTTCTCATGGCGCACGCTCAGATGCAGAGCGACATGTTGCCGCAGAGGAACGCGGTGAATGTGTTGATGCAGTCCACCGTGGCGAAACCTCATGCCACGAATTAAACGGTCTATCCCAGCGCTGATCGCTCTGGCCCAGATGACAATGGGCGTTTCTCCGTTCGCGGCGGAAGCGAATCCGCCGGACGTCTCTCAGTTGATTCAGGTTGTTCTTAACAATCCGGCTCGCGCCTTTCACGGCCAGATGATCGTCAGCTATTGGTCTGAAGATGGAAGCAAGGCTGAGGATGTCCGCGTGTTCTTCTCCCCTCCGAACAAATACAGGTACGAGTTTCTTTTCCCCAATGGAACGGTTGACCGGATCGTCATGTCGGACGGGTCCCATGAGCAGATCACCGTCCTTGATCAGGGGCCGAACGGGAAATCACAGACTTTTGGACGGGCATCAGACGTGGTTGCACTGGGCAATGAGAAGTCCCTTCTTCAGGCCAATTACACGGCGACCGTTGCCAAAGATTCAGAAAGCGTTCTCAATCGTCCCACATGGTCTGTGGAGCTTTCCCCCATCGTTGACGGGAAACCCCACGAACTGGTGCGTATCGACCAGGAGACGAGGGTCATCCTTGAAATCAGGCGTTTCTCGCCGAACGGGAAAACCGGCACGGTCACGCGCTTCACCGAGTTCGATTCTGGCGCCGGTCTGGGACCGGATGCGTTCCTACCTGATTCGGATCTGGGTAATTCTCCAGAAAATATCGAGAGAACCAGCGACGGTTCAGCGAAGGTGAGTTCCCGCTTTCCAAAAACGCTCTATGGGGGCTTCGTGTTGGAGGGTTCCAGGCAGTTCGATGTGAATGGCAAAGCGGTGGAACACTGCTGGTATACCGATGGACTCATGCCCATCTCGGTTTTCCATACGCCACTTCCCGTGAAGATGCCTCA
>JAYTIE010000106.1:0-12755 GCA_043732015.1 Elusimicrobiota bacterium | reverse complement strand
AGAAGATGGGCAAAACCGTGCTGGAGACGAATCCGTCGCTGGATGGGTTGCACCTTTACGACAGGACAAAACCTCTGGCCGAAATTCTGGCTGTCCGTGGAAAACGCTATGACGCCGTCCTGGATTTCATGAACAACCCGCGGTCGTCCTATATCACGGCCTTGAGCGGGGCGCGCTGGCGGGTGGGCTTCAAATCGGGGCCCCGGGCAATTTTTTATAACATCGCCGTCCCCGTTCCCGTCGAGCCGGAGTACGTTCCGGCGCGAAAGTTAAGACTGGTGCGCGCCTGGCTGAAGGAAGCGGGGTTCAATGTGCCGGAACCGGCCCTGTGGCGCCCGCAGCTTCACCTGGCGAACGCTGACACAGCCTTCGCCGCGGAATGGGCCAGACAGGAAGCGATCGGCGAAACGCCAGTCGCCGTGCTGGCGCCGGCCCACCGTCACCCGATTCGCGCCTGGCGGGCCGACGGTTACCGCGCCGTGGCGCTGCACCTCGCGCGAGAGCGAAAGATGCGCGTCTTTCTGGCCTGGGGACCCGGTGAGGAACCGGTTATGAAGGAAGTCCGCGCCGGCCAAGAAGGGGAGATCTCGCTTTTGCCACTCACCTCGCTGCCGCAGATGGCGGCGATTTTCAAACGGGCGGCCGTGGTGGTGACGAACGATTCCGGGGCGATGCATCTGGCGGTCTCGGTGGGAGCGCCGACCGTGACGCCTTATGGTCCGACGAGACCGATCGACTGGAATCCGTCTCTGGCGGATGGGGGGAAGAAGGACATTCCGCTGACCGCGGACGGCGTGGACTGTCTGGGGTGTCACCTTTTGAGGTGCCCCATCGGGCACCTCTGCATGAAGAAGCTGGATGAGCAACGCGTGATCGACGCCTGCGAAAGGATTTTAAAGGAGAACTCACATGTCTGATACCAATCTCAAACTGGGCGACCTCGTCGCCGATCTCTGCCAGACCAACATGGCGCTGTGGAAGGAAGAGGACAAAGCCCGCGCCGGGAAGGACGACCACGAGATCGCGAACGCGAAAAGGGCCGTCGACAAACTGAACCAGAAGCGGAACGACTTGATAGAGAAAGTTGACGACTTCGTGATCCGCGCGGCCGCAGGCAAGTAATCATGGCCGATACCGTTGGAAGCCTCGTCGACAAACTCTCAATCCTGGAAATGAAGATTTTCCACATGCAGTTGCAGGTGGATCGTGCCGATGCAACAGCAGAGCACAAAGAGAACTGCCAGCGCCGAGTTGAAGTGATGCGTCAGCAACGGACAGACCTGACGGCCGAGCTGAACGAGCTGGCGGAAGGCGTCATGACCGGGAAACGGGTCATGAAAGTCTACCGGCAGTTCAAGATGTACAACGACCCTTCCTACCGCCCGAAAGCCTGAGTCTTCAGGCGGCGCGTTCGCGACGGAGCTGAGCCCAGGCTCGTTCGAGGATCTCGCGGGCGCTTTCTCCATCGCGGGGATAAATGGCCCACCCACAATGCGCCGACATCACGTCCCCGCCCGCCGGAAGAAAGATCTGGAACAGCGCGTCTGTCCAACGGGAATTCAGATCGTTGTAGTTGCCACGCCGTAGTTCGGTTTCACACAGCGCCACGATACGGCGGCTGATGAGATCCACCTGCCCTGGCTCCGCCGCGTCGAACACAATGGCGAGGCCCTCACCGACGATCCCCACAAACTGGCTGGCGTGGACCGCCTTTCGCACCGAAGCGTAGAGCTTGCGAAGGAGATCCTGCGCTTCCTGGACGGAACGCCGGCTCTGAAACCCCGCCAGATTCCGGATTTGAATGAGAACGACGAAGAACGGCCGGCTGGTCTGCTTCGATTTCGTGAGCGCCATCTCCACTTGCGCTGTCAGCTCGCCTGAGGCGCCGCCGATACCGAGTTTGTTTCCCGCGCGGGTTATCTGGGTCATACAGCCTCCGGTAATTAGGAATGATGATGCCGATCTAGAGGTATCCCGTTGGACTGGTGGTTCAGATATACCCTTGCTGCGTGTTCTACACATACCCCCGGAAGGACCCAAAGGGCAACGTGACTACAGGCAAGTCGGCCTCTTTTTCTGTTCAATAAAAACCCTGTCGTTCCGCCGCGTTTCATTTCCTCCACCCTGGCCCGTCATCGATTTGTCATCGACATACCCCTGTTTTCGCACGGCCCGCGATTAACCTCGGTGCATGAACAAACTACAGTGGATGGACGGGATGCACCAGAAAGACACCAGCGAGCCGCCGGTGTCGGTTAAAGGCGAACGAATGTACACGCTGTATGTCCGGGACATCGCACAGATGCCCAGCGTGGACTTTCAAAGCCTGGTTCTCGTGGACGTCAACGTGCGATCCCTCCTCAACTGAAACCCTTCGGACACCCCGAACCCCACCCCCGATGAAATCCGCGGCCATAACGTTGCTTGACCGCTGCTCAGGACAAAAATCCTTCCAGATTTTCACGCCAGTTGTGGCAGCCGGAACACTGGCCCCTATACTTGCCATAGAAGCATGAAATCGACGAAACCCCTTTGCAGGAAATCTGGTCAGGAGACCCATTCATGAAATCACGCCGCTTCCCGCTCTTTCTCGCCGCCATCACGCTCGCCTCTCCGGGATTCACTTACGATGAAGTCCGGGCCCGGCCGGCGCTTCAGATGGCCGACAAGAAAGTGGAACTCTCTCTTCTTCGGCTCGATCCCGAAGGGAACCGGTGGATCCTGAACCCGAAGGCCGACGCAATCCAGAAAATTTCCGACCGCGGGACCGTCGCCGTCCACATCGCGGGGAAGAAGGGCCCGTTCAAGGAGCCCATCGATTTCGGATTTCTTCCGGACGGCACACTCGCCGTTCTGGATGCCAAAGAGAAACGGGTGGTTCTGGTGAAGGCCCCGGAATCGAAAAAGGGATCCGACTGGAAAGACGCGAAGGTGGAATCCGACTTCGAGGTGGAAAAGCCCAGCGCGTTGGCCGTCAGCAAGGATGGAATCATCGCGGTCGGTTCGGGTTCGGAACACGCGGTTGAACTCTACTCCCGAAGCGGCGTGGACCTCTGCCGTATCTCCATGAGCGAGAAGGACGCCTTCGGCGCGGTCACCGCGCTCGCTTTTGGTCCGGATGGCAAACTCTGGATTCTGGATGGAGACAAAGGCTTCCTGCACCGCTTTTCGCCGGAGCGAAAACTTCTGGGATCGACCGACGGCTTCTCGGGCGCCCGGTCTCTCACGGTGGACGCGTATGGTTTTGGCTATGTGACGCTGGAGAAGGGCAAGTGGATCGAGGTGGACCCCACTGGCGTGAACACGGGGACTTTCGGCGCGAAGGGAAAACTTCCCGGCCAGTTGGGAGAACCCATTGGTATTGCGGCGGACGCCGCTGGCGTTATGGTCGCGGAAGCGGGAAACCGCCGGTTCCAGGGATTCGACGTCCTCAACAGATCTAAGAAGGTGCCGGTGCTTTCCGGACCCGCCGCTTTTATCCAGGTTCACCGGAACGGGCTGCGCGCGGGCGAAATCCGCTCCGCGCTGTTCATGCCGAATGGGGAAGAACTCGTGAAGCGCCCCAACGGACTGGTTGACCTTCTTTCGGTCGATGGATCCGTGAAGGGCACCTGGAAGAAGAAGGAAAAGAACGCCCCCGGCGTGGCCGAGATGGCGGGGTGGACCCTCGATGAATCGGGAAAGATCTGGCTGACGGATGCCGGCGATCACACGGTCAAAAACGTTTCGCTCCAGGGCGACGTGCTGTCAAACATCGGGAAGAAAGGAAAGAAGGAAGGCAGCCTGAAAGGTCCTTCGCACCTTGCGGTTCGCCCGGACGGTTCCATCGTCGTAGCGGACCGCGGCGGAAGCCGCATTCAGGTTCTGAGCAAGGACGGACTTTTCCTTTTCGCCGTGGGATCGCAGGGCAAGAAGGATGGTCAGTTCGATTCCGTTGACGGCGTCGCCGCCAACAAAGACGTCATCGCCGTGCTGGATGGCGGAAGAAAATCGCTTCTGTTCTACAGCGCCGCGGGAAAGTTTCAGTCAGCCATCTCGAACCGGGAAGGGAAAGCCGCCAACTGGAGGGATCCGGTCTCACTCGCGTCCGATCCGCAGGGTCGCTTCTACGTTCTCGATGCCGGCACGCGCCGCGTGCGTTGCTTCAGCGCGAAAGGGACATTTCTTGCAGACTTCTCCGCCAACGGCAAAGCGCTCGCCTGTGGCCCCAACGGCTTTGTCGACGTGATCGGTGACAAGGACCAGACCATTTATGAAGCGCGATTCGTTCCTCGGGCTTCCGCGAAAGTCGCCGCGACCGACCAGGAAGGCGACATCAAAATCTCCTGGGACGCCATCGGAGAAGCCTCCATGTATCACGTCTATCGTTCCACCGGCGACGGCCGGTTTACGTCCATCGGAACCAGCGAGACCTCTTCGCTCGTGGATTCCAACGTCACTCCTGCGGTTGTCTACACCTACGCGGTCACCGGTATCGGAGCGGGGGGCCATGAAGGTGTCTGGGCCTCTGCGCCGGAAATCAAGGCGGCTCGACGGAAAGACGTGTCGTTGATCAGCATCGAGGATGTCACCCTGAAGCCCGTGTTCACGGCCGCCTTCAAATACTACGTCACCTCGCCCGTCGGAGAAGTGATCATCCGGAACAACGATGAGAAGCCCTATCGCAACGTGAAGGTCTCCGTCTCCCTGGCGCGCTACACGGACTTCGCGACGGTCGCCATGGTCAACAGCATCGATGGCGGGCAGAAGACGTCCGTTCCCGTCACGCTCACGCTGAACGAAAAAGTCATGGAGCTGACGGAAGACACGCCGGTTCAGGCGGACGTCCGCGTCACGTACTTCGAAGACAATGTCGAGAAGACCGTTTCTCACAGCGCGCCGATTAAGCTTTACGGACGCAACGCGATCTCCTGGTCGGAAAAGGGCCGCCTGTCGTCCTTCGTGACGCCGCGCGACACGCCGATCGCCGAGTTCTCGCGCACGGCTACCCGCAGCTTCATGAAGGAACTGAAAAGTTCGACCGTGGGGAAACCACTCGCAAAAGCCCTTCTTTTCTACGAAGCCGTGAACGCGTTGGGCATCTCCTACGTGCCCGACCCGAACACGCCGTTCAATGTGGTCTCGGGCAAGCCGGAAGTCATCGACTACACCCAGTTCCCAAGGGAAACCCTTCGCCGGAAGACCGGAGACTGCGATGACACCACCGCGCTCATGTCCGCGCTTCTCGAAAGCATCGGCGTCCAGACCGCAATCGTGGACATGCCCGGGCATGTGCTCTTGATGGCGAATCTGGAAGAAGGCGACGCCGGCGTCATCGGACTTCCGGAAGAGCGTTTCGTGTTCCTGAACGGCACTTACTGGGTGCCGATCGAAACCACACAGTTTGGTCACGGCTTCCTGGAAGCCTGGCAGAGCGGCATTGCTGAAATCAAAGCCGCCCAAGCGAAGGGAACGGTCACGTTCGTGCCGATCTCGGAAGCCTCGAAGGTTTATCCGCCCATAACGCTGCTTGAAGCGGACCAGAACTCAGCTGCGTTCCCGGAGGAGAAGGTTCGCGGTCCGTTCATGGAGACGCTCATCAAACTCCAGAAGGAACGCTACGCCAATCAGATGTCGTCGCTGAAAACCCAGATGAAAGACGACCCGGACAACAAATGGCTGAAGATCGAAGTGGCCATGGTGGAATTCGAGGGCGGCGACAAGGCGGTCGCCAAACCCATGCTCGAAGCGCTGACGGTGGAAACCGAGGCGCCCGAAATCCGTTCCGCGGCGGAAAACAACCTGGGCAACATTTCTTACCTGAACGGCGAATACAAATCCGCCCTGGCTTACTACGATGCGGCGTGGAAGTTGACGCCAGATGACGGCGGCGTGGTCGTCAATCAGGCGCGCGCCGCCTGGAAGCTGGGCGACATCGATCATGCGAAGAAGCTAATTGAAGAAGGCTCCAAGTCCCTGAAAGACTGGCGAGAATATGTGGGCGATCTTCCGCCTGAACTGATTCCGAAATGATTAGAAGGAGGCTGTTATGAAAAAACTGATTAGCCGAATGCTTTCCGTTGTCGCGCTCAGCGTGACCGTGATGGCCCAGGCCGAAGGGCCGGCGCCGGCCGCCCCGATCGTGAAAGGCGGAACCATGTCGGTGTCCGAAGCGCAGACAAAGCCGGCGGGCGTCCGGGCGACGTTCGATTCCTGGCTGAAAGATCTCAAACGGCGCGTGGCCAGGACCCGCGCCCGGCAGAACCAGTTGGTCACGGTGGCCGCAGTCCGCGGCGCCGAAGCCACGGACGCCCCGCCGTTGTACTGGAAAGGGAAGAAAAGCAGTGGTCCGGTGGATTCCGCCGAACTCGACAAGTTCGAGAATGCGATCGAAGCGACCATTGCCGGCAAGCCCGAGGCCAAAGACATGCTTCGGAGCTTTGTTTCTTCCTATCCGAAGAGCCCGCTGGTGGCTGACGCCAACACGGCGCTGAAGAAGCTCGACGCCTCCGCCACCGCACCCTAACCGGCCGGTTTGCTAGAATTCAGGTCGCTTTATCAGCGGCCGCCCCTGCCGTAGGGCAGGGACGGCCGCTTTCTTTAACCCAGATAACCAATGAACCGAGACCTTTACAAAAAAATCCTTTCCGAACGCATTTTCGTCTTCGACGGCGCGATGGGGACCAACCTCCAGCGCTTCAATCCAACCGCGGAAGATTACGGCGGGCACGAAGGCTGCACGGAGATGCTCTGCTACACGCACCCCGACTGGCTGAAGGACGTTCACGCGTCGTTCTTCAAGGCGGGCGTCGACATCGTGGAGACGAATTCGTTCGGCGCCAGCCGCATCACGCTGGGCGAGTTCGGCATGGGCGAGAAGGCCTACCAGTTCAACGTCGATGCCGCCAAGATCGCCAAGGAAGTGGCGTACGGCTTCTCGACGCCGGACAAGCCGCGCTTCATTGCCGGCTCCATCGGCCCGGGCACCAAACTCCCGTCCCTCGGCCATATTGATTTCGATACGCTCCGCGCAAGCTATGAAGAGCAGTGCCGCGGTCTTCTGGACGGCGGCGCCGATCTCCTTTTAATTGAGACCTGCCAGGACCTTCTTCAGGTAAAAGCCTGCATCAACGGCGCGCTCGACGCGCAAAAGAAGACCGGTATCCGGGTTCCGATCAATGTTCAGGTCACGATCGAAGCCACCGGCACGATGCTCGTCGGCAGCGACATGGCGACGGCCATCACCGTTCTCGAAGCGTTTCCGGTCGACACCATCGGCCTCAACTGCGCCACGGGACCGCTCGAGATGAGCGAGCATGTCCGCACGCTGGGCCAGGTGACAGACCGCTACATTTCCGTCCTCCCGAACGCCGGCCTCCCGGAAAACGTGGGGGGACAGGCCGTCTACAAGCTGACGCCCAAAGAACTGGCCGACCACCTCGTCGACTTCGTTAAGCGCTACGGCGTGAACGTCGTCGGCGGCTGTTGCGGCACCACGGCCGAGCACCTTCGCGAGGTTGTTGACGCCGTTTCAAAGCTCACCCCGGCGAAGCGCAGCATCAAGCACGTCGCCTCCGCCGCCAGCCTCTACATGAGCGTGCCCGTCCGTCAGGAGCCTGCGCCGATGATCATCGGCGAGCGAACCAACGCGAACGGATCGAAGCTTTTCCGCGACCTTCTTCTGGCTGAGGACTACGACTCCATTGTGAACGTCGCCAAGGATCAGGAAGCCGAAGGCGCCCACGTCCTCGATCTGTGCACGGCCTACGTTGGCCGCGACGAAGTGCGCGACATGACCGAGGTCGTAAAACGCCTGTCGCTTCAGGCCCGCGTTCCGCTCATGATCGATTCCACCGAAGCGCCCGTCATCGAGGCTGCGCTGAAACTTTACGGCGGAAAGGCGATGATCAATTCCATCAACCTCGAAGACGGGGAAGAAAGGATGGAGAAGATCTGCCCGATGCTCACCACCTATGGCGCGTCCGTCGTGGCGCTCACCATCGACGAGAAGGGAATGGCGAAAACGGCGGGCAGCAAGTTCGAAATCGCCAAACGCATCCACGATCTCGCGGTCGGGAAGTTCGGCCTGCGATCGGAAGACCTGATTTTCGACGCGCTTACCTTCACGCTGGGATCCGGCGACGAGGAATTCCGCCGCGCCGGCATTGAGACAATCGAGGCGATCCGCCGCATAAAGACTGAACTTCCCGGCGTGCACACGACGCTCGGCGTCAGCAACATTTCGTTCGGGCTCGCGGCGAACTCGCGCGCGGTGCTGAACAGCGTCTTTCTTCACTATGCGATTGAAGCGGGCCTCGACTCGGCGATCGTGAACGCGAAGAAGATCATTCCGCTCTTCAAGATCGACGACAAGGGACGGGAACTCGCCCGGCAGCTCGTGTTCGACGAGCGCAAGCGCGAAGCCGACGGCACCGTCATCTACGATCCGCTGAACGCGTTCATGGACCACTACGCCGGCGTGAAGGCCGAAGTGGGCAAGTCCACTGCAAAGGTTTATGCGTCGGTCGAGGATGAGCTCAAGCAGCGCATTATCGACGGCAACAAGCAGAACATCGACAAGCCGCTGACCACGGCGCTCGAGAAATACCCGGCGCTCGAGATCATCAACACGATTCTCCTGGAAGGGATGCGCGTGGTGGGGGAACTGTTCGGCGCGGGTCAGATCCAGCTGCCGTTCGTTCTGCAAAGCGCGGAAACCATGAAGACCGCCGTGCGTTTCCTGGAACCCCACATCCCGAAGAACTCGGCCGGCAACTCGAAGGGGAAAATGGTTCTGGCCACCGTGAAAGGCGACGTGCACGACATCGGCAAGAATCTCGTCGACATCATTTTGTCCAACAACGGCTACACGGTCGTGAACCTCGGCATCAAGCAGCCCGTGGACGTTATTCTGAAGGCGCACGACGAACAGAAGTCGGATGCGATCGGGATGTCGGGCCTGCTGGTCAAATCGACCGCCGTCATGAAGGAAAACCTCGAGGAAATGAACCGTCGTGGCATTACCGCCGACGTCGTGCTGGGCGGCGCCGCGCTGACCCGCAAGTTTGTCGAGGTGGACCTCCGCTCCATCTATAAGGGACGCGTGTTCTATGCGAACGACGCCTTCGCGGGCCTGCGCATCATGGACGAACTCACGAATCCGTCCACGGAGAAGAAGCTCACGGGGAACTACGGCGTGAAATCGGACGCACCGGCGGAAGGCCGCACGGACCTTCCGGTCATCCAGGTCGGCACCGTACCGACCACCGCCGCCAAGCCTGAGGGGCCGCTCGAGATCGTTCCTGTTCCGACACCGCCGTTCTTCGGCGCGCGCGTCGTGCGCGGCGTCGACCTCAAGGAAATTTACGAGTACATCAACGAAACCGCGCTCCTGAAAGTCCGCTGGGGGTTCAAACGGGCGCGCGAAACGTCGGCCGCTGAGTATGAGGCGCTCATGCGGGAGAAGGTCTACCCGGAATTCGAGAAGTGGAAGGCTTACGCGCTCCGCGAGAATATTTTCCAGCCGCAGCTCGTGTACGGCTACTTCAAGTGCGCGTCGCAGGGCGACGACCTCATCATCTACGACGAGAGCGGACAGCGCGAACAACAGCGTTTCACGTTCCCGCGCCAGACCAAGCCGCCGCACCGCTGCATCTCGGATTACTTCCGTTCCGTGGAGTCGGGGGAACGCGATGTGATCGGTATGTCCATCGTCACGATCGGCTCCGCCGCCTCGCCGCGCATCCAGGAGATCTACAAGGCCAACCAGTACACGGATTACCTCTATCTTCACGGGCTCAGCGTGGAAACGGCGGAAGGTCTGGCGGAGTACTGGCACAAACGCATGCGGGAAGAGCTGGGAATCGCGGACCAGGAAGCGAAGGACGTGAAGGGCCTATTTCAACAGCAGTATCACGGCGGGCGTTTTAGTTTCGGCTATCCGGCCTGTCCCAACCTCGAAGATCAGCGGATGATGTTCGCGCTTCTGGATCCCAAGCGCATCGGCGTCGAGCTCTCGGAGGAATTCCAGCTTCATCCGGAACAGTCCACCTCGGCGATCATCGTCCACCATCCGGCGGCGAAGTACTTCTCGATCGACTGATTAAGCCTGCGTCTGGACCAGGCGGGCGAGCTCGATGAGCTGGCCGAAGGGAACGACGCGCAGCTCACCCAGGAACAGCGCCTCGAGACGGGAGTAGGGAGACTCGCGCAGCATCGCGTCGAACGCGGGCGCGAACGGCTCGCCGTCAAAAGCAACGTCCTGCGAATAACTGATGAGCGGCCGTGCCGAAATCGCGCCGTCGAGCGACGCCGCGAAGGCGGCCCGGTTCATCCGCCGCTGATCGGAATCCAGGAAGAGTCCATCGACGCCGCGAATGGCGTTCGGTCGCGTGGACGCGCCGCGGAAGGCCGCTTCGTCGGCGGCGTCCACGATCACCTGCACGCGCGCCTCCGCCGGAAGACCCGCCAGCCAGCCGTTCACATTCGCGAGATCCTGCCGCCGCGCAAAAATAAACGTCCACTTCGACAGATCCAGTCGAACCGGCTCGCCCAGCCACCGCGTGAGCGCCTGCGTGACGCGCATGGCGTCCAGCGGCGACAGTCGTCCCGCGTTCACGCGCGCCTGCACTTGCGTTTCCAGATAGGCGGTGATCTCCGCCATCGTGGGCGGCACCTCACCGGTGTTCAGCGTCGAGAGAGCGGATTCCACCGGACCCATCACCGACGCGGCGTCCGGCGCGGCGCCGTCCGTTACGGTCCGCCGGGCTGAAGCCAGAAGTGCTTCGGCGATGCGCTTCACCGCCGGCGCGTCGACGGGCCGTGCCAGCGCGACGGGGGCAGGAACCGTGGTCCGGCGCACCGCGCGGACAAAATTCGAAAGCGCCAGCGCCAGCACCGCGGGCTTCAGAGAGAGAACGAGAATCGTGTTGAGCGCGTGACCAGCCGCGCTCCGCCCAACGGGGCCCAGCGCGCGCGAAAGGCGAACGCGTGATAATTCGTGGGCAACGACCACGGCGAGAACCACATTTTTGATCAGGCCCGTGAGGCCGCTCGCCCGCGTCAGCAGCCACGGGGCCAAACGGAGCGTGGGCTGCGCGGCGCCCGCGTCCACCGAAGCGGCCCATCCGCGCGGCGGCGCCCGGGTGGCGTCGAGCCGCACGCCGAGACCGGATCTTGCGAGAAGAAAGTCCACGAGAACGATGCGCGCGTCGTCCGGCCCGCGGGCGTCTGGGCGAATGGCGAGGACGCCGGCGGCGAGGCTCACCAGCAGCGCGAGAGCGGAGAACAGCGCGTAAAGGAATCCGCCGTCCAGAGCGCTCGAGGCGGTCTGAAGCGCGAAGGCGCCGAGCGCCAGCGCGCCGGCGGCAAAGACCGCCAGGGCGACACCATGCTGGACCGGCGAAAAAGCCTGCGGTGTGGCGGGCGCCTCCGTGGGTGTGGCATCGTCCGCCGGCGGGACCATTTCAAAACGGATCGGCACGCGCGGCGCGTTCGGCTCGGGCAGCTCTCCCACGATGCGGATTCCTTCGCGCGCCAGTTGCGCCCGGCGGCCGGCCATGGTCGTCGCCATCCAGGCCGCAGGGTCGGCGCTTCTCGCGGCCCGCATGCGATCTTCATCGGTCAAGCCGAACATCCGGTAGCTCCCGGCGGCGTTGGTGGTGGCCTCGAGAATGACTTCCGTCGGGAGGCCCCGCTCCCGCCGGCCGTCGGCGTAGCGACGAAGGTCCGTCAGCAAATCCTGAAGCAGGAGGTTGCCCTGGCCCCGGGACTCCGGAAGCACCGCGAGGTCCGAGATGTAGACCACTTCTTTCGGCGCCGGCGCCTCCGGTTTCGGTTTGTCCTCGATGCCCGTGAAAGCAATGACATATCCGATCAATCTCCCGTTCAGGAAGCGGCCGCGCGAAAAGTCCGGCCGATCCGCACCCTTCCGGGCTTTGACCGCGCGGTTGGCCTGCGCGGTTATCACCTGGTTCCGGGGATCGGTGAACGCCCCAGCGTAGCCCGCTCCCTTGAAAACAGTTCCTTCCACGAATCCGGCTTCCATGCCGTCTTCCGGAAGAAGCGGGCGCGTGACGTATCCGTTTCCCGTGGCAACCGTGCCGCGTGAACCTGAGAGCGGAATGATGCCCGCGTCGTCCTGGTTGTTGTCGGTGTAGGCGATGGGCGACACGGGCACCAGGTTGTTGGGAGCGCGGTGAGTCTGGAAGTATGTGCTCAGGAACTTCGAGTGGGACAAGCCCACGCGCACTTGGTCTCGGCGGAACACGCGCCCGCCGGGTGTCTGCGGATTCAATTTCAGATATGAGTCGAAGAAGCGCTGCATTCCCGGGAGCAGAACATTCTCGTCGAACCACGCGGGATCGATGCGATTGCTGCGCAGGTTGCCGTCCAGGTTGTCGAGCGTAACGACCGCATCGGGCGAAGAATTCTTCTGAAAGTCCGCGCCCAGAAGATCAACCATCGTCGGCCGCTCCGGGCTGGACAACTTTCGGAGTAGAGCGCCGTAATTGACGTTCGATTCCCGGTTCGCGTGCAGCACCGCGCTGGCGATGGCCGTCGTCGTCGGATTGCCGAAGCGGTCGCGGTCCGGCCGCGACAGCACGAGAATGCCGACGGTGGGATCGAACAAGTAGAGGGTGTTCTTGTCATTCTCGAACACCTGACAGTTGAGCGCGTCGTTGCCAGTGAGGTGCGCCCGGGGATCGGATTTTTTCAGGACTGCAACCGTGTATTCCACAAGTTTCAGTCCGTTTGCCTTGAGATCTTCCAGCGTA
>JAYTIE010000105.1:0-4983 GCA_043732015.1 Elusimicrobiota bacterium | reverse complement strand
TTCTGATGACGGCTTTTGTCCTGGAAGGTTTCGCTTCCAATGAAATGAAGATGGGGAAGGATGCCGCCGCGTGTCTGGCGGTACTCCTCCTTCGCCTGTTCAATGGCTTCCGACTGGATCGTGAGTTGTTCGCTGGTCTGGAAGGCCTTGTGAAAAGCGTCCTTCAGCGTCAACGGGGCGGCGACCGGCGCCGCCGTTCCGGAGGACGGATCCACACGGCCGTGAGACGGGTTCGCCCCAAAGGCCGGCATGGCCCCAAGAAGAACGAGTAAGAGCGCGAAGCGCTTCAAGACCGGCCACGGGCGCCCAGACCATGAAGAAGAAGGTCGAGCAGTTCTTTGGTGCACGATTTCAGAGGCTCCGACCTTTCGTGGAAAACTTTCCGCATCATGAACATGCGGGAGAACGCGATAATCACCATGGCTCCATTGCCCGCCTCGTGGGCTCGAAGGAAACCGGCTTTCACCGCCGGGGCAATAACCGACTCCAGAGCGGACAGATACCGTTCAAATCCTTTTTTCAGACCAAGCAGGCGATGCCGGGGAGAAACGGGGCCCATCAGAAGGAAGAAATCTTTGTTGTCATCGACATATTCGAGGACCTGCGATACCGCCATCTCCAGTTTCCCCATCGGATCGCCGTCACGGGCCGCGACTTCGCGAACCCGCACCTCAAGGCCTTCCAGAATACCTTCCATTACAGCGGAGAAGATTTCGCGTTTATCGGAAAAATGAAGGTAGAGCGTCCCCTTCGCGACGCCGGCGCGGCGGGCCACTTCGTCGAGCAGGAGTTCACCGTATCCCTTCTCGACGAGGAGGGAACGGGCGGCTTCCAGAATCTGCGCCTTCCGGACGGCCGGAGACAGCGTGCGAGGGGTGGTTGATTTGGTTTTTCGTGGCGGCATGGTCACTGACTGAACAGTCAGTCAACTATACGCGCGAATGGGGGCCGGCGTCAACGAAATCCCGGCGGCTACCGGTCGGGCATGTCGAAAACCACCACCCGGGCGGCGTCCAGGGCAGAGACGGCCAGCTCTTCCGGACCCCGGATGCGAAGTCCGTCCCCCGGCTCCAGCCGCGCACCGTTCACTTCAATGGGAGCGATCATCGTGTTGTGGAGATATCCGATCCGGCGATCCCCGATCGACACGTTGGCCGTCCTCCCTTTCTCGATGTCGGCGGCGTAGAAGATGACGTCCTGATGGATTTTCAATCCCCCGTCCGTCCCGTTGGGGTTCACCACCGGAGCAAACCGGTTCGCAGCCAGATGCCCGGTGGCTTCCTGCTGATATCCGGGCGTCAGTCCGGGCCGCTCCGGCAGAAACCAGACCTGTAAAAGATGGACGGGTTCCCGGTCGCTTCCGTTGAACTCGGAATGCTGGATGCCGCGGCCGGCGGTCATCCGCTGGACATCCCCCGCCTTGATGCTTCCCTTCCCGCCGGCACTGTCCTGATGAGCCAGGGTCCCGGACATGACGTAGGTGACGATCTCCATATCCCTGTGACCATGGGTTCCGAAGCCCTGCCCGGCAGCGATGAAATCTTCATTTAAAACGCGAAGAGGACCGAATTGGACGTGATCGGGGTCGTAATAATCCCCGAATGAAAAGGAATGGTAGGTGTCCAGCCATCGCATTTCGGAGTGTCCGCGGTCCACAGCACGCCGTTTTTCAATGCTCACAAACCCTCCCTTGTTACCGAAACTTAACGTGTTCTTAAGACGAAATTAAGATTGATTCGCGAGAATACTGGCCATGAGAAACATATCAGCCACCGTCCTTACTGAAGCCGCCGAAGGCAACCGCCGCCGTCACCCGAGGACTTTGCGACGATTTAACGTCGAGGTCCTCAACATTGGCGACGATCCGTCGGTTCCGTCCCACGTGGACTTTGTCCCCGGAGAGGCCATGGACGTGTCCTCAACCGGCATTTGCGTCTATGTCCCTTACGACATTGGTACGGGTCGGGAACTGGGCCTCGTGGTCCGAAACAACGACGACATGAGAATCTTCGTGGGCCGGGTTAAGTGGAAGAAGCAACGTGAAAGCGGAATTCTTTACGGCCTTCATGTGACCAAAAACAACCCGACGCGGATCCTCTAAGTCCTGGCCAGGATTTAAGCGAATTCGGACCGGTTTTTCCGTCGCGTGGCGTTTCCTTGCGTCGAAAAACTTATGTGTTATCATCGCTTCACATGACCGAGATCCTGGACAATCTGTCCACGCCCTTATCGCTGTCGGCACAGCAAGCCATCGAGAACATGCATGAAGGCGTTATCATCACCGACTCCTTCGGCACCATCCAGTACGTTAATCGTGCTTTCACTCATGTTACCGGGTACTTCCCCGCTGAAGCGATCGGCCATAAAACATCGCTGCTGAGATCAGGCCGTCACAAGGCGCCGTTCTACAAGAAGCTCTGGGGCGCGCTCGAAAAGACGGGTTTCTGGCAGGGAGAAATCTACAACCGCCGGAAAAACGGCGATGTGTTCCTCGAATATCTCTCCATCAGCTCGGTTAAACACATCGACGGGCACCCCTCCAATTACATCGCCGTCTTCACCGACATCACCAAGCGCAAACGCGCCGAAGAGACCATCAAGCACATGGCCTACTTCGATCCTCTCACCGACCTTCCAAACCGCGCCCTGTTTCTTGAACGCCTGAACCAGGCGCTTATCCAGGCCCAGCGCAATCACCGGATTCTCGCCGTCCTTTTTCTGGATCTCGATCGCCTCAAGGTCATCAACGACACGCTCGGCCACAACATGGGCGACCGCCTCCTGAAAGCCGTCGCCGCGCGGCTGAAAGGCGCGATGCGCGACACAGATACCGTTGCGCGTCTCGGCGGAGACGAGTTCATGCTTCTTCTCCCGGAAATATCGAGCCCGGCGGACATCGACAGAATCACCTCGAAGATTCTGGACACGTTCAAGGCCGCGTTCGAGTTCGATCAGCAGGAGCTCTACATCACGACGAGCGTCGGCGTCGCCATTTTCCCGAAGGACGGCACCGACGCGGAAACCCTTTTAAAGAACGCGGACACCGCGATGTACCGTGCGAAACGCACCGGCCGAAACAACGTGCAGACGTTCGCGCCTTCCATGAAGGCCGAGGACCTGGAACAGCTCGCCCTCGGTAATGGGCTACGCCGCGCGCTCGAACGGAAAGAATTCGTCGTTCATTACCAGCCGCAGATCGACATCGAAAACGGCGAAATCGTCGGCATGGAAGCTTTGGTTCGCTGGCAACACCCCGAATACGGTCTGGTACATCCCGGTTCATTCATTCATTGGGCAGAAGATTCTGGACTGATCGTCCCGATCGGCGAGATCGTCATGCGGATGGCGTGCGAACAGAACAAGGCCTGGCTCGCGGCGGGGTATCAGCCGCTCAAGGTGGCGGTCAATATTTCAGCCCGGCAGATGAAGCAGTCAAACCTGGTTCAAACCGTCGCCCGCATTCTTCGGGAGTCGGGTCTTCCGCCGGATTGCCTCGAGCTTGAACTGACCGAAAGCGTTCTGATGGACCTGGGCGGGAACTCCATGAACATCCCTCACGAACTGAAGGCGATGGGCGTTGGATTTTCGATCGACGATTTCGGAACCGGCTATTCGTCGCTCAACTATCTGAAGCGGCTACCGGTGAACACGCTGAAGATGGATCAATCTTTCGTCCGCGACCTGACCACGGACCACAATGACGCGGCGATTGCGAGCGCGGTCATCGGACTGGGGCACGGACTGGACCTGCAGGTCCTCGCGGAGGGCGTTGAGACGATGGGTCAGCTGGACTATCTGCGGCACCTGAAGTGCGACCGGATGCAGGGCTTCCTTTTCAGCGAACCGCTTCCGGCCAACGAATTCGAAGAGCTACTGCGTGAGCAGCGCCACCTGGATATGGGCACGCTCTTCGAACCTTCCAAATCCTAGAAACCGTTCAATCCAGTTTCACGTAAAGCTTCACGCCCAGCGAACGGAAGGGCGTCACCCAGTCCTTTGCCTGCTGGTCTCCCCCATCCGCCTTCGCCTTCATGTCCGGATACACACGCTGCGCCAGCTCGTAGTAGTTATTCTGGACGCTCCATAGATCCACCTCGAACGGCAGGGACTTCACCATTTCGATGGCTTCGTCCAGCGCGCGAAGCTGAGCGACGTCTTCGGAATCTTCCCATAGCTGTTCCATCATGCGGGTCAGGTTCTTCTGAACCGAGAACCCGAGACCCGCCGAGTCGAGCGGAATCCGCATTTCCTTGGCTTCGTTCACGATGGCGAGAATCCGGTCGCGGTCGAGCTCTTCGGCCATCAGCCCGTGGCGCAAGCCGACATTCAGGGAGAATTCCGCCGCGGACTGGAGCGCCTTCGGAAGCGGAACGGTCAGATCCGCCAGGAAGCGCATCAGGGGCGCGTTGTTCTCGTAGATCTGGCGGAGCACCGCTTCCGCGTCGGCCAGTGTCGTCTCGAGGATCGAAGCGAGGATTTTCCGCTGCTCGTCTTTGAAGAGAGACTTCAACGTGTAGCTGGAGATGCCGAAATGCCGGTCCATGGCCCGGATCGTGTCCGTGAAATCGGCTTTCTTGAAAGCCGCCGTCAGTTCATCAAGAATCTTTCCGTACGCCTCGGGCCCTACGTACGGCTGCACGCCGCCGTTCAGATTGTGATCACCGAGATGCAGAATGGCGAAATTCAGGCGCGCGGACTCGTGCGTCACATCTGACGTCACCCGCACCACACCCACCACCAGCCGCGCCTTGCCGGCCACGTAACTTCTGAAATCCTCATAGTCAATGTCGTAGCAGTACGTTTTGGAATCGGGGAGACCGTTCTCGAACAACGAGCTGATCGCGTAATGGGCGGCGACCTTGTGAAGGTCCATCGCGGCCGGCTTCACGTAACGGTCGTAGATGCTGCGGCCGTCTCCAAGCTCGGGGATGTTGCTCTGCGCGCGCTCCAGGCGTTCCAGGAAGGCTTCTTCCAGAGGTTGAC
>JAYTIE010000104.1:0-4988 GCA_043732015.1 Elusimicrobiota bacterium | reverse complement strand
GCAGGTTTTTCCGCTGGTGTCCTCTCGCCTCGCCGGCCTCAGCGTCACCCACCGCTTCGGTGGGAAGCCAAGGCAAACTGATTGAGCCGGCTACTTCGTGAGATTTCAATATCAAGAGCGATGGACCTCGAGTCTGGTCATCGGGCTCATTGTGGCGGTGACCGTCATCATGGTCTTGAAATAACGATGCGGCCAAGTCGCGATCGTCAAACCGCGTTCGCACGCGGATTGCTCTCGGTCGGGATGCTCATCGCCACGGCTGCCTTACCGGGGTTTGCGTCAGACAGGGACGGCTACCTCAAGCAATCGTTGGACGACGGGGCCTATCTAGTTACCGCGCCGCTTCGCCTTCAGCGTCAGGACCTGCCCTATATCGCGGCGGGCGGCTCCCTTCTCATCGGAACGATGATGCTGGACCGGACCGTCCAAGGTCATCTGTTTCCATGGAGCTCTCGCGATCCCGCAACCGACCTTCGGGACTTTGGAAACTACGCCCAACTTTCCGGTCCGCCATCGGCACCGTGTTGGCGCTTCATGCCAGTTTGACTGGCAATGCACGGTCCAGGGAGACTGCTTTTCTCTCTTACGAAGCGTTCCTCTGGTCCAGCGCCATTGAGGGCGGCATGAAGTTCGCGATTGGGCGGAGAAGACCGATCACGACGGATAATCCATTTCGATTCACGCCCGGAAGAGGAGATCAGGCGATGCCGTCCGGCCATACGACCGTGGCATTCGCGGCGGCCACTGTTCTTGCCGAACAGTATCCGTCACTGATGGTCGCGATCCCCGCCTACGGTGTTGCTGGATTGGTGGGCTTTTCCAGAGTCTATGCGAATCAACATTGGACGAGCGACGTGCTTGTTGGAGCCATGCTTGGAACGGCTGTCGCACACACGTTGCGGCGGAGGCATCGGCAGAGAACGACGGCAGCTTGGAACATCGAGTTGGGATTGAACTCGGCGCGGCTAAATTGGAAATATTGACTCTATCAATGAATCAACAGCGGCCAGGCCGCCCTGGAATCGCAGCCGCCGCCTAGGTTGCACTAGTCTGTCGCCCGGCCAAGTCAGGCCGCGTCCAGCAAGGCGGTTCTAATCTGCAACAGTAGGGGACATTTTTCTGCCTCGCCAACCCCTCCCCGCCTGACGGAAGCCCGTGCCTCAATAGATTTCTCTTGCTGAGTCCGGAAGCAACCGTGGAGTCTAGCCCCGCCATTTCTTCACCTGCCTCCGCCGGACGGATATTTCTTCACTCCGGGACTTCCGGGCCCGCGCGGTTGAACGACCCATTCAAATGATCTGAATATTCTCCCCGTTATCTCGGCATGAATTTATTTTTGACTTCATTCGTCCTCTCTATTTCCCAGGCCGTTCCCACCCCGCAGAAACGACCGACTGCTTATTGAAACTCACGAGTTCTCCGCGCAAATTAACAGGGGGGCGTGCGTCTGATCGCTCCTCTCCGCCCAAGAGGCGGATTGTTACGGCACTGTTACAACTAAGTTACAGGTTCTTATTGAGGCGTTAAGCGCCCGGAGAAAACGCTTACACATATGAAGGTCGCTCCTAAAAAAATCATATCAGTGGCGATGGCCGTCGTGTACTTGCACGTCAATGTGCTGTGCGCGGGCGAGATGGCCGGCCTCTCAATAGCGCCCGGCGCCGGCAACTTTCTATCGAACACGCTGGATGCCGTGTCGCGCCATTTTACGCGCGTGAACCCCGTCTTCTCCTTCCACGGCGATCCGATCCCGATTGATCCCAAACTCGTCAAGCCGGCGGCTGAAAAGCCTCCCGTTCCCGGTGCTCCGGGACCGGATTTTGTGGGGCCGCCGGAGCCGCCCCGTCGGGTTGCCGAGGTTCGTGGACTTGACCAGATTCCGAATGGGCCTCTTCGCGACGCCATCAAGGCCGAGCTGAAAGAACGTCCACTGGCACAGCTCACCGTGAAGGATCTTCTGAATATCCCGGGCCTGATCAAGCCAGCGTTGCGAGCGGAACTGACGGCCGCCGGACTCCTGGATTCCAAGGTCAGCGGCATCATCGACATCCGCGGCGGAGAGCTGGAGTTCCGCATCAAGAAAGACGACAAGGTATTCAGCATCAATATCAAGCCAGGCGCCGGTGTCGATGCCGCGACTGCGACGTTGACGAAGACGGACGCCCGGCCGAACCCGGCGCCGGCGGGGGCTCCCGCCAATCGCCCTGGTGCGCCTTTCAATTTCAACAACGCGGTCAATCGAGCCCTTCGCCTGCGGGATGCTGACGGGCAACCTGTCGTTCGCCGGTTACCATCGGGCGAATTCGTCATGCGGGTGAAGGACGGGAACGGAAACACGCATGAGGTCGTCGCCCGACGGGAAGGAGAGATATTCGTTCCGGTGGCCCTGCTGAATCCGGGCGGTGGCCGGGTCGCCCTCGCTCCCGGAGCGCTCCCATTCGCGGGGAACGTCAACGGCCAGGCTGTAAATTACGGAATTCATCATCTGGAAATCACGCAGGACGGAAATGTCATCGCGCACGCGATCGGCGGACTCGGTAATGGGCAGCGGATCGGTGACGGAAACATCAACGATCCAGCCGGAGCCGGCGGCGCGGCCGGCGGGAACGTCGGTGCGAAGGGTGCGGGTGAAATGAAAGTCGGCGGCTACGATATCCACACCGAAAACGACGGCCACATCATTCTCGAAGGGACGAACAACGCACGGTTTGCTTTTCAATTCGGCGTGGCCAATGGCCCTGGAGAAAACGCAACCGTTTCGCCGATCACGGCCCTCGCCGAGAACGTCAAGATTCATGACAACAACGGAGTGGTGATCGCTCAGGCCGGAGCGCTCGGAGAGATCGCCGGAAATGGCGGAAACAATTTCAATTTTGCGCAGTGGCAGATCGTGCCCGGCGCGGCGCCCGCTGGCGGTCTCGGCGCGAAAGCGCTGGCGCACTTTGGTGTGTCGGCCGACGTAGCGCCTCTCTTCAATGCGGAAGGGAAGGCTGCCGGACGCGTTGATCGTACTCCTGAAGGCAAGGTCGGCCGGATCGTCCTGAACACAACCCCGGCCGGTCAGAAGGCTGCCAGCGATATTTTCATCGACCAACCGGCAAAATTCCAGCCCGGAGGGCCGCTCGCGGGCGTTACTGTCGTCATGGAAGGCCCGCAGGGCCGGGCCAGTATCGTTCTGAATGCGAAAGCGGATCCGCAAAAGATCGCCGGTGTGCTCACGGCCATGGAATCGTTCAACGCGAACGGAAAGACGGGCGCCCAAATTGACGCCTACTTCAAGGAGACCGTTGGGGCCACGGCCGGTGTCAGTCACTACCAGATGGCAGCAACTGTTCAGCATCTGGGCCGTCCCGTCACCCTGTTGATAAGCGGACGCGGTGCGGTTAACGGCAATGTGGCGCCGCCGACCGTTACCTCCGACCATCCCCCGGTTCTCGCGGCGATCTACGGAGACTCGCCGCGGCCGATGGTAGTTCCCGGGCATCTGACGGATGTGGGGCTTGGCATCGATGCGGAAGTGACGGGTGGAAATGTAAAGCACGTGGCTGACCCGGTCACAGGCGAGCACAAGTTCAGCAACGACGGACAGATTCCTTTCCGTACGGCGGATGGCGTGACGGGAACCGCGACGGTGATCGGCGGAAAAGTTGAAGCCATCTCCTTCAACGGGGAGGCTGCCGGCGGAACCGTCCCCCTGGCGGGTTCTCCCGGAGAAACGCCCGCGGTCCGGTTGCGCGTTGCCGCGGGCACCACGCCGATGTTCAATTTGAAGACCGGCGAACTCACCGGAAATCTGGGCCCCGGCCTCCGGGTCGAAGATGTCAAACGCGGGTTGACCGTCAATCTAACACGCGGTGCGGATAACAAGATTGAAGCTGTCGCCGTTGGTCCAGTTAATTTCAATGCGTTTGGCCAGAACATACAGGCCGCGCAGGTGAAGAGTATCTCGTTCGACAGCGGAAGTCTCAAAATCGAACTCGTAACGCCTTTCCAGATCAACGCCCCCATTCACCTGGGCGACACGGCCCGCAATCCGAACGCCCAGGTCGACAATGCATCGATTTCGTCATTGTCCATCGACGTCTTCTCGGGAAACATGACCGCTCACGGTCTAAGCCGTCTGGATCCAGGAAAGAAGGTTTTTGTTCCGGAAGGCGGTGCCGGCGGGCGCGGGGTCAGTGCGGGCGGCGAATCCGCCAATCTCGTCGTGAAGAAAGTGGATGGGGGGCACGAGGTCTCTGCGGTGGATGTCGCAGACCTGATTGGCGGAGATCCCACGGCGCATCTGAACGTCGCCATTCAGGAAACGCGGAAACCCGACGGCTCCTACAACGCGCAAGCCAACATCATGACGACCAGAGCCCGGAATATGATCGTTGGTGATGGTGTTGTTCTGGGCGGCCGCACGTTTGTGGGCAAGGTCCGCATCGATCACCCTCCCGCGGACCCGGCCCGGCCCTTAGAAGTTATTGAGACCATGACCGCGCTGTCGGACGGCGCCGGCTACACGAAGGAAAATAAAGATTCAGTCAAGATCGCGACTCCCGGTGGTGTCCCTCAGACGCTGACGACGGTCGACGGAAAGCTTCGGATTCTGGCTGCTGACAAGACGTTCGAAAACGTCACCATGGTGATAAACGGGTCCGAATTCAAATTCGAAATGATTCCTGGCGCCCTGAAACCCGACGGCACGCGCCCCCAGATCGTCTCTCCCATATTAATGTCGGACAGCGTCGATCTCATGGGAACGGCGGTGCCCAAAGCCGAAATCAAGAGCATTCGTGTCGAGGATGGGAATATCGTCGTCGATTTCAAGAATTCAGTGGAGCGCACGGTCAACGGGGCGGAGGCACGGCATGACCGCTCGGACGGAACCACGGAAGTCATGGGACCGCCCGTTAACAATCAGAAGATCCAGATCACACGCATGACGATGGACCCGTCGACCGGCAATATTTCCGTCCGCGCCAAGATGGCCGTGGACGGTC
>JAYTIE010000103.1:0-1830 GCA_043732015.1 Elusimicrobiota bacterium | reverse complement strand
CGCTGGCGCTCATCCAACCCGTTTTCGCCCAGCTGGTCGCCAGTTACCGGACCCAAGGAGATGTCGCTCATGAATAAACGAATCCTCGCGGTCAGCCTCGCCCTTCTTTTCCCGTGGCCCGCCCTCGCGGTGGACGTGAACCCGGGGGTCAAGTCCACGGTGATCCTGAAAACCGAGAAGACATGGGAAAATTCGCAAATCGTCTATCCCGCCGGTCGCGCGGAAGTGACGGGCCTCATCGTCGAAATCGCGCCGGGCGCGGAGACCGGCTGGCACAGCCATCCGGTTCCGTCTTTCGCGTACCTGCTGGAAGGCGAACTGGAAATCCGAACGAAGAACAACCAGGTGAAACTTCTTAAAGCGGGCGACGCCATCGCCGAACTGGTTTACACGTCGCACAACGGGAAGAACGTGGGAGCGACGCCCGTGAAAATTCTTGTTTTCTACGCCGGCGACACCGGCGAGCCCGTCACGAACAAGGACTGAACGCGAGGGACTCCCGTCATGGAAATTCTCGTCTGGATCATCGGAATCCTCATGGTGCTGGTGGGACTCTTCGGCGTCCTGCTTCCGGCGCTGCCCGGCGCGCCGCTCGTGTTCCTGGGCCTTTTCTCAATCGCGTGGATTGGCCATTTTCAGCGCGTGGGATGGGAGACGCTGCTCCTTCTCGGATTTCTGACCGTGCTGTCTTTCGTCGTGGATTTCGCGACGGTGAGCTATGGCGCCAAACGTTTCGGTGCGACGCGACTGGCCGCCTGGGGTGCCGCCGCCGGCATGCTGGTCGCGATATTCTTTGGAATTCCGGGTCTCATTTTTGGCCCGTTCCTCGGCGCGTTCCTGGGAGAACTGATGTCCATCGGTGACCTGAAGCAGGCCGCACGGGCCGGCTTTGGAAGCTGGGTCGGACTCATCCTCGGCGTAACGCTCAAGATGGCGCTCACCTTCATGATGATCGGTGTTTTCATCGTTTCCTTTTTCTCCTGACTTCAGATGTGCGGACGGTACACCCTCACCCAGATGGGTCTCGTTGAAGAGCGATTCCACATCGATCAAAAGAAGATCGATGCCTTCGATCGCCTGTTCAACATCGCTCCGTCGGAGAATGCCCCGGTGATCGTAGAAGCGGGGGGACGCCGTTCCCTCGAACCCATGCGGTTCGGACTGGTCCCGTCGTGGTCCAAAACCGGAAAACTGGACATGAGCACGGTCAACGCCCGCGCGGAGTCCGTTCACGAGAAACCGGCTTTCCGGGAACCGTTCCGGCATCGCCGCTGTCTTGTTCCCGCCGATGGCTACTATGAGTGGAAGACCGTGGGTAAGAAAAAAATCCCGTACCGCATCACGATGAAAGAGGGCGCGTTGTTCGCCTTCGCCGGCGTGTGGGACGAGTGGAAGGGCGCGAACGGAACGCTGAAATCATTTTCCATCATCACCACCTCTCCGAATGTCCTCTCTCCAGACTTCCTGGACCGCATGCCCGCCATCCTTCAGCCCGGCGACGAATCCGCCTGGCTGGCGGGAGGCGGTGGTGACCTCCGCGCCCTTCTTGGTCCTTACCCGACGGAGCGAATGACGTTGACGCCGGTCTTCACCGCGGTCAACAGCGCGTTGAACAAGGGCGCCGAGTGCCTTTCTCCCGCCGATGACCCTGAGCAGGATTTGTTTTCTAATCTGCCCTGACGTGGACGCCTTCAGGGAAGATCCCAAAAAATTCCAGAAGTTTTACGCCGTCGTTCGCCTGATTCCGAAAGGGCGCGTGACGACGTACGGTCACATCGCCATCCTGGCGGGGTTGCCGGGCCGTGCCCGTCTCGTCGGTCTGGCCCTCGG
>JAYTIE010000102.1:0-12921 GCA_043732015.1 Elusimicrobiota bacterium | reverse complement strand
GAAAGTCGGCGGTTACGACATCGGCTATTACAACGGGATGCCGGTGTTCAAACGCTATCACGTGCTCCGTTTTCCGCCGATCACCTACGGGTTCGGTTATCAGATCGACATCGTGACCCGCCTGCTTGATGAAGGTCTGACGTTCTGTCAGGTCCGCCCCATCCTGGCCACCGACCGCAACGCGGACACCTCCAGCGCCATTTCGATGCGCAACATCCTGTCGGTGGCACACACGCTGATCGAGATTGTTTTTCGGCGGGTTCGCCGCAGCCTTTACCGGAAGCAAATTCCCCGCGCCCCCGAAGTTCCCTGCCTTCCGCCGTCCTGACGGACGGCTTCCAAACGCCGGCCTTACGCCTGTGTCTGCACGAGGGGTTCGGAGCGAACGCTTTCTTACGCCTTGCTGTTCGCGTCGGAAATCCGCCACTTCGCCTTTGGAAAAGCATCAAAATGAACATTTTGTGGGTGAGCGTTGCCCGCGGGAGGCGTTGGAAAACGCGCCTTGGAATCAGGGCGAAACGGGATGTCGGCTGTCCGGCGGATCAAGCGGGCGGAATTGCGCGCTCCGGAGCCGAACAAACATCTCAAAAAAGGGGGGGGGGGTAAATGCTAGGGTCTTTCACGTCTCATCGGAGAGATCGATCTTTTAAAAATCTCCGACTTTGGCTCATGTTAGTCACCGGTGCGTTCGTAGAGGCTTAAATGACTACACCTAACCAGACCTTCCCCAATGACGTTGCTGGCCAGTCCGGTTCCGAACAACCTGAGGATAACGAGCCGCAGATTCCATTCCCGATTGTAGGCTTGGGTGCCTCTGCCGGAGGATTGGAAGCGTTCTCGAACCTGCTAAGGGATTTGCCATCCGACACCGGCATGGCCTTTGTTCTCGTCCAGCATCTTGACCCCAATCATGAAAGCATCCTCGCGCATCTTATTGCTCAGGTGACGAAGATGAAGGTGGAGGAAGCCCAGGAAGGGATGAAAGTCGTCCCCAACTGCGTTTACGTCATCCCGCCAGGCAAAGAGATCACCATCGTGGAGGGAGCTTTGGCTCTGGAACCTCGCACGCGTAAATCCAACGGCACCTACATGCCGATCGATGTATTTTTTCGGTCACTGGCGGAGATTCAGGGAAGCAAGGCTGTGGCGGTGGTTCTTTCCGGCAATGGCTCCGATGGCGCACTGGGTATTGAAGAGATTCACCGAAGAGGCGGCATCTCGATCGTGCAGGATCCGAGCTCGGCAAAATTCGACGGAATGCCGCAAAGCGCCCTATCGACCCATTACGTCGATTTGATTCTCGCCCCCAGTGACATTGCCGCCGAGCTTGCCCGGATTGGGAAGCATCCGTTTTTGGGAAAGACCTCGGTGGTCGCCGCCAAGTCGGGTGAAGATGAGACCGCCCGCTCTCTCAGTCAGATTTTCGCTCTGTTGCGAACGAGGACCGGGGTCGACTTCACTCAATACAAGCGCAACACCCTCGACCGCCGGATTTCACGGCGCATGGTCTTGCACCAGATCGAAGCACTACCTCAGTACCTTGGTTTCCTGAAAGACCGCCCGGATGAGATTGACGCGCTGCAAGCCGATTTCCTCATCAATGTAACGCGTTTTTTCAGAGATCCTGAGGCGTTTGAGGTGTTGCGCGACAAGGTCTTCGGCGAATTGATGAAGGACAAGCCCGATGATTTTTCCATGCGGTTCTGGATTCCTGGCTGCTCGACAGGCGAGGAGGTCTACTCGCTGGCTATAGCCCTCCTGGAATTTCTGGGAGATCGTGCATCGCGTGCGTCGATTCAGATTTTCGGCTCTGACCTCAGTGAAAAGGCGCTGGAAAAAGCCCGCGCGGGAACCTACATAGAGAACATTGCTTTGGATATTTCGCCAGAGCGTCTGACGCGCTTCTTCACCATTGTGAATGGGCGGTACCAGGTCAACAAGAATGTGCGCGAAATCTGCATCTTCGCCAAACAGAACATCGTCGCTGATCCTCCCTTCTCAAGGTTAGATCTGATCAGCTGCCGAAACGTCCTGATCTATTTTAATCCGGCCCTGCAAAGGAAGGCGTTTCCGATCTTCCACTTCTCATTGAATCCCAAAGGCTGCCTTTTGTTGGGCTCCGCGGAGACCGTGGGAACATTCTCCGATCTTTTTTCCGTGATCGACCGCAAGCACCGGATCTTCGGTAAAAATTCGAGCGTTCCCTCAAAGTTAAACCTCGAATTCAACAGGTCTTTTGGCGAAGAATCCTCAGGAAAAAAACGGCTACGCACGGATCGCCCTGACAACGCGGCCGGGCGAATAAGTGTGCCCAAAGAAGTAGATCGAACGCTCATCAACAGATATGCGCCGTGCGGCGTCATTGTGAACGACAATCTGGAGATCATCCAGTTTCGCGGCGATACAAGCCCGTATTTTCAAAACCCTCCAGGCGAACCAAGCCTCAAACTTTTAAAGTTGGCGCGCGAGGGACTCCAATCTGCATTGGACGCCGCGATCAAGGAAGCAAAAGACACGAATGCCAATGTTCGGAAGGAAGGGCTTCACGTTGAGAGTGGCGGCGAGATAAGAGAAGTGGATCTTGAAGTACTTCCGATTGCGATTCCCTTGTCAACAGAGCGGTATTGGGGACTCATGTTCGATGACCGGTCCGTTCGGTCAAAAGCACCCCCTGATTCGCTTGTCGCCGAGAAGGAAGTCAGTGCTTCAAAAGATGGGGGGCATCACTGGAAGAGAGAGCTCGATACGACCAAGGCTTTCCTGGAATCGGTTATCGAAGAAAGGGAAGCCATGGTGGGGGAGCTTCAGTCTGCGAACGAAGAGGTTCTTTCCAGCAATGAAGAGTTGCAAAGCATCAATGAAGAAATCCAGACAGCCAAGGAAGAACTCCAGTCAACAAACGAGGAATTGACGACACTAAACGACGAATTGCACCGCGCGAATTTGGAGTCCCTTCAACATGTTAACGATCTCAATAACCTTTTGGACAGCGTGCGTATCCCGGTCATTATCGTCGGTTCCGACTTAAAAATTCGACGTTTTACGCCTGCCGCGGAGAAGCTGCTCCATCTTATTCCCGGTGACGTTGGCCGTCCGATTGGCGACGTCAATTCACGCTTCCCAATTCCTGATCTTGAGAAGATGCTGCTGGAAGTAATGAACTCGATCGTGATCAAAGAACAGCAGATTCATGACGGAAGCGGTATCTGGTATTCGCTGCGGATTCATCCGTATAAGACCGTCGACAAGAAGATAGAGGGAGCTGTTGTCGTTTTGGTCGACGTCGAGTCAATGAAACGAACGGAAATCGCCATTGCTAAGGCCCGCGATACGGCGGAAGACATTTTGGCAACCGTGCGGGAACCGCTCATTGTTCTGGATGCTCACCTCAAAATCAAAAGAGCCAACCCGTCTTTTTACGTCGTTTTTAATACCACGCCGGAAGCCACCGAAGGAAAATCCCTATTCGAGATCGGGAACGGACATTGGGACAATGCGGAGCTTCGCTCCCGGCTGGGCAGGGTAATTTCGGGGAATACTCCGATTAACGGCTTCGAGATCGATCGTGAATTTCCACCGGTTGGATTTAAGTCCATGGTTCTGAACGCCGCGAAGGTGTTCCACAGACAGGGAGAGGACCTGATTCTTTTGGCGATCGAAGACATGACGGAAATAAAAAAGGCCGCTGAGACGATTCGGGAGAAGGCGAATGCGTTGGCCCGGGCCAATAAGGACCTGGAGGACTTTTCACACATCGTGGCGCACGACCTCAAGGCCCCGCTGAGAAAGACCAATTCCTTCATCGAGCTACTGAGGAAAGACATCCCTGACGCCCTCTCGGAAAAAAGTTCCGTTTACATGGGTCATATCGTCCAGGGCTGTCAGAAGATGGCCGACATGATTGACGGTGTATTGAAGTTTTCAAAAGCGACCGCCATTCAACAATCAGTTGGAGATATCGACTTGAACGATGTGGTCAGAGATGCGCTGACAGATCTTGATCTGGCGATTGACGAAAGCAACGCTCAAGTCGTTGTCGGTACTCTTCCCAAAGTGAAGGCCCAGGCGTTGCAAATGAGCCAGGTGATGGTGAATCTTCTGGAAAATGCGATCAAATATCGAGGAACTGAGCCGCTGAGGATTGAGCTAAGCGTTAAAGAAGAAAATAATTTTTGGGTCTTTTCGGTTCGTGATAACGGTCTTGGAATCGACCAGAGCGATTCGCAAAGAATTTTCGATTTGTTTCAGCGTCGCTTTACCAATGGGAGATCAGGTTCCGGCGTGGGACTTACCATCTGCAGGAGAATCGTTGAAAATTACGGCGGCCGCATATGGGTAGAGTCCGAGAAAGGGAAGGGTTCGACTTTCAGTTTCACATTGCCGAAAAATTGACCATGATTGCCATCCAGTCTCACATCCTTCCGAGGTAGACGCCTTTTGTACACCCACCCCGTTGGCCAGGGAGACATGATCCGCATGGCGAGCAACGAGCCCCTCATCGCGCTCGCCCAGGAAGCCGTTGAACTTTGGGCAAAAAGGCTATGACGCTTTAGCTAAAGTCCTCCCAACAACCACTGGAGAGGCTGATGTATTCCATTGTCGTCCCCGTCTACCGAAACGAAGAATCCATCGACGAACTGCTCTGCGTATTGACGGACCTGGACCACCGGCTCGGCCGGCAGGTGCAAGTGGTCATGGTCGTTGACGGAAGTCCCGATCGTTCCTACGCCTTTTTGCGCGAGCGGCTTCCGCGTTGTTCCTTCAAATCCGTTCTCGTGCAGCATTCGCGAAATTTCGGATCGTTCGCCGCCATTCGAACCGGCCTGCATCATGCGACGGGTGAGTATGTCGCAGTGATGGCCGCCGATCTTCAGGAGCCACCTGAACTGATAGAAAATCTGTTCGCCAGGCTGAGAGAAGGCGCGGACGTCGCGATCGGCGTTCGTGAGAAACGCGCTGATCCGTGGCTCAGCCGGCTTTCATCGCGCCTCTTCTGGGGATTTTACCGCCGCCTGGTCCAAACCGAAGTGCCTTCGGGAGGCGCGGACGTCTTCGCCTGCCGGACGAACGTCAGAGAACGCATTCTCGAGTTGCGGGAAGCAAACTCTACGCTGGTGGGGCTTCTGTTCTGGCTGGGTTATCGCCGAGCCTTGGTTTCGTACACGCGGCTTGCGCGGTCAACCGGCGCCAGCGGCTGGTCCTTAGACCGGAAGTTGCGCTACATGACCGACAGCATCTTCGCGTTTTCCGATCTCCCCATCCGTCTCATGGTATTTTTTGGGTCCGTCGGAACCTTGATCGGCGTTGTTTTAGGAACCGCGGTTTTTATCGCCAAGATAAAAAATCTCGTTCCAGTGCCCGGGTACGCGGCCACAATCATCACGCTGGGTGTTTTTGGAAGTCTCAACTCGCTCGCCCTGGGAATTATCGGCTCCTACGTTTGGAGAGCGTTCGAAAACACAAAGGGTCGCCCTCATGCGCTGGTGATGTCGACCGAAGATTTCGCCGGATCCAAATCGGAATGATTTACTCTGCCGAGCTCGAGGAAGCGGAAGGCACGAGGAACACGTAGTCGTTCCAACAGCCGTCAATGCGGTAGTTCTTGAGAATGAAATTGGCGAGCGGCTTCTGAATCGGGCGGTACGCGATACCGGTTCCACTGCGGACGGCAACGATGCACGCCGGCGGATCCGATTCCAGCGCGGATATCGCTTTTTGAACAGCGCTGTCGAGAAGGAGGTAGCACTCAAGTGAATAGGGGGTTGAATTCTCGATGCCGGTAAAATAGTAAAGCGATGCATCGTTCGAAAAAACGAACAACTTCCTTCCTGCCGGAACCCGCCGTTTTATTTCCTCTGTCAGAACTTTTATTTTTTCCCTGTCTGCGTCACCGATAGCCACGTTCCCCACCAGTCCGGGCGATCCGGTGATTGAGTGCGGCGCGACAAAGAGCATTTTTGGTTTCGACATCAGTGAATCCAAAGCGCGTTGGGGCGAGCTGCCGAAGATCAGGTAGCCACAAAGGAAGGCCAGCGCCGCGAGCGCTGCCGCAATGCCGAAAGTCCGCCGGAGCGGATCCGGTTCCCGCCAGAAAATTCCGTCAACCACGCGGTCAACGATGATCACGGCCAGCACCCAGAAGGGTCCGACACCATTCATCCAGTGGATGATGTCCCACCGGCCCATCGTGACCATGAAGAAAGAAATACCGAACAAAACGACCAGCAGCATTTCGCGGTCGCTGTTATTTTTGAGGCGCCGCAGGGCCGCGGCGAATGCGCCCGCATAAACCAGGACGGGAAACCACAGCCGAACCAATCCTCCTGCGGCCGCGAAAAGGACGAAAGGATTTCCCAGGAAATCCCGGAGCGGATGGCAGAGAAGGGGCGTCGGCTTTCCTCCGAACAGAAGCGCGGTAGACGAAACCGTGGCCAAATTTCCAAAGAAATCGGAGAGGCGGCCGGTGATGATCAGCCAGGTAAGAAACGGCATCGCAGCGGTCAGGGCGCCGGCCCCGAGATAGGCCGCTTCCCGGACCGGCAACAAACGCTCGCGCGCTTTTCCCGCCGCGGCCACTTCCAGCGCGTAGAACAGCGCGAGGGCTGAGCCGCAGAGAATTCCACCTTCGGAGCTGTAGAAAAAAGCGGCGCTTACGAAGACGCCGGCGACGAGCAACAGCAGTCGCCGCGCAATGGTCCCGCGTTGAGACCAGGCTGCCACCAGGCACGCCGCAGCGGCGAAGGGAAAAGCAAGCCGCGGCGTGATCCAGACGGGCCGGGCCACGGCGACATAGACGAAAAGAAGAACCAGCCGCTTCCGCTTCAGCGATAGAAGCAACAGGGTGTACGCCGCCAGGAACCCCACCGGTTCCCACAGGCGGTCGATTCGGCGAAGGCCTTCAATGCTGGACCCGAACAGGGAAAACCCGATTTTTGTTTGAGCGATCTCATAGAGGGGACCGTAATTGAGAAACACCTGTTGGTAAAGGCGCCCGCCGCCGTCGAAGGCGGCCGTCGCGGCCAGGCGAAGCCCTTCATCCATGTGTTCAACGGGTCCGTCGAGAGGGGTGAACGGCGTTCCGAAATAGAGCACGAGGGGGAGAACGCCGAAAAAGAAACATTTGCTGGCGATCCCGAGATGATGATGGGGCGCCGGTGAGGACTCGACGCGGTGTTGTGGAGCGTGTCGATCGAAGAGTGCGGCGAGGGAGGCAGAGATCGCCGGAACGAGGAAAACCAGAAGGAGATAGGCCGATTGCTCGGAGCGCTTCAGCTGGACCAGCGCGGCGATATCGTGTGTCCAGAGCAGTCCGGGGCATCCGAAGATGCGTTCAACGGACCACCAGGCTATCGCGGACGTCAGTACGAACGTTAATACGAGGTTCAAAGCTGTCTGGCAGGATAGCCCACGTCCTGTCGTATTCGCAATCCCGTTGGCCCCGTCAGTAGAAACTGCTAAAAGTTCTGGTTCCTAGTAATTGGAGAGGTGCGTGAACGGTTGAAACGGCAGCCGAGGACGGAGGTCGCTCTCGCAGACGTCTTAGAATCAACCAAGGTCCTTCTCCTGATTCCTTCGCTTGAAAGCTGTCAGGATACCCATGATCGAGACGATAGTTCAAAGGTTGCTGAAAACATGACCGGTGTTTTCCAATCAAGGGCCAGAACGGCAGTCGTTTTTTCGTGCTTTGCGGCCCTTTCCATGTTCGTCGTTTTGGGATTTCTTGTGGCGGTGGCGATACCGCTTGGGCACATGCCCGACGAAGATCGTCACTGGACTGCTGCGCTCGAAGCCGCCGACAGTTTAAAAGGGCTCGATATCCAGGAATCCCGGATCTCGTACTCGTCCGTTTTTTCCTACCCCAGCGTTGCTATTGCCACTTCCCTCAGCGAGCTTTTAGGACAGGCGTCCAACTCCAATTTCAGCTTTCTGCTTTCCAGATGCCTTAATGGGCTTTTTGTCTTCATGATTCTCGCGCGGCTGGTCTTTCACTTTCTAAAAAGCGCCGCTCCCGTCGTTGGTGTTTTGACCCTGCTGGCTTTTGTTCTTTCTCCACTTTTCCTTCAGCAGTCCTTCGTGGTCAGTACCGACGCACTGGAGACCAGTTTCTCGCTTTGCCTCCTTATCAGTTGTCTTTTCGGCTATCAGTGGTCTCGAGTGGACATGGCTATTCTGTTCACAAGCGGAGCGCTGTCGCTTGCCAGTAAGAACACGATGGTGTGGTTGGCCATGGCCGTTGCGACGTTTCTGATTGTTCAGGTTCGATGGAACCCCCCGGCTGGAACTCGTAAGTTGAAAATCGTGATCCTGTTTCTCCTGCTGTTCGTTCCTCTCTCCCTTGGAAAGTCGTTTTACGATCTCGGTCGATACGATCCGCGGCACGCTTCCGGCCTGGTTGCTCCACGAGGTTCGAATCCCAAAGCTCAGATACAGTACTGCCTGGGCCATCCTTTTTCCGCCACTTCGCTTTTGGCAGCCACATTTTCGCGGCAGGTAACGAATCTGGACGAAGCCTTTGGGCTCGGACGTTGGGGCCCTTTTAACTGGCGTTCCTCGCGGACGTTGCCTGTGACAACGACCTATTACCTCTGGATGCTTGGAATTCTCTTAATGTTTTCTTTGGATCTGCATCAGTCTTGGGGATCGTGGAGGCGAGACCAGGAATTCTCGGCCAAGTTTTACCCCTGGAGAAGGCGCCTGCTGGCTTCCATGATTTTGATGGGGGGAGTTTTCGCGGCGGGAATGTTCGTGGTGTCTATCCTTTACACGATCTGGACGCCGGTCGGGTTGGATTCGGTTTACGGGGTACAATACCGGTACTATTTTCCGCTGATCATTGTCGGTGTTGGCGGCATCAATGCATTGGCACATCCCTGGCCCGGAGTCTGGCCCCGGAATGCTGCAAATGATGACGGTCAAGGGAAGTTGTTCGCAGCTCTATGCGTTTCTGCCCTTCTGGCGGCGACGTATCTGTCTGCAGTCTTCATCGACATCAGGAATACCCGGCGTTAGCCCGAATATGGAGCCACCTTTGCCCAGATCCGTCCAAGAAATCAGAGCCATCGCAGACGAAGCTGAGGCATGCATTTCAGCTGCGATGGGTGAATTCTCGAACCATCCCAGCATTTGCCACCTCCTCGTATGTCGCGCCGTGATCGTTGCGTCTGCTGTGGTTGAAGATTTGGAACAACGGATTGGTGCTCCGATTCTGTCCGGCACGGAAGCGACAGAGTTTAAGAACATCGTGGGAAAGGCTCGCCTCGCGGATTTCTTCGACGTCAACCCGTCTGATCGGCCGGGAGCCCTTTCAAATGCGCTCATAGTAGAGAACACTCAGTCCGTCCTTGGCCGGGCAAGAAAGGTTCTCTCTGACCGCTTTACGGAAGTCCCCCGTTGGCAGAAATTTCTGCGCCGGTCGGCCGCCCGGGCGGCAGAGACTTGTGCGAATTTCTGTCGGACACACACTTTGGTCGCAGCTTGCACCATCGCGGGGATCCTGGCCGTCGTTGGAAGCGCTGCTCTTGTTCATTCGCGAGAGGCCAAAAAGAAAGGTGTGCGCGCGGAATATTACTCAGACCAGAACTTCGCTCAGCTTTTCTTCACGGAGAAAGTCTCCAACGTGGATTCCAAGTTTACGGGAAGCTCTTTTATCCGGAAGAAAATTGGCAGAACTTCCTGGTTTTCCGTTCGGTTCACCTCCTTCCTTTTTGTTCCCAAAGACGGAGCTTATGAGTTCTTCACCTATCAAGATGATAGGGCATCCGTTTGGCTGGACGGCGCTCTGATTATCGAGGCCAAGAACTATCTCGAGGTGGGGCACGCTGCGCTGGATCTCAAACAGGGATTCCATCTGATTAAAGTCGAATACGTCCAGAACGATGGCCCGGCCTCTATTCGGCTCTGTTGGTCCAAGGATCTCGAGGGCCAGGCCGTGATCGGCAAAGACTATTTCTATCTAAAGCAGGAATTGTGACCCCTATGTCCGGGCTCAGCGTTTCAAGCGAAGGCTGAGGAGGAGAAAGGGCCGCAAAATTGACCACCAACCGGAGAAGGGGCGAATCTTCGATGCCCGGCCCGGTCCGAGATGGTCATAGCGAATCGCGATCGGCACTTCTCCTATTCGAAGCCCCAGCCGACAAGCCCAATACTGCAGGTAATATTCCAGCTCGTAACGGTCCAGCCATTCCTGATGGATGTTCACTTCCGGCCTCTTTATGAAATCCACGGAATACGAGCGGAAGCCGCAGGTTATGTCTGAGAAATACCGTCCGAGGATAGGCCACGCCGCTATGTTCAGCGCTTTGATTGCGATCCTTCTGGGGAGGGGAAGGCCGGTCGTCTGCCCTCCTTTCATAAAGCGGCTTCCGGCCACGTAATCAAGCTCGCCGGACGCAAGCGGCTCCATAATACGCGACAGATCCCCAGGAGCCATTTTTCCATTGCAGGACATAATCGTCACGAAGTCCGCGCCGCGTTCTATGGCGGCGTCGATTCCCGTCCGTATAGCGGCACCGATGCCTCTGTTGACCTGGTGTCGCAGCACCGTCAGCCCACGGTTATCAGCGATCAGATCGGAGCCGTCCGTCGACCCGTCGTCGACCAGCAGGATTTCGGACGGTGGAGAAAAACGCGTCAGGGACTGGAGGAAGTCGTCTATCTCTAAGGCGTTGTTGTAGTTGACGAGAACGATAAAGCCACGGCGACGCCGTTCAGCCACGTTTGTTCCGTCTGGCCTTTTTCGCGGATTTGTGACGAACGGGATGTCCGTTCGTCGAAACGTAGCCGACGATGCGGGAACCAAGACCTTCGACGAGGGCAAAGGGCGGGACGTTCTTGGTGACGACAGCGCCGGCACCAACCATGGCGTATTCGCCGATGACGATGCCGCAGATAATTGTCGAATTGGCGCCCAGGGAGGCCCCCTTCTTGATGAGGGTAGGGGTCTTACGCCAGCCGTTTGGAAAAGCCCGGGGATAGGGATCGTTCGTGAATGTCACGTGCGGGCCGACGAAAACCTTTTCCTGGATGGTAACGCCCTCATAGATTGACACGTTGTTCTGCACCTTGACGTCGTTGCCAAGTCGGACATTCGTGTCGATGAAAACGTTCCTGCCGAGACTGCAGTTGGCTCCGATTCGCGCGCCTGTTCGCAGGTGGCAGTGGTGCCAAATCCGCGAGCCTTGTCCAATCTTCACCTGTTTCTCGACGTCCGCCGTCGGATGAACAAAAAATGCAGGCTGTGATTTTTTGGTGGTCATTTGACGAGATTTCCTTCTTACAAATTTAGACTGACCTTACGTACGAACTTCCCTGAAACGGAGAAGGGTTCGGGCCCGAGAAACACATATACCGAATGCGCGGGCCAATTCCAACATTGTGGCCTGGCGGGGCGAGTTGTCCCATTGTGAAGGCGGGCGAAAGGTTGGGAGGCCGATCCTTTATGCCGGGTTGGGAACGTTTTGGACACCAAGCCAATTGGCCCTTCCGCCCGAAACTGCTAAAAGTGCTGGTTCCCAGTTGATGGAGAGGTGCGTGAGCGGTTGAAACGGCACGCCTGGAAAGTGTGTAGGGTCGAAAGGCTCTCGTGGGTTCGAATCCCACCCTCTCCGATCCTTCCAAAGCGCCTTCCTGACCGAACAGAACTTGCCTGACCTTCCCCTCCTGTCTGATTGAACCGCGTTAGCGTCGATTCACGGCATCGATCTGCGTGACGGCATCGATCCGAATGAGCGGCCGGGTGACCAATTGCGTTGACGGCTGGGTGGGTGCGGGGCCCCCGTTCCTCTGGAGGACAAGCGCAGTGAGTCCGGTTTTCGGCGTGAACGTCATCGGCGCGCCACCGGCGGGCGTAATGGTGATCTGGCTAATTCTGTCGCTTTGAATCAGAGCGAGCGCTTCGTTGCTGGTCTCCGGGTGCGCGCGAAATGAGCCATCGTTCCCAACAATGCCCGTGGCCTTGATATCCAGGGTCCCTTCCATTCTGTACACGACATTAACTGTCGAGCCAGGAGGTCCCACGTTGAGGCTCGGCGGTACGACAATTTGTGGGACCAATGTGCGCAGCCCATCGCTCCGTATTTCCAGCCCCACCGATTGATTCCCGTTTGAGAACGTCGTGTCCTCCGAGTTTCCGCGCATGGCCACATCAGAGGTCGCGCTGAAATTTACGCCTCGCGTGGCTGGTGCCGCGCCGGTGACGGTGAAGTTCACAGCACCGTGCACAACTGAGCTTGGGGCCTGCGCGGGATTCAGTACAAGGGTCGGCTGTCCTCCGGCGTTTTGAATCCGCCCAGAGATCGTCGGACCATTGGGGAACTGGATGTTCACTGGTCCCGCGGCGGTCGTTGGAACGAGGCCGCCGGGCAGAGGCACATGAACTTCGTTGTTGGTTAGCGTCGTTTCCACTCGAACCGCGCCCGCCGCGTTGATCGGAGCCGGCGGTGCCGTTGAAACGCCGCGGAGAGTTGGTGTCAGCATGACGGTGGAGAGGTCCGGCCGAGCGGTGAATGTCACCTTTCCTCCCGTGGGCCCCTCAACAGTCACGCTCAAGGGCGGCGTGCTTTTCAGCGCCGCGGCATCGCTGGCATTGGCCGGCGTGTTGAAGACGATTGATTTTTGGCCGTTTGAGCCCGCATAAACCGAACCGGTGATCGCGACATCGCGACCGCCCGCCAGCTGAACGGTACCCGTGATGGGCGTTCCATGAGAACCAAAGTCAATGTACGATCCATGGTCAATCCCATTCGCGTTCACGGTAACCACCTGGTTGTTGGGCTGAGTCGTCATCGTTGTCTTGTTTTCTCCCGCAGCTCCGAAACGCGCATCGGTGGCGCCCACCACACTTTGACCTGTGAAGGAAACATTCTGGTTGTGGTCTTCAGCGCCGGTGACTGTGAAGGCCAGGCCGCCGGGCGCGTAGGGGAG
>JAYTIE010000101.1:0-5049 GCA_043732015.1 Elusimicrobiota bacterium | reverse complement strand
ATGACGCTTTACAATCTCACGCTCAGCCCAACAATCACTCTTGCGCGCGCTTATACCTTCGGTACCGGTGGGATCACGATGAATGGGAAATTCCTGATCGATCCCACGGCCGGGTCGGCGCTGGCATTGACGGTAAACATGGGCGCCAACCTGACGGTGGTGGGCCTCAGTTCCGTGACGGCGCGGGGCTCTGCGACGTCGACGCTCTCAACGAACACGAGCAAACAATTGACCACGGGTTCGCTTGAAACCAAATCCGGATGCACGTTTTCGGCGGGGTCCTCGGAAATCATCATCACCGGGACAAGTGGAACGCTCTTCACAAACGCCGGAACGTTCAACGCCAACACGTCCACCTTCACCTTCTCCGGCGACGGCACCGCCACCCTCACCTCCAACAATGCGTTCACTTTCTATGACCTCAAAATCACGCCGACGATTACTTCGGGCCGCGCCTATACTTTCGGAACCACGGCACTGAATGTCAGCCACGACCTCACCATCAATCCCACGGCCGCCAGTGCTCTCGCGTTGACCGTCAATCTCGGTGCCGCCACCGTGGTCACAGGCACCGCGACGGTCACCGGCACCACAAGCGGAACGGCGAATCTCACCACGACGGGAGGGAACCTCGCATTCACCACCGGAAATCTGAACATCGGCAGCCCGGGAACGGTAACCGGTAACGCCTCGACGATCACGCTGAACGGAACTGGCGGAACGCTGTTCAGCAACACCGGAACGTTCACAGCGGGAACCTCGATCGTGAACATGACGCCTGACGCGTCGATCGCAGCGACCTCAGGATCGATCACGTTCAGTACGCTCACCGTCACGCCAACGATCACAGTGGCCCGCACCTATACCTTCGGGTCCGGGACGATTTCGGCCAACAACATGACAGTCATTCCGAGCGCCGGATCGGCCCTTGCGTTCACTCTTGCGCTGGGCGGTCCGTTGAACGTGACGAACACGCTTAACGTGACGCGGGCGGCCAGCGCGACATCGAGCTTTACCACGACGTCAGGAAACTACGCGGTGAGTGCCGCCAATCTCGCGGTGAACGTAGGGGCAATTTTTTCCGCGAACGGCAGCACAGTCACCTTGAACGGAACGAGCGGAACCCCGTTGATCGCCGCTGGAAGCTTCGCGCCCGGCGCTTCGAAGGTGATCATGAACGGCGATGCGGGTCTCACGCTCACATCGAACCACGCCATCACGCTATACAGTCTTGACCTGACTCCGACGATCACGCTGGGCCGGGCCTACACGTTTGGGACGAGTCCGCTGACCATAAACGGAAACTTTACGATCAATCCGACGGCAGCGTCATCGCTGGCTCTCACAGTGACGATGGCTTCCTCCATCACGGTCTCCGGAGTCACGACGGCAACGGGAACGACGAGCGGCACCTCAAACCTGACAACAAGCGGTAGCAACTTCGCGTTCGAGACCGGCAATCTGACGATCGGCCCGCCCGGCACCGTGACGGCGAACGCGTCGACCATCTTGCTGGACGGAACCACGGGAACACTGATCACGAACAACGGAACGTTCACGGCGGGGACCTCGATTGTGAACATGACGCCCGACGCTTCGGTCACGGCGTCGGCCGGAACCATTACTTTCAGCACGCTGACCGTCACGCCGACCATGACGGCAGGCCGCGCCTACACGTTCGGTTCCGGTGCCATCACGGCGAACAACATGACGATCATTCCGAGTGCGGGTTCAGCGCTAAATCTCACCGTCGCGTTGGGCAACACGCTCACCGTGACCACGACATTGAACGTCACGCAGGCCACAAGCGCGACTTCCAAACTGGACACCACGTCCGGCAACTACGCCGTGAACGCGGCAAACCTGGCGGTGAACACCAACGCGACGTTCGTAGCGAACGGCAGCACGGTTACGCTGAACGGCACCACGGGAACCATCATGATCGTCGCCGGAAGCTTCGTACCCGGCGGCTCCAAAGTCGCCTTCACCGGCGACGCGTCGGTGACGTTGACTTCAAACAACCTGATCACTTTCTATGGGCTCGACCTGTCGCCGAACATATCGCTGGGCCGCACCTATACGTTCGGAACGAGCCCGTTGACCATTAACGGGAATTTCACAATCAACCCCACAGCGTCGGCGATGACGCTGGGCGTTACGATGGGATCCTCCATCACCGTCGCCGGTGCGACGTTGATCACGAAGTCGAACACGGCCGCCACCAACATGACCACCGGGGCGAATTTTGATCTCAGGACGGCGACGCTCAACATCGCCGTGGGCGGAACGTTAACGGCGAATGCGTCCACGATCCGGCTGGACGGGTCCTCCGGAACTCTCTTCACGCGAGTGGGCTCGTTCGTGGTCGGCACTTCTACCGTCATCGTCGCGTCGCCCACCTCGACAACATTAAACTCCGGCACGATCGTGTTCAATGGCTTAACCATCACGGCGACGGGCCAGACGGTGACCATGGGCGCCGCCATCACGGCCACATCACTGACTATCAGCTCGGGGACCCTGGATGACGGGGGAAATCAGATCACCGGCACGACAGGTGGATACTTCGTCATGGGGCCGACTGGCCTGTTGTCGCTCGGCTCAGCCGGAACCGCCACCACTTTTCCGACACTCTACACCGCGGCAAACTGCGCTTTGAACGTAGCGAGCACAGTCACCTACAACGCCGGCGTGGCGCAGAACGTGTCGGGCACGCCCACGTACGGAAATCTGGTGATCGCCTCCGGCGCGGGCACCCCCACGAAAACCCTGCTCTCCGCCATCAATGTGATGGGGGATCTCACGATTGGCGGCAGCAACACGCTGACAACCAGCGGCAGCAACTTTGCGATGACGCTGTGGGGAAGCTACACGAACAGCGGGACCTTCACCGCCAACACGGCCTCGGTCACGCTGCGGAGCCCGTCGGTGAAGAACCTGACCGGCACCATGACGGGCACGTCCGCTTTCAGCACGCTTCTGCTCAACGGCACCGGTATCTACAACGTGGGGTCGGCGGTCCTGGTTAACGTAGATTTTATCGTCACCGTCGGAACGATGACGGGCACCTCGAATGTGACCGTGGCTGGAAACGTGACGGGCAACGGAACGACCGGCTGCCTCAATTTCACCGGGGGAACGTTTGAGCAGCGCGTCGCCGCTGCCCAGACGTTTGGAACAAACGTGGCCGGAACGAATGTCTGGACGTTCAACAATCTCCTTTTCACGAACTCATCGGCCGCTGACCGGGTGATCACCGTGAACGGAACGGGCAGCGGGCTCATTAACGTGAACGGAACATTTACCGTTGGCAGCGCCGGCGATACCAATCTAACCACGCTCGACAACGACGCGAACGACCGGGAACTGGACATCAATGGGAACGTGTCGATCGCAACGAAAGGCGTTTTCACCGGAAGCTCGGCCACCGTGCTGCACGTGGCGGGCAACTGGACCGGGAGCGGCGTTTACACGCCGAGCGGCGGCGAGGTTGTTTTCGATGGTGCCGTCATCCATCAGCTCTCGGGATCGAGCACGTTTTACACGCTTCGCGCGCTGATCAGCGGCGCGACCATGCAGTTCACCGCGGGAACCACCAACTACGTGACGAGCCAGGTGGACTTCAGGAACATCGGGGTCCTTTCTTCGTCGAACGGAACCACCTGGTATTTCAAGATGTCGGGCTCGTCGGAAACGCTGGACAATCTGACTGTTCGCGATTCCAACGCATCCAGCGGGAACACCATGTTCGCGACCGGAAGCATCAGCGTGAGCAACAACACGAACTGGGACTTTACAGCCCCGGGTTTCATCTCGACGCTGGCGGCGTTTCAGGGAACCGCGGGAAGATCGGTGAACCTGACCTGGCTCTCTCCCGGAAACGACGGCGCAACCGGGACGCTGGTCAATTCCGTTTACACGATTCATTACACGACCGACACCCTCTACGCGGGCGGGAATTCCTGGAATCCGACGGCCAACTTGCCGGTCGGTGTAAGCAGCGTCACCATCGCCACGACGAGCGTGACGCCCGGAACGTCCTGCACCACGAACCTCGTTGACCTGATCAGTGGCGGAACCTATTACGTCCGGATCTGGACGAATGACGAGATTAGCCGGTACAGCTCGATTTCGAATGGCGCCACGAACTGGGCCACGATCACCGTGCTGGGATTTTCGATGTCTCAGCGAAACATCAGCTTCGCCAGCCTGACGGCGGGAACGACGAATGTGATTTCCAGCTCCGTCACCGTGACGAACACGGGCAACGTAACGGAGAAATTCCAGCTGACCATCAACAACCCAGTTACCTGGACGGCCGTGACTCACGGGGCCGGACTGGATGAATACCGGCTTTCCGCGGTGTTCAAGTCAACGCTCCCGGTCCAGGCAGACTTCGATTCTTCCGTCGACGTCGTGACCACTTCGACGAACACGGCCTCGTTGACCGCCTATGCGCGGGATGCTGATGCGGCCAGTGAGAAGGGAATTTCCGTGCCCGCCGGGGCCACGCGCGGACTCTGGTTCCAGATGGAAATGCCGCCCTTGTCCACGACGGTTTCGCCCCAGGTCATTCCCATCTCGGGAATGGCCATCGAATAGCGCCAGCCTTCCCTCAGCTCACCGATTCCGCGCTGTAGCGCGCGATGAGCCCCACCCGAACCGCATAGCGATAGGTGCGTGTGAACGCCCAGCATGCGAGCAGAATGTACCCCACCGACAACCCCGCTCCGATGAAGAGATCGTTCCAATGAGGCGCTTGGCCCGCCACGATGGCCCGGAGATTTTCGAAAACATACGACGGAGGAAGGATCCGTCCCACGGCCCGCATCGGAACCGGCAGCGCCGAGAGGGGATAGAAGACGCCCGCGAAAGGGGAAATCAGGGCCGGAATGGGCCAGATGAACCACTCCGCGGCCGGGCCCAGCCGGAGGACCATCGAACAGGCCAGAACCCCGAGCGAGATCCCGAACAGGAAGAGGATGATCAGGAAGGGAACGATGGCCAGCCCCCACGAGAGGAATGAGAGGCCGAACACCGCGGTGGCCA
>JAYTIE010000100.1:0-5055 GCA_043732015.1 Elusimicrobiota bacterium | reverse complement strand
CTTCAGTGACCCGACGTCCACCTCGGCGATGTTGAACTCTTCCCGCTCGTTGACGGCATCAAGAAGCCTCTCCGGTTCAACGCCCGCGTCCACAAGGTCGCGCAGGGTCGCGCGAACGCTGGGCGGAAAGCCGTCTGGAATGGCCAGATCATCCACGCCTTCGAACGGCCGGTCTTTCTTGAGAATCAGTTTTACGAGGGTGTCGAAGAACAGCGGATCGGAAACGATTTCCCTCTTCGTACCGCCAGCGTTCCAGAGGACTTCATCCGCAAACGATCCAACCGTATGAAAGTGAACACCCGCCACCGCGATGCCGCGGGCGGCCAGCAGCATCTGGGCGCGATCCCGCAACCGCCCCGATGGAGCAACCACGGCGATGGTTTCAAAGACCGATTTCTTGGAGGAGACAGCCTGGGCGAAGGCCTCTTCGAGATGCGGATGGAAAGGGCCGGAGTAAACCTTCAGCATGAGGCGGGCTAGGACTTGAGGGTAACGCGCTTGCCGAGCAACGTGGCGTCGATGTGCTTTCCGCCTTCTTTGGATATCGTGAAGGAAAATCCGGCGTCATCGGATCCGAGCGCCTTGATGAGAACGTCCTCCGGGCCATCGATGAAAGCCTTCACCGCCGGATCCTTGATGACCCGCTTGACCTCCGGCAATTGTGATAACCGAGATAGCCGCCCGGTGTATCCAAACTCTCGCCGTCCGCTTACGGGATCAAACCGGATGGTATCCGCAAGAAAACCCGCTGCAAGAGAACCCGTCGTGTCCCCCGCCGAAACAAAAACGGGAAGGCCCGACGTGTTGCTCTCGAGGATGGTGCGTGAACGGGAATCCTTCTCCAGATACCTGATGAAATCGGCGGCGGCCTTGAAAGACGGCGACGGTCCGCCCAGGGTCTGCGTATCAGCGTTATAAGGAACATCCAGCGTCAACTGGAACTCGATAGAACGCTTCACGTGATATATCGCGCGGAAACCCGTCGTGTCTTTGAAGGTGAGTCCCTGAAGATGGGCGTTCAGATTATCCAGGTCCTTCGAGCGGGCGAGCAGTTCTTCCCATTCGTAAAGCGCAGCATCCAACTTTCCCATCGGCAGATCAATTTCAAGGGTACCCGCCTGGAGCGAGCCCTGAAGCTCCAGATCCAGCATGCCGTTCGGGCTGTGGTACTTTCCCAGCATCAGGATCTTCGCCGTTGCGCTGCTGAAATTGAGCACGTTCACAGCCTGATCGGAGCGCATCAACACCGGGATTTCACGCCGCACATATACCGACGCATTCGGACCCAATTTGGCGGATTCGAGGACGGAAGGTTCGAGCCGGTTCGGAAAAGCGTCGGCGGCGAGAATACGCGAAAAACCGGTCCCCAAAATCGGGATCAGCAGAAGCGCAATACGACGGAAGAGTCGAGTGGAACGCATTGCTCGGGATCATAGCCGAACGGCCTTTCAGTGTCTAATTTTCCGGGACGCGCCCTCTTTGGACTCGAATCGCTCGCCCTCGCAGAGAAATCCGCGAACCAAAGAGGGCAACGCCTTCTCGGAAAATTGAACCGTTAGTGGACGGCCTGTGCCATTTCCAGCACGGGCTGGACCGACAGGGACTCAGGCCGGTCAATGCCGATCCGGGTGCCCAGACGGAGTACTTCCTGGGTGAAAAAGCGGTCCCGGCCGGCGCCCTGGTCGGTGAAAGCAATTACCACCGCCCGTTCCTTCAGGTGCTCGAGCCGTTCCAGAAACCGGTAGCGGATCTCATCCTTGTCACCGAAGGGAAGGGACGAATCCTCAAGCGGCAGAAACAGGTCCGAAATCACCACGAGTGGCGTCCACCAGATCGAACTCGGGCTCCGCAGGGGTTCCGAGGTCATACGGATGCGACTGAAAGCGGTGGGGGCTTTTTGACGTTCGTTTTCTCCCAGAGCGCAGAGAGCGGCGTTCGGGATCCGTTCCAGCGCGCCCAGATAGGCCAGCGGGTCAACCGGGTATTGAACCCGGACCGCACGGGCAACACGGTTTCCTTCGAGGCCACGAAGACGCGCCTGAGAGAGAAGCGTGCCCACATTGAAAAGACGTCCTGTATCGATCCAGTTCAGTGCACCGATTCGGGAGTGCCGGCGGTGCTGACGGGAAGATTCGAGGGCCACGCGGCCGTTTCGCCACGCAGACGAGCGGGACGGCATGGCGCCCGGTGTGGCAACGGAATCCCACCACAGAAGGTCAACGATCCGGTCCTGGAGGTTGGAGGCGGCATCTTCGCTCTTGTCGATCAGATACAGCCCTCGCTCGACGGGGCCCGGCGCAACAATATCTCGAAGACCTGGTTTCAATTTCTCAATAACCATGACCGCCTCCTATTTCAACCGCCGGCGCAGTTCAACGACGACGCCCAGAATTTCAAAGGGACCGGTGATGTCTCGGTAAGCCGGGTTTTCCGGACAGAGACGCGGCTCTTTCCCCCGCGTACGCAGGCGCTTCACCGTGGTCTCATCTTCCAGCCGGGCCACCACGATGTCGCCATCCGAAGCGTCGGCGTGACGGCGAACGATGACGTGATCGCCGTCATGGATGCCGGCGTTGATCATGGAGTCACCGCGAACGCGCAGGGCAAACATATCGATGACGCTGGTTCCTTTCTCAACCGCGAGATGGCCTTCCACGTCTTCGTAAGCCGCGTGCATGGTTCCGGCGAACACGCGGCCGAGGATCGGGACCTGATGGGACTGGGTGGGCAGACGAACGCCACGGGACCGGCTCGCTTCTCGGGTCAGGTATCCCTTTCGGCGAAGGGCTTCCACCTGGTCCTGGACCGTTCCAACGGAGAGATCGAACGCGTGACCGATTTCCCGGAGGGTCGGTGGGACCTGATTTTCAGCGGAGTAGTCCTGAATGAATCTCAGGATCGCGTCCTGCTTTGGTGTGAGCGGCGTGTTCATGCTGAGCACAGTACCCTACGTCTGTAGGGTGTGTCAACGTTTATTTTTAGGCGGGCTTTTTTTCCGTCGAGAAACGTCAGGATTCGGAACCCTTTTTGCGGGAAAGGCGCGTCTGGTACAGCGCCTGACCGGCCGCGTGAAGCAGGGAATCCGCCACATGGGTCTCGCCCGGATAGTAGACGACCCCAGCCGACAGCGAGAAACTGCGCCCCGCGTAGGCAGGCTCTTTCTCGAAGAGTTCCTTGGCCACGATTCCGGTGACGCGACGATCGACTTCTTCAGCGACCACCTCGTCTCCCGGAATGACAATCGCGCAGAACTCATCGGGACCGCAACGGAAGGCTTCATCGTAAACGCGGAGAGTCTTCCGGATGGTCTCGGACACTTTTTTGAGAAGGCGGTCCCCCTCGCTCTGGCCGAAAGCATTGTTGAACGCAACAAAACCGTCGATGTCCCAGAGGATGACCGCCATGCGCTCATTGTTGCGGTTGCAGCGCGCCATGTTTTCTTCGAGGCGCTGGATGAGCTGGCGTCGGTTGTAGAGGCCCGTGATTTCGTCGCGAAGGGCGGATTCCTGCACGAGCGTCTCGGTGCCGGGAGCGGCTTCCAGGGCCGGTGGCCGCTTGCGCAGATGCACAAGAGCATAGACGAAAAATCCCGCAGCGAACGAGAGAACGCAGGAGGTGGCGATCCAGAACAAAGTGCTCATTTCCATGTCAGTTTGCAAAACCGGAAGGCGTTCCGGGGTTTTTCTCCTCTATTCCCGGGACGCGTCAGGGACAAAACCGCCCATCACCGCGCCCATCAGGATGAATCCAATCAAAAGATCCAGGACCGTCACGGCCGTGTAGCCGGCGGGAAAGCTCATCCAGTTCCAAAGTGGCAGACCCACGGCGAGCCCCGCAATCAACCCGACGGCCGCCGCGAGATGGATCTGGTGGACGCGCTTGCGAAGACGCGATGCCCACAGGATCCACATGAGGAGAGCGGACAAAAGAAGGTCGCATACGAATCCGCGGACCATGACCATGGCCGACATGGGATCGGCGCCCGCCGGAACATAAGCCATGTGGCCCACCGGACCCTGACGAATTTTTTCGGCCCAGGTCGCGTTGTCGCCGGTGTTCGCCGGGAATCCATAGAGACCGGGCTCTTTTACCACGACCTTCAACGTGTCGACGATGAGGGCTTCGTTCGGCAATGTTTTTATCGTGGCCTTGTGCCAGGGGAAGACCGTCCAGGAGACAGCGATCCAGCCGAAATAAACAGCGGTGCCCAACAGCGTTCCGATGATCGCTTTCTTCACCTCAAACCCCTTTTGCGCGCCCGATCACCTTATCCATCAAGCCCGGCGCCAGCAAATTCAACCAATGAAGCAGTTTTGCGTCCATGGTCGGAAGAATCTCCCGCTTCTCGTGGCGGCAGGCGGAAACAATGTCCCCGGCAATCTTCTCCACCGGGTGCAGGCGGAACCGGCGATTGTCCCCGCGGCCATTCACGGTAAAGAAATCGGTTTTGACGCCGGGCGGGCACACGGCCAGGGTGCGGATATTTTTCTTTGCCAGCTCCGGACGGATGGATTCGGTCAGCCCCTGAACGGCGAACTTGGACGCGCAGTAGGCGGCGCTGAGCGGCACCCCCCGTTTGCCCACGATGGAAGAAACGAAAACCATGAGTCCCCCGCCCGTCTGTTCCATCAGCGGCGCGGCGGCCCACACACCGTAAACGCATCCCATGAAATTCACATCCATGGTCCGGCGAAGATCCTTCTCGTCGTTCTCCAGCAGTGTTCCCTTGGCCGGAGAAATTCCGGCGTTGTGAACCGCGATATCGAGGCGGCCGAAGGACTCGGCGGCTTTTTTGAAAAACCGGTCAACGTCCGCCCGGACGGAGACGTCCATGGAGACGCCGATGGCTTTCCCGCCCTTGCGGCGAATCTCTTCGGCGTTCTTTTCCACCAGTTCGGCGCGTCGCGCGCCCAGGGCGACCGAGCAGCCGAGGGCCGCCATCTGGGCGGCGAGTTCCTGTCCAATGCCTGAGGACGCGCCGGTGATGGCGACGACAGTGCCGGGACCCAGTTTCATGTCAGGCCTTTCCTTTTAAAAAAGACGAAGCGCGGAGAC
>JAYTIE010000099.1:0-5062 GCA_043732015.1 Elusimicrobiota bacterium | reverse complement strand
AGCTGAACACGCCCTGGGTGCCGCGGATGTCCGGCGTACCCATTCCGCTCAGGAGGCGGCCTTCCAGGGGCTCAGCGGGGAAGGTGACGGGCATGCGCAGGATGACGCTTTTAATCTTATTTTTACCCAGCACGTCCCAGAACGTTCCCCCCTTCCGGCGCGTCTGGATGGAGGGCCCGGTGAGACCGGCAAAGATCTCCTTCAGGCCGGAGGCGGCTTTCTTCGTCTGGGTCATGCCAATTTCGGGCAGATGTGTAACCGGGTCGCGAACCACAAAATCGAACACGTCGTGGTGGCCGGGGTTGCCGCCGGAAATGAGGCACGACCAGGCGACGGGAGATTGAGGAGGATTGGATGTGGCCAGCCGTCCCAACGTTCCTGTTTCGGTCAGGCTTTTCAGATTGGGAAGAAGTCCCTCCGCCATGTATTTTTCGACAAGCGCGGGATCCAGACCGTCCAGGCCGATGACCATCAGCTTCCGATCAGCAGGGGTCACAGCGGTCCTCCTGTCAGCGGCGATCGCGGGGGCAAGAAAGAAGACCGCCAGCAGGGAAGAAATTGTCTTTCGCATTTTCTCACACAGAAGGACGGCCCCCGAACAACCGCCTGACCGCCGCCCATGCCGCCTTGCTCCCCGCCACGCAACGACGAAAGGTCAGCGCCACCGCGCCAACCGCCAGAGCGAGAAGACCCGCGACGAACCCGCCGATGCCGGATACGAACGTCATCCCCGTGCCGGGATCCAGATAGGCATGGCTGAACCGCGTCACAGTCGCGACGAAAAAAAATCCCAAGGCGATGGCAGGCAGTTTAGGCCGCATGAGCCACCACGCCACATCCCGCCACCTGCCCGTTCCGGTGGAACACGAGACGCGACAGGGGCGCGCCATCCGGTTTCGCATCCACGAGCATGGGAGATGTGCTTTTTATCCTGATCAATCCAACCTCACCGGTCGCCAGCGACGGAATTTCTTCGCCGAGACGGTCGATTTCATCCGAGACAGACAATACCTCGAAGGTCGCACTTTGCGTGCGACATTCCACCAGAATCTTGTCGCCCGTCTTCAACGGTTCCGGCGACGCCCAGAACGCATGAACGGACAGTATGCCCGCAGCCGCCGGTGACGGCGCGGCCGTCACCACATCGCCGCGCTTGAAATTGGTCTGACCGAGATCCACCGCCACGCATTCACCCTCGGAAGCGCTGGTGACGCTCTCGCGGAATTTCAGGACGTCCTTTACCTTCGCTTGCGTTCCGGACGGAAACATCGCGATGGTCTGGCCCTTGGTGAGCGTCCCCTGCTCGACCCGGCCCATCAGGAGTTTACGCCCCTCGTGAACGAAGATCGCCTGGACCGGAAGCCGCAGAACCGAAACGGGACCGCTGCTGGCAGGCGGCCTGCAACTCTCGATGAATTCCAGCGCGGTTGGGCCCTTGTACCACGGCATGCGCGCCGAACGTTTCGAAACATTGTCGCCCTCATAGGCGGAAAGCGGAATGACCTCGGTCGGAGCAACGCCGAACTGCGTCATCTGGTCGACAATCTCGTTCCGGAGTCGCTGGAAAATCTTCTCATCGAATTTCACGGTGTCCATCTTGTTGACCATCACCGCGACGTGGTGAATTCCGAGAAGATTCAGTATTCGCGCATGCTTGTCGGTCTGCTCGCGAATACCTTCGTTCACATCGAGCATGATGACGCCGTGCTGCGCCTGCGTCGCGCCCGTGATCATGTTCTTCAGGTATTCCTTGTGACCGGGCGCGTCGACCAGGATGAACGGCCGGCCGTTGATGTTGAAGAACGTCTGCGTGGTATCGATGGTGATGTTATTCTCGCGCTCTTCCTGAAACTGGTCGGTGACGAACGCGAATTCCATGCGGCGCCCGTGCTCTTCGCTGGCCTTCTTGATTTCGGCCAGGCGGTCGGGAGAAAGATTCTGTGTGTCGTAAAGCAGGCGCCCCGAGAAGGTGGATTTGCCGTGGTCGACGTGGCCGACAATGACGATTCTGGTCGCGTCCATCACATGTACCCGAGAGACCGCAGCTTCTGCATCATGTAGGCCGATTCCTTGTCCTGTGCGCGGCCGGAGCGTTCCGCGGTCTTTGTCGTGCGAAGCTCTTCAATCACCTCGGGAACTGTTTTCGCCAGAGAATCCACCGGCTGACAGCACCGCTCGCAGCCAATGCTGCGAAAACGTTTTCCCTTCCTGGAAAAGTAGAGATCGACGACGGGAAGCTTCTCTCGCTGGGTGTACTGCCAGATGTCCATTTCGGTCCAGTTCAGGATCGGATGAACCCGGAAGTGATGTTCGGCGTCTTCCTGGCGCTTGTGCTGTTCCCAGATTTCCATCGGCTGGTTCTTGTAGTCCCAATGGAAGTTGAAATTCCTGGGAGAGAAAACCCGTTCCTTGGCGCGGATGCCGTGTTCGTCGCGTCGAATCCCGAGCAGGATGGCCTGGAATCCGTTTTCCTGGATCGCGGTCTGGAGCGCGTTGGTCTTCAAAGCGGTGCAGCAGGCCAGGCGACCGGCCTTTTCGGGGTTCATGCCGTCTTTGAGTGCGGCCTCGTTTTTCGCCACTATAACCTTGAAGCCCCATTCCTTCGCGAGACGGTCGCGCTGTTCGTACATTTCCTTGAACTTGTACGAGGTGTCGATGTGCAGGATGGGAAAGGGCGGTTTACCGAGGAAAGCCTTCATACACAGCCACAAAAGAACTGTGGAGTCTTTGCCGATTGACCACAGGAGCCCCAGCTTTAGGTATTGCTGGTAGGCCTCGCGGATGGTGTAGATACTTCTGTTTTCCAGCTCTGTGAGATGATCCATGAAATCGGTCGAGAACCTCGCCTGTATTCTCGAATCTAACGGCGAACCACATCGAGATCAAGAGATGATTCTGCTTTGTGGCGGAAGCCTATTTTCGGAGCGCCTCGTACCAGCCCGGCGCAGTCCAGAGTTTCCGGATTCCTTCTGAAATGACCCAGTTGCGGAAATTCACGGGGGGGAATTTTTCGCGCGCGGCATCGGACTCGTCGTACTCGGCGTAACCCGTGTCCGTTTCGTGGACGATCACGCGGGCAATCCGCGCATCCACTTCCCCGCTCATCTTTGGAGAATGGGAAAGGATTCCCTGACAGAGTTCAAAACAGGCCTTCGCCAGCATCTCCGCCGTGGGATTGAAGGGAACCAGAAGATGCCGGTCCGGATTGATCCGGCCGATGATGTCGGCGCGCTGATCCTTGTCCCAGAGCATCACGGCGTGATCGAAGGAATCAAACAGGTCGTTGATTCCCCCATCCTTCACCGCCTTGAAGTCGGACACCATTCCGGCCGGGTTGGGATGATCGGCTCGAAGAAAGAGCTCAAACTTGTAACTGTGCCCGTGCACGTGATGGCATCGTGTGGTGTAGGCGCCCACGGTGGCGTGAGCCATTTCGGCTTTGAATAGTTTTCGAATCAGCATGAGGGTCTCCTGTGGGTTCGTCGGACTAATAGTACGTTAGCCCCGGTTCCGGCACAAACGCCGACGGATAATGTCTGACTTCTCCGTCCTGGATTACCACCACGTCGAAACGGACATTCTGGTCCCACCGGCGGGTCCGCTGGATGTACCCCACGGCGGCATGGCAGATCCTTCGCCGCTTCCCGTCGGTGATCGATTCCTCTCCCAACCCGAACGACTGCGAGAGCCGTCTCTTCACTTCGACGAAGACCAGCGTCTGGCCGTCGCGCATGATGAGGTCCACTTCCCCCGTCCGGGAAAAGTAATTCGAGGTGATGTGCGTCATTCCGATGGAGCGCAGGTAACGCGCCGCTTCTTCTTCCGCACCGTTTCCCGTGAGGCGTCGTTCCGTGGGCATGATGAACTCCTTGGAGGGGAGTTTTTGTTTTAGGAGGGGACCAGCTGAGCGGCGAACCATGAGCGCATGGGTTCGAAGGTGCGCCGGTGAATCGGGCATGGGCCATACAACCGCAGGGCTTCCAGATGCTTCGGCGCGCCGTAGCCTTTGTGTTCGTTGAAGAAATACTGCGGATATTTTTCGTGCGCCTCAACCATGAGCCGGTCCCGCGTCACCTTCGCGATGATGCTGGCGGCCATGATACAGGCGCTGAGACCGTCACCCTTGACCACGGTGCGCTCCGGGAGCCCGCTGCGGGGCGCCTGGTTTCCGTCGACCAGAACAAGCTCCGGGCGGGGATTCAGTTGCGAAACGCACTCCCGCATGGCTCGGAGAGCGGCCTGAAGAATGTTGACCCTATCGATGATCTCGTGGCTTACGACCGAAACGGTAACCGAGACGGCGTTGGCCATGATTTGACCGAACAGCCGTTCACGGAGGGCGGGAGTAAGAACCTTGCTGTCGTTTAAATCATGAATGCGGGGAGAGTCCGGGAGGATGACCGCGGCGGCGACAACCGGGCCCGCGAGCGGGCCACGGCCAGCCTCATCGACGCCGGCGATGCACGCCGGCGGTGAGGCCATTAATTCAAGGGAGGGAGGAGAAAGCTGGGCTCGGTCGAAGGCGTAGTGTTTCACGCCCCACCGGCCCGCGCTTTAGTTCTTGTCCGCGCTGGCGACGAGTTCCGCTGACTCGGTGGCCGCTTTACCTTCCGCTTTCTTGTAGTCGGTGGTGGCCTGCGTGTCTTTCTCTTCGAGACGCGCTGAACGTCCGACGCGGTCGCGGAGGTAATAAAGCTTCGCGCGACGCGAATGGCCAGAACGGACGATGTCTATCTTCTCGACGTTCGGCGAATTGTAGGGGAACACCCGTTCGACGCCAACGCCGAACGAGATCTTGCGAACGGTGAACGTCTCGGCGACGCCGGTACCTTTCATTGCGATGACCGTGCCTTCGAAGGCCTGAACACGGGTTGTCTCGCCTTCGGTGATCTTCACCGACACGCGAACGGTGTCTCCGATGTTGAACTGGGCTTTCTGGGGCTTGAAGTACTGCTGGTTGACGTAGTCGAGGATCGCTTGTTTGTTCATGTTCGTTCTCTCCAATCAGATTAAATCTATTTCTTTCCGGTCTTCTTCAGCAGGTCTGGCCGTTTCTCTTTCG
>JAYTIE010000098.1:0-1855 GCA_043732015.1 Elusimicrobiota bacterium | reverse complement strand
GAGGAACGCCCGTGCACGTTTACCACCAACTTCTAAAAGACATCCTTTCCCGCGGAGAAGACCGCCCTGACCGCACCGGAACCGGCACCAAGAGCCTGTTCGGGTATCAGATGCGGTTCGATCTGTCTGATGGCTTTCCGCTCCTGACCACGAAGAAGCTGCACCTGCGTTCCATCATCCACGAACTGCTGTGGTTTCTCAAGGGCGACACGAACGTCCAGTATCTGCGCGACAACAACGTCACCATCTGGGACGAGTGGGCCGATGAGAAGGGGAATCTCGGCCCCGTGTATGGTTACCAGTGGCGCAAGTGGGGCCAGCCCTACGGACAGGCGGCGGCATCCGGCGGTGTGGACCAGATCACCGCGCTCATCGACGGAATCAAGAAGAACCCGGCGTCCCGCCGCCACATCGTGAGCGCGTGGAACGTGGCCGACGTCGGCCGCATGGCGCTGCCGCCCTGCCATGTGATGTTCCAGTTCTACGTGCACACGGACAAACGGCTTTCCTGCCAGCTGTATCAGCGCAGCGCCGACGTCTTCCTTGGCGTTCCGTTCAACATCGCGAGCTACGCTTTACTGACATTGATGGTCGCGCAGGTCACGGGTCTGAAACCCGGAGAGTTCGTGCACACGCTGGGAGACGCGCATCTTTATTCCAATCATCTCGATCAGGCCCGGCTTCAGCTGGAACGCGACCCGCGCGTGTTGCCCACGATGAAGCTGAACCCGGCCGTCACGTCCATTTTCGATTTCAGGTTCGAGGACTTCACGCTGGAGAATTACGATCCCCACCCGGCGATCAAGGCGCCCATCGCCGTATGAAACTCAGCATCATCGCCGCCATGACCGAGAGCCGCGTGATCGGCCTGAACAACGAACTCCCGTGGAGAATCCCCGAGGACCTGAAGCGCTTCAAGGCCGTCACGATGGGACATCCCATCATCATGGGCCGCAAAACCTATGAATCCATCGGCCGTCCGCTGCCGGGTCGCCGCAACATCGTGATCAGCCAGACTCCGGGCTTCGCGCCCGCCGGTGTGACCGTGGTGCCGAGTCTCAACGAGGCACTCGCGCTCTGCCCCGAGTCGGAGGGGGAACGTTTCGTGATCGGTGGCGCGCGCGTGTTCCAGGACGCGCTTCCGCTGGCGGACCGTCTGTATCTCACATTCGTTCACAACGAGTTCAAAGGCGACACGCATTTCCCGGCGTTCGAACTGCGCCGTGATTTCAAAGTCATCGAGAACACGCCCGGCCGCACCCACGGCCCCGACAGCATCGGCTACTCCTTCGTCATCGCCACCCGAATCTAGACTCTTCCATCAATTCGCCCTCCCCCGCCGTCATTCTGGCCGTCCAGCCGTCATTCCCGCGAAGGCGGGAATCCAGCCGTTGAATCAATTGGCTGGAACGGGAAGAAAATACCGGCCAAAGCCTGCGCCAACCGTAGCGACCCAGACTTCAAAAGACCCCGGTAACTCTCTAAGACCTTGGTCTAGATTCCCGCCTTCGCGGGAATGACGAATTCCTTGACACGCGGTCTTCTTCAATTTATAATGGTAGGCATATGACTACCACAATGACGGCGCGGCAAAAGCAGGTGCTGGACTTCATTCACGGCTGCCTGGAGGACCGGGGGTATGCGCCTTCCCTGCGGGAAATCGGGCGGCACCTGAAGATTGAAGGAACGCGGGCGATTGAAAAGCATGTGGCCGCGCTGGAACGGAAAGGCCACCTGAAAAAGGGCGTGGGCGCCCGGGCGCTGGGCTCGACAACGCGGCTCGTGGGGCGGAGCATTCCCATCATCGGCCGTGTGGCCGCGGGCGCGCCGATCCTGGCCGAAGAGAATATTGAAC
>JAYTIE010000097.1:0-5065 GCA_043732015.1 Elusimicrobiota bacterium | reverse complement strand
GATCTCAGTCGCCGGCGTCTGTTTGATGCAAACAATGATATGCATGAACTGAATCTACCTCTGTTGGTGGTCTTTGGTGGGCACGTACATCAGCGGACGGCCTGAATCAGGTCCGACTGTATCGTTTTCCCCCCAGGTCTGCAAGTTGGGGTCTGTTAACGCCTATTTCGCCTGGCTGGCCAGTTCCTTGGTGATCATCGCACCGATTTCGTTGCGCTGGATCTGGTTGGTGCCTTCGTAGATCTGTGTGATCTTCGCGTCGCGCATGTACTTCTCGATCGGGAAGTCGCGCATGTAACCGATACCGCCGGCGAGCTGCACGCAGTCGGTGGTCACCTTCATGGACATTTCGGAGCAATACAGCTTCACCATGCCCGATTCCTTCGTCCAACGCTTCTTGGAATTCTTGCGCATCACATCGGCGACGAACTCGCCGTTCTTCTCGGCTTCGTCCCATGACGGCGAGAAGGTCACGTCCATCCCGCGGGCCACGCCGTAGAGGAGCGAGCGGCCGGCTTCGATGTTGGTCGCCATGTCCGCCATCATGTGCTGGCTGGACTGGAACGACAGGATGTTCTGGCCGAACTGGCGGCGGTTGCGGCCGTAGGCCAGCGTCTCGTCGAACGCGCCCTGCGCGATGCCGAGCGCCTGGGAGGCCACACCGGGGCGCGACAGGTCGAACGTCGCCTGCGCGACGAACAGGCCCTTGCCTTCTCCGCCGATCAGGTTGCTCGCGGGAACGCGGCAGTTTTCGAAATACAGTTCGTAGGTGTTCGAGGCGCGGATGCCCATCTTCTTTTCCTTCTTGCCGAAGGTGAAGCCCGGGGTTCCCTTCTCGATCACGAAGCAGCTCACGCCGCGGGCGCCGCGGGACGGGTTCGTGGAGAAGAACACCGTGTAGACTTCGGCGGCTTCGCCGTTCGAGCAGAAGTTCTTGATGCCGTTCAGGATGTAGAAGTCGCCGTCTTTCTTGGCGGTGGCGGTCGACGCGGTCGCGTCGGAACCGGCGCCGGGTTCGGTGATACAGAACGCGGCCAGGCGCTTGCCGGAAGCGATGTCGGGCAGAAAGCGCTTCTTCTGTTCTTTTGTTCCGTAAAGGATGATCGGGAAGGCGCCGAGCGCGGAGGCCGCAAGGGCCAGCGCGATGCCGCCGCAGAAGCGCGAGAGCTCTTCAACGGCGAGCACGAGTTCGAATCCGCCGCCGCCCAGTCCCCCGTAGTTCGGGTGAATGTAGATGCCGAAAAGGTCGGCCTTGCGCATTTCGTCGACAACGGACCACGGGAATTTTTCGTGTTCATCGGCCTCCATGCGGATGGGCTTGATAAATTTTTCGCCGATCTCGCGAGCGGTGTCGATGATCGCCTTCTGTGTGTCAGTGAAATTGTATTCCACGGAATCCTCCTGGTCTTTCGAACTGCTTCTTAACCGTTCTTCAGCGAGCGAAGGGCTTCCTTCGCCGCCAGCTGTTCGGCTTCCTTCTTAGATCTGCCTTCTCCGGTTCCGAGAATACGCTTATTGATTCTCACTTCGAGCGTGAACTTCTTCTCGTGGTCGGGGCCCGTTTCCGCGGTGACGTGGTAGACGGGGGGCGTTTTGTACTTCTTCTGAACCAATTCCTGCAATTTGCTCTTGAAATCGTTTTCGACGATGCGCTTTTTCTTCGCGAGATGCCGGAGAAGGAAACGCTGGGCGATGGCGAAACCCTGGTCGAGAAAAATGGCGCCCACAAGCGACTCGTAGACGTTGCCGAGAAGGCTTTCACGTTTCCGTCCGCCGGTGGCTTCTTCCCCCTGGCTCAGGTAAAGATACTGCCCCAGGCCCAGCTCTTCCGCCCAGGAACTTAAGTTGGCGCGCGACACGATCTGAGACTTCATCTTGGACAGCTTGCCTTCGTCTACAGAATCAAAACGTTTAAAAAGCCAGTGGGCGACAACGGCCGAGATGATGCTGTCTCCCAGAAATTCCAGACGCTCGTTGTCCGAGACGCCGCCGTGCTCGATGGAATAGGACTTATGGGTGAATGCTTCCTGGAGCAGCTTTGCGTCGACGAACTTTACGCGTATCTTTTTTTCAACCTGGCTTAGATCAGGCGTTGCCATATTTCCGAACGACGATCACCGCGTTGTGCCCGCCGAATCCCAGCGAGTTCGACAGCGCGGTGCGGATTTCGGCCGGACGGGCCTTGTTCGGTACATAGTCGAGGTCACAGTCCGGGTCGGGCGTCGTTTGATTGATCGTGGGATGGATGAGCTTGTTCTGCATGCTGAGGAGCGTGGCGATGAGTTCAGCGCCGCCGGCGGCTCCAAGCATGTGGCCCGTCATGGATTTGGTGGAAGAGATCGGGATCTGGCGGGCGCGCTCGCCCAGGGCGCCTTTGATCACGGCGGTTTCTGTCTTGTCGTTCAGCGGCGTCGAGGTGCCGTGCGCATTCACGTAGTCGATGTCGGCCGGGACAACGCCCGCGTCCTTCATCGCCAGCTGCATCGCACGAACGGCCGCTTTGCCCTCGGGGCTCGGCGCAGTAATGTGATAAGCGTCGTCGGTCGCACCGTAGCCAGCCAGTTCGCCGTAAATGCGGGCGCCGCGCATCAGCGCGTGCTCTTCGGTTTCGAGGACGACGATGCCGGCGCCCTCTCCCATCACGAAGCCGGAGCGCTTCCCGTCGAAGGGGCGGCTGGCTTCGCCGGGGTTGTCGTTGAAATCAAAGGTCAGGGCCTGGGCCTGGCAGAAGCCGGCCACGCCGAGCGGGGTGATGGCCCCTTCGGTGCCGCCCGCGATGATGAGGTCCGCGTCGCCATAGCGAAGGTGACGAAGGGCCGCGCCGATGGCCGAGTTGGCGGTGGCGCAGGCGGAGGAGACGGAATAGTTGGGGCCGACGAAGCCGAATTCGATGGCGATTTCGCCGGGCGCGATGTTCGTGATCAGCATGGGGATCAGGAACGGGGTAACGCGGTTGATTCCCTTTTCAAGCAAAACCGAGTGCTGCGCTTCGATGGTCGGAAGACCACCGATGCCCGAGCCGACCACGACGCCGCAGCGTTCCGGGTCGAGCTTCGTGAGGTCGAGTCCGGCGTCCGCGACGGCCTGCTTGGAGGCAACCATGGCGTACTGGGTGAAGAGGTCCATGCGGCGGACGCGCTTCTTCTCGAAAAACTGGGTGGCGTCGAAGTTCTTCACTTCAGCGTCGATCTGGCAGGGATAGGTGGAAGCGTCGAAGCGGGTGATGCGTCCGAAACCGTTCTTGCCGGCGACGAGCGACGACCAGAACTCTTCCTTGGTGTTTCCAATGGGGCTGACGATACCGACGCCGGTGATGACGACTTTCTTCATGAGTTAAAGGGATCCTTCCGGGTTAAAAAGAATTCCGCCGGCGGCGGCATTCAACCGCCGCCAGCGGAACGTGATCAGATGTGGATGGGTTGATTACTTCTTGTGATTCTTGATGTAGTCGATCGCCTGACCGACGGTCTGGATCTTCTCGGCTTCCTCGTCCGGAATTTCCATGTCGAACGACTCTTCAAGGGCCATCACAAGCTCAACGGTGTCGAGCGAATCGGCGCCCAGATCATTCACGAACGACGCTTCAACTTTGACTTCCGCCGCGTCGACGCCCAGCTGCTCAACGATGATATCTTTCACTTTTTGTTCGATGTTTTCGGACATTTACTGTTCCTCCACTGCGTTTTTAACCAGGGCTTGGGATTGGGGACCGCGGTTCGGATTCCGACTCCCAAACTCTGGTGCTACATGTACATTCCACCATTCACCGAGATGATTTGGCCGGTGATGTAAGACGATTCTTCTGAGGCAAGAAAAAGAGCTGCGTTTGCTACGTCCTGGGCTTCACCGAGACGCTCCAGCGGGATCTGGGCCGAGAGCGCTTTCTTCACGTCGTCCGACAATTTGTCCGTCATCGCGGTGCGGATGAATCCAGGGGCGATGGCGTTGACGAGGATGTTCTTCTTTGAGAATTCCCGGGCGCAGGTTTTGGTCAATGCCACGAGTCCACCCTTCGAAGCGGAGTAATTGGCCTGACCCGCGTTGCCCATCAAACCGACAATCGAGGCGATGTTGATGATTCGGCCGCCGCCCGCCTTTCGCATCGGTGAGAATACGGCTTTGGTGCAATTGAACGGGCCCTTGAGATTCACGGCGAGGACGGCGTCCCACTCGGCGTCCGACATGCGAATCAGAAGGTTGTCCTTCGTGATGCCGGCGTTGTTGACCAATATATCAATTCGTCCCAGAGAGTCAACGATGGCCTTCATGCCGGTTTCGACGGATTCGCCATTGGTGACGTCGACTTTCGCGCCGAAGGTCTTCACGTTGTACTTGGCCTTCAACTCATCGGCCGTTTTCTTCACGTTATCTTCGTTCACATCCCACAGAGCGAGGTTGCAGCCTTCCTTGGCGTAGGTTTCGGCGATCGTGCGCCCAATGCCCTGGGCTCCACCGGTAATAAGCGCAACCTTGTCCTTCAAACGCATGAGAGAGTTCCCCTTTGGTTATTGTCCGGCCGTTATGGCCGGGAAAGCTTTGTCGACCGATTCCATGTCATCGGTGGCGACGGCGGTCTTTTTGCGGTCCAGCTTCTTGGCCATCGTGCTGAGCACGCGACCCGAACCGACTTCGATGAAGGCTTCAGCGCCAAGGTCGTTCAGCGCTTTCATCGATTCGTGCCATCGTACCGGATGGTCGATCTGTTGGAAAAGCTTTTTCTTGAAGTCCGCGCCCGCCGTGGAGGCCTTCGCGTCCACATTTGTGATAACGGGAATGGTTGAGTCCTGCACAGTTGCACCGTCCAGCATCTCTTTCATCCGGGCGGCGGCCGAGGACATGAGCGGAGAATGGAAGGCGCCGCTCACGTTCAGCTGCACCACCTTGGCGGCACCGGCGGCGGTGGCCAGTTCCATCGCTTTCGTGACGCCGGCGGCTTCGCCTGAGATCACGATCTGGGATTCTGAATTGAAGTTGGCAGGGGCGCAGACGCCCGCGGCCGAGGCCTGACGGCAAACTTCTTCCACCTTGGTGGCGTCCAGGCCGATGATCGCGGCCATGGTCCCGG
>JAYTIE010000096.1:0-1857 GCA_043732015.1 Elusimicrobiota bacterium | reverse complement strand
GCTCGTGAACACGCTGGAATACCAGGGCAAGCAGTGGGAAGCGGACAACCGCGGCGGAGACAAGCTGCCCGGATACAGCCTCTGGAACGTCCGCTTGTCGCAGACCTGGAAGTTCGTGAAGGGCTACGTCGGGGTGAACAACGTCATGGACCGCATCTATGCCGACTCCTTCGCATTTGGAAACGCGTTCCCGCAGCCGGGCCGCGTGTACCTCATTGGCGCTGAAGTGAAGTTCTTCGACAAGCTCTTCTCAAAGTGAAGTAGCGCCGGCGGCCCCGGGATTCGTAGAGTTCGCGCATGACGTCTGAAGAAGACATCGCGCCTCGCGAATTCCGGGGGCCCTCCGAGCGCATCCGGAAGGGCCTTCTCATTGTCAACACGGGCGAAGGAAAGGGGAAAAGCACGGCGGCCTTTGGCACGGTGTTTCGCGCCCTGGGGCGCGGGTATCGCGTTGCGATCGTGCAGTTCATGAAGGGGCCGTGGGTGACGGGGGAAATCGCCGCGCTCGAGAAGTTCGGCTCCGCCGTCGAGATCCATCGCATCGGCGAGGGGTTCACCTGGGAAACGAAGAGCCTGGAGAAAGACAAGGCGCTCGCGCGCCAGGCCTGGGACATTTGCCGGCGTCTTCTGAAAGAAGGGAAACACGATCTCTATCTGTTTGATGAGCTCGTCTACGTTTTGAAGTACCAGTTTCTACCGGAGAAGGAAATTCTGGAGGAATTGGCGCAACGCCCGCCGATGTCGCATCTCATGGTGACGGGCCGGGACGCGTCGCCGGCGCTCATCGCCGCGGCGGATCTCGTGACAGAAATGAAGGAAATCAAACACCCGTTCCGTGCTGGCATCCTGGCTCAGCCTGGAGTTGACTACTAGGCGTTCCGCCTCGTTACTTGTGAAGGGGTCGCATTTGGGGTATCATCCCATCCTCGGCCAGTCGCTGATTGTAAACCCCTTTCCTCACAACGGAGACCATGAAACCGCGATACCATTCCGAAAGCGAATCTTTCATTATAGAGAATTATAACGAAGCCCCGCCTTTTTCGAATTTCTTCCCGGCGCTCGCCGGGGTCACCGGAAAGCCCATGTGGGTCTTCTACGCCAATCGCGGTCAGGGCATTTCCAGCTTCGGCGTGAACAACAAAGACGGATCGATGATGGAGTTCCTTCCGGCGAACAAGGCCTACCAGGCCACCTCCACCCTCGGTTTCCGCACCTTCATCCGCTTCCAGGGCGCCAAGCCAGAAATCTTCGAGCCTTTCGCCATATCTTCCGACCGCACCCAGAGCATGGTCGTTCGCCCCTACGAACTGGAAATCCGCGAGCGGGACCTGAAGCACGGCCTCGAATACACCGTGACGTATTTCGGTGTTCCGTCGGAGAACTGCCCGGTTCTCGCGCGCTCGCTCTCGATCAAGAATATTTCGGGCAAGACGATCAGCTTCAATTACCTGGATGGATTGCCGCGCGTCGTTCCGCTCGGCATGAATGACTTCCTGGTCAAGAACATGTCCCGCACCATCGAAGCGTTCGCCGAAGTGGCCAATCTTAAATCGCAGGTCCCTTTCTTCAAACTCAAGATTGAACCGGCCGACCGTCCTGACATTCGTTGGCTGGAATCGGGCTTCTTCTCGTTTGGACTGAACAACGGCATTCTCGCGCCTGTCATCGTGGACCCGTCGGTGGTTTTTGGTCACGACACATCGTTCGGGCGGCCGTTCGGATTTGAAGCGAAGGGCATTCTGTCGGGCCAGCGGCAGCTGACGTCCAACATCATGGCTTCGTCGTTCTTCAATGGCGCCGCAACCCTGAAGCCCAAAGAGACCATGACGCTTTCCTCGTTCTACGGTTACGCCGAGA
>JAYTIE010000095.1:0-1864 GCA_043732015.1 Elusimicrobiota bacterium | reverse complement strand
CGAATTGCTTCAGCTGATCGCGCGCATAGGCAGACGACGGGCGAACCTCCAGGTTCTGATCGCGCATCGCCTGCGCTTCGTCGAGAGACAGGTGGTCGTTCAAGTAAAGGAAGTCGATGAGCTGATTCCACATCGACTCGTACGTGTGACCGGTGGTGACATCGACGGTCTTGAAGTTGACCGCAAGGAACCGCGAGAGACGTCCGGACGGCCAGTCCCAGATTTTCACGAAGGGGGTGCGCCAGAGGCTGAGGGCGCGGAGTCCGCGAACCCAGTGCGCGAGGTTGAAGAAACCGACCACGTCTTCCAGCTTTGTTCCGCCGGTGATGGCGACGCGCTTGCGGCGGCCTTCCTTCCAGGCCACATACCCGACACCGATCATTGAAATCGCCGGATAGGTAACGATGGAGAACAAAGTCAGTGGAATCGCGGCGGCGACAAAACCGACACTGCCCGTCTGGGAAATTGTTGACCATCTCGCGAGGTAGATGACGACCGCCGAAGAGAGAGCAGCCATGTACGCCGCCCAGCTGACGAAAGTCCACATCCAGAACCGCATGGCTTTCCCATCGGGAGCGCCGCTGGCGCCCTTCGAGAGACGGGTGCTGAGCCACATGTCGCCGCGCCACGAGAGCGCGATGAGGAGCGCACCCACCGCGGTGGCCAGGAACATGAGGGGCGTGATGCCCAGGAAGACGGGAATGAAACCGATGAAAGTTCCGATCGCCAGGAACCCCGCGACGGCTGCGACGAGCGGCGCGACCAGAACGGGAACGCTGTAGAGCAGGCAAAGGGTGAAATAGACCGGCTTCATCGCGAGGCCAATCACTTTCCGGATGAAACCGGGTCTCGAGTCGTCGAAGAGAACGACCCGGACCAGCGCGGCTGAATTTCCGAAATTCCACCAGCGGAGGAAGGACTCGAGGCCATTGCGCGACCAGTGGATCGGAATCGGCATCATCAGATGCGAGAGGCCTCTCCACCCCTTTCGTCCCTGATAGGAGGCGTGAAGCGGATCCACTTCCTTGTCCTTGGCGCGCACCGCCGCTTTCAGGACGTCCGCCACTTCCTGATATTCCAGCTGAACGGATTCATCCGTGCGCTTTCCGAACCGGCTGTCGAGATAGCTTGAGAGGGCCTCGAACCATTCACGTTCATCATCCGCCTGCCGTTTCAAGACGGCCTGCTCGCTCATGTCCAGCGGCTCGAGTCGGGGCTTCGGCGTGAAACCGATCAACGCGGAAAGTTCGGGACGGAATTGCTGCAGCGGATCCGGATAGTATCGGTACAGTTCGTCCAGGTCCGCGTTGAGGAAGAGATCGTCCGGCAAAATACGGCGGTTGTCTACAGAGAAATCCAGGCCGACGGCCCGCTGCCGAAGAAGTTTTCCGTTCGGTCCGCCGCGACTCTGTCCCTGGTCCGGGATGAGCGCCTGCCAGAATTTGGCGTTGGATCTGACCAAGGGAAGAACGTATTCGCCCTGATTCTGATCAACAAGCGCCGCCGCCCGCCGCATCATCTGGTTCATCAGGCGGCCGCGGCCCGCGTACTCGCCCATCATTCCTGTCTTCGTCGTGTTCATCGTGAACACTTCGCGCCACACCCAGGTTCGGAGCGAGCGCTCCGTGTCCGCGCCCTCCGGATTCAACGCCAGCTGATTCTTCGGATCGGCCATTCCCGTTCCGCCCTTGCCCGCCCGCTGCTTCGGAAGCTCGGGACGGTTGATCATGATTCGTCCAGACACCGGGTCCCGGGTCACGAAGTTCTTGAAGACGCCCTCTTTGAAGTTGGTGGCCAGCACATTGGACAGGTGATCGATGATCATGTCGTGAATGCGGTCGCGCTGGGCATCGTTGTAGCTCAC
>JAYTIE010000094.1:0-35093 GCA_043732015.1 Elusimicrobiota bacterium | reverse complement strand
CGTGAACGCCCGCCGTGACGAGCGGGAGCTGGGGCGCCGCGAGATAGGGATCCGGAGAGACAAACAGACGGTCGGCCGAGAATATTTTCTCGAGCGGTGTTTTTTCCTGCGCGAAGAGCGAGAGATACGCCGATGCGCGTGACGAATCGGCGGCGGTGACGCGGGGCGTCACCGTCACCACGGTCCATCCCGCGCCGTTCAGGCGTGCCGCGAGGCTGTCCGCGTGGAATCCGCCGACCACCGCCACCGCGTAGGTCTTGCCCGCAGACTGAACAACCTGAATCAGATTTCTTCCCAGCGCTTCGTCTCGCTGGCCGGCGAACCGATAGAAATCGGCGAAGGCAGAAAGATCCACGGGGAGTGCAGTCTGCTCCCTTGAAATCCGGTCGAAGCTCCGCCATTCCCCCGGAGAGAGAGAAAAATCCACCAGCTTTCCGGCCAGCGTCAGCCAACGAGAACGGCGTGACCACGCTTGATCAGGCGCGGTCACGGCAAGATGCCGGAAACCCGCCTCTTCCTGCTCGGCCATTTCTGAGAAGAGCTTTGCGGCGTCAATACGATCGGCGAGGAGAACGTAGTCGATGTAACTCCGGAATGCGGGGACCTGGTCCAGCGACACGCCGCACCGCAGGGCCAACGCTTCGAACGCCGTGTAGAACGCCGCGTCGGATATTTGTCCGGAGCGGAAGCGTGTCGCGTCATTCAGAAGACTTGCTGCCTGTGCGGCGCTCATGCGCGCGGCAAGCCGGGAAAGGATCTCCTCCCGCTGCCGTCCAATTTCGATCGCATTGATCTTCTTCTCAAGCGCGAGCGCTTTCAGGAATGCGCCGGGGGCCGGACGCGGTCCAGCCACTTGCTCCAGCATGGCCAGGTGAGCGCCGAGTGCGACCCGTCCTTGCTGATAAGCGCGAACCGCGACGTCGAATGATTTCAAGGACGGCGACACCGGCGCCCGGTCCAACCGCGCGCGTTCCGCCGCGAGGTTTTCCAGCGCCGCCGCTTTCAGCGTCCGCGAGGAGAGATAGGCCTTCACGTTGGAATCGTAGAGCGCGCGGTCATCGATCCCGGTCGCGGTGATCGGCTGACGCGCGGTCAGTGAGGCCGCCGCCGCGCCGGACAGCGTTCCGGCGCCAACGAGGTAGCGCGCTGCAATCGCCAGGCTGCGAACGTCGGGAAACCGGTGAAAGTTGGACAGATTCCGTTCGCCAAAGGCGCCTTCCAGCGCCACCAAATCAAGCCCGCCTTTGATCAGGGATTCAAGCAACTGCTGGATTGACCGTTGGGCCTCCGCGTTCGCGTGAATGTCCTGAATGAGAACCATGACGCGGCCCGGTTGACCGGGCGTGACGCGAACGCGCGAACCTGCCGCCGTGGCGGCCGCGACGGCGCTGTCCGCGCGGGAAGATCCGGACGGGGAGGGAGAGCGCTCAAGGGACAGGCGCGGGAAAGGGAGATTCGTGAGAGTCCTGGGAAGCGTGGAGGCGGCGGTGCGTTCCGACCAGACGCTGGCCTGCGCGGCGTCAGCCAGAACCGCCTGCGCCAGCAGGACACTGGAAATGGCAAGTCCTGTCACCGCGCTTTTGAATGGGTTTCTCATCTTCATTATTCTTGCCATCAGTGTAACGGCCCGGAATTAAGGACGCATTAAGTCCCTGCAACAAACTAACGACGGAAACCACGCTGAGATATCAGCGTGTTTCGGTGTTGGGAAGGGAACCGGGGAGGGGAAGAGTGAGCCGGCCGACGACCAGGCTCAAAAGGAAGGCGAACCCAATGGCAATCGACGCCTGCGTAACGGCCACCGGGAATAGAAAATAGCGCGTCCAGGCGATGTGGGTTTTGAGAATCGGCGCGGACAGAACGGCGCCCCAGATCACGGCCACAGCGGCCGCGGGATTCTCGGAATTTCCGCGGACCCAACGGACGCCCAGGACGAACAGCCGCGCGATTCCCGTCACCGACAAGGCAAAGTTCACGAAGTCCGATCCCATGAAGCGGAATGAGGCCCAGAGCGGTCCGTACATCTTCGCCAGATAATAAATGTGGTCGCCACCGTCTTCGACTCTGAGGGCCGAAAATATACGGGACTGTGCGTCCAGTCGCCCGAGGCGATGATCCACCATCGCGTGCATCCGGCCAATCGGGTCAGGATAAAGAAATGGATTCAGTCCGATGAAGGTCAGGCCGGCAATCCCGAAAATCAGAGCGATGCACACCACGATCGGGAGTGTCCCCACGTTTTTGCCCCTCACGATTCGCGCCGCGCCGGCTACGATCAGGCAGATCGCGCCGGCCCCGCAGGCGAGCGCGCCGTTGATCTTGCAGGAGGCGGCCAACCCGATCAACACGCCGCAGAGCGCTGCCCACCGGTACATCTTCCGGCCGATCACCGCGAACTGATGGGTTTCCACCGTCATGAGACATGCGAGCGCCGCCGCGCCCGTGAACATCAGGAGCGGCGCCTCGTTCATGACCATGGGCAGATTCTTGAGGCAGAAGCGATTCCCGGCGAAAAGAAAGACCCACAACCACCCGGCCGCCCGGCCCGTGATTAAAGAAACAAACATGAACCCCACGAGGCCCGCCAACACGGCCGACCACACGAACGGCCGGCGGCACAGATATAGAAAACCGCGACCCGCATCGGTTTTGGCGGCGCCCACGAGACCCCGTCGCGAGATCAGGTCCTGCATCCCCGCATCCGGCGTCGTCACGAGGCAGGACAGGCCCGCGAGATAGCGCGTCATCGGCGGCGCGGTGACGGTCGCATATCCCATGTCCCAAATCGGATTGTTGAAGTCGGCATGGAGGAGAACGTCCACCGAGCGGCTCGTGTCGATGGAAAGGGTTTCATCAATGTAGAACGGCAGCCGTTGGGCGAAGTGGGAAAAGGGGAAAAAGAGGATAAGGGCGGCCAACGCAAACTCAACCAGCGAGGGGGAAACCGCCTTGAACCAGAAGTTGAAGGAGAGAGGATTGAACCTGCGCGTCGAAATCATAGGGCCGTGAAAACCTAGCAAAATCAGCGGCAAAATCTAGCTTTCTTGACACACCCATATGTAGCGGCTACAATCCCGTCCACGACTACAGATAGTAGCGCCGACTTCAAAGGACGCCCACGCAGATGAAATGTCCGCATTGCAGTCATCCCGAGGACCACGTCATAGACTCTCGCCCCGTCGAAAACGGGAACGTGATACGCCGCCGCCGCGAATGCCTGTCCTGCGCCCGCCGGTTCACCACCTACGAACGCCTCGAGATCATTCCGCTGACCGTTCTGAAGTCCGACAACCGCCGCGAACCCTTTGACCGCCTCAAATTGCTGGAAGGCGTTCGCCGCGCCTGCCAGAAAAGGAACATCACCTCAGAACAGGTTGAACGCCTGGTGACCGAAGTGGAAACCGCCCTTCAGGAAGACTTTGTGCTGGAAGTGCCCAGCCGCGTCATCGGCGAGACCGTGATGAACAAGTTGAAAGACCTGGATTTGGTCGCCTACATCCGTTTTGCGTCCGTGTATAAGTCGTTTTCCGATGTCGACACCTTCATCAATGAAGTCCGCGGCCTCAAGCAGGAACAGAAGCTGCGCGCGAAAAAAGTGAAATACGCCGACATTCTTTCGACCTACCTCAACGGCACGACCCTTCAGAACTAACCCCATTCGGAGACCTCATGCCCGTTAAGTCAGACCGCTGGATCATCGAACAGAGCGCGGCCCGCGACATCATCAATCCCTGCTCACCGTCGCAGGTCAAACAGATCGAAAGAAACGGGCAGATGGAACGCGCGCTTTCGTTCGGAACCTCCAGCTACGGCTACGATATGCGCCTGGGGAAGAACTTCCGCCGCCTGAAACCCGCTGCGGGCAGGGTGATCGACCCGAAAAAAATCGATGACACGCTGCTGGAAGCCTTTGAGACTGACAAGCCATTCGAACTGGAACCGCACGGCCTCGTTCTGGCGCAGACCCTGGAGTACTTCAAAATACCGCGCGACATTCTCACCATCTGCTTCGGCAAGTCCACCTATGCTCGCTGCGGTGTGTTCGTGAACGTGACGCCCTTTGAGCCCGAGTGGGAGGGTTTTGCCACCCTCGCGATCAGCAACCTGACGGCAAGCCCGGTGAAAATCTACCCGGGCGAAGGCATCGCCCAGCTCATTTTCCTGCAAGCGGATGACGTCTGCGCCGTCTCCTACCGGGATAAAGACGGCAAGTATCAGGCCCAGCAGGGAATCACAACAGCAAAAGTCTAAGACGTTTCCGTCGGAAACGCGCCGATTTTGCAGCAGGCGAAATTTTTGATTTACTGGGTTCGTCCTACCGGAGTCACACCCGCGTCAATCGCACCGATTTTTTGATTGTTTTCTAACCATTCGAAGGAGAGTATTCATGGCATTTTTCATTGGACGTGAACGTGAAGCACGCAGAGCCTATGGTTTCGACGAGATCGCGCTGGTTCCCGGCCCGGTCACCATCAACCCCGCCGAAGTCGACATCCGCGTCAAGATCGGCTCCGAAACCCTGAACGCTCCTTTCATCGCCAGTGCAATGGACGGCGTCGTGGACGTGAAGTTCGCGATCGCGATGGGCAAGCTGGGCGGCCTCGCCGTTCTCAACCTCGACGGCGTTCAAACGCGCTACGAAGACCCGACCGAAATCCTTTCCGACATCCAGCGCGCCGACCCCGAGACCGCGACCGAGCTCGTGCAGAAGATGTACAAAGAACCCATCAAGGAAAAGCTGATCGCCCGCCGCGTTGAACAGATCAAGAAGTCCGGCGTCAAAGTCGCCGTCTCCTCCATTCCGCAGAACGCCGAGAAGTTCGGGTCCATCGCCCAGGAAGCGGGCGCCGACTTTTTCTTCGTCCAAGCCACTGTGATCACGGTCCGGCACGAAGCGACTTCTTATAAGACCGTCGACCTCCACAAACTCTGTCAGAAAACTCTCAAGGATTTGAACGTGGTTCTCGGCAACACGGTCCAGTACGACGCGACCGTTGAGCTGATGGCCAGCGGCTGCGCCGCTGTTCTGGTCGGCGTCGGCCCGGGCTCGGCCTGCACCTCGCGCGGCGTGCTCGGCATCGGCGTGCCGCAGGTCACCGCGACCGTGGATTGCGCTGCTGCCCGCGATTACCACTTCAAGAAATCCGGCAAGTACGTGCCCATCATCACCGACGGCGGCATGAGCACCGGCGGCGATATCTGCAAGGCGTTCGCCTCCGGCGCCGACGCCGTCATGGTCGGCTCGGCTTTCGCCCGCGCGAAAGAAGCGCCCGGCGGCGGCTTCCACTGGGGCATGGCCACGCCGCACCACAACCTTCCGCGGGGAACCCGCATCCGCGTCGGAACCACCGGCAGCCTGGAAGAGATCATGAACGGCCCGGCGCGAACCGATGACGGTACGCAGAACCTGGTCGGCGCGCTCCGCACCTGCATGGGCGCCGTCGGCGCCAGCAACATCCGCAACCTGCAGCTCACCGAAATCGTGCTCGCCCCCGAAATCAAGCACGAAGGCAAGCTGTTCCAGAAGGCCCAGAAAATCGGAATGGGAAAATAAGACTCTCATGATCGTCATCCTCGACTTCGGCTCGCAGTACACGCAGCTGATCGCCCGGAAGGTTCGCGAAAGCAACGTCTATTGCGAGATCCATCCGTTCTCGACGAAATGGGATGTGATCGCGCCGCTGAACCCGACCGGCATTATTCTTTCCGGCGGCCCGTCCAGCGTGTATGAGAAAGGCGCGCCGAAGCCCGACAAGAGGATTTTTGATTCCGGCCTGCCGCTATTCGGCATCTGCTACGGCCTCCAGTGCATCGTCGACCATTTCGGCGGCAAGGTTCAGCCGGCGAAGCGCCGCGAGTACGGACCGGCCGACGTGAAAGTGACCGCCGCGAACAAGCTGTTCGCGGACCTGCCGAAGAAGCTCCCGGTATGGATGAGCCACGGCGACGCCGCCACGAAGATGCCGAAGGGATTTGAAACGATCGCCGTCACCGAGAACGCGCCGCACGCGGCCATCGCGAACGTCGAGAAGAAGATGTACGGCGTCCAGTTCCATCCTGAAGTTCACCACACGCCGGACGGCGTTTCGCTGATACGCAATTTCACGCACAAGATCTGCAATGACCCGGCCAACTGGAGCATGAAGTCGTTCCTCGATGAATCCACGCGCGAGGTTCGGGCCCAGGTGGGAAGCGACAAGGTCATCCTCGGCCTGTCCGGCGGCGTTGACTCGTCCGTCGTCGCGGCCCTGCTACATCGCGCCATCGGAAAGCAGCTCACCGCGATTTTCGTCGACAACGGCGTTCTCCGTTCCGGCGAGAAAGAACGCATGCGCCGCATCTTCGACGGCTCCCTGGGCAGCGAGCTCCGCGTCATCGATGCCGCCAAAATTTTCCTGGGCAAGCTGAAGAAGGTCACCGACCCCGAGAAGAAGCGCAAGATCATCGGCAAGACGTTCATCGAAGTGTTTGACCGCGAAGCGAAGAAGATCAAAGGCGTGAAGTTCCTGGCGCAGGGAACGCTTTACCCGGACGTGATCGAAAGCGTGTCGGTGAAGGGCCCGTCCGCCGTCATCAAGTCCCACCACAATGTGGGCGGCCTCCCGAAGAACATGAAGTTGAAGCTGGTGGAACCGGTTCGCTACCTGTTCAAGGATGAAGTCCGCGCCCTGGGCCGCGAACTCGATCTCCCGGCGGAACTTCTCGGCCGTCACCCGTTCCCGGGCCCGGGCCTCGCCATCCGCATTCTCGGTGAAGTCACCGCGGAACGCGTGAAACTTCTGCAGGAAGCTGACCTCATCGTGGAGAACGAAATCCGCGCCGCCGGCCTTTACGACAAACTCTGGCAGGCCTTCGCGGTGCTTCTTCCGGTGAAATCCGTCGGCGTCATGGGCGACCAGCGCACGTATGAAGCGACCTGTGCGGTTCGCGCCGTCACCGCGCAGGACGGCATGACCGCCGACTGGGCTGATCTGCCGCGCCCCGTTCTCGCCCGCATCTCGAACCGCATCATCAATGAAGTCAAAGGCATCAACCGCGTCGTTCTGGACATCTCCTCCAAACCGCCGGCCACGATCGAATGGGAATGATGGCCGCCACCAACACCATCGACCTGCCGCTCTTCCGGCGGGGAAAAGTCCGCGACGTTTACGACCTCGGCGATCACCTGCTGTTCGTGACGTCGGACCGCATCTCCGCGTTCGACTTCGTTCTGCCGACCGTGATTCCCGATAAGGGAAAAGTCCTGAATGAGATTTCCTCTTTCTGGTTCAAGCGATTGGGGAACGTGATCTCCAACCACATGATCTCGACGAACGTCGAGGATTATCCGGACGCCGCGAAGAAGCACCGCGCGCTCATCGATCGCCGCTCCATGCTGGTTCAGAAGACCGACAAGCTGGAAGTCGAGTGCATCGTGCGCGGTTACCTCGCGGGATCCGGCTGGAAGGAATACCAGATGTCGCAGACCATCTGCGGCATCCAGCTGCCGCCGGGCCTTCAGGAATCCGAGAAGCTGCCAGAACCCATTTTCACGCCGACGACAAAAGCCGAGGGGGGCGCGCACGACGAGAACATGACGTTCGAGGAAATGTCCGCCCAGATCGGCAAACCGCTCGCCGAAACTTTGAGGAAGAAAAGCCTCGAGCTCTATGAAGCCGGCAGCAAATTCGCGGAAGGGCGCGGGGTGATCCTCGCCGACACGAAGTTCGAATTCGGCGTGATCGGCGGCCAGCCGATGCTGATTGATGAAGTGCTCACCCCGGATTCCTCGCGATTCTGGGAAACGGCGAAGTACGCGAAGGGCCGCAGCCAGGACTCTTTCGACAAACAATTCGTCCGCGACTATCTGGAATCCATCAAGTGGGAGAAGAAGCCGCCCGTGCCGTCACTCCCGCTCGACATCGTCCAGAAAACGCGCCTCAAGTACATCGAGGCGTTCGAGCGCATCACCGGGACAAAATTCTAATGGCGACCTTCATCATCGAAATCCATCCGAAGACCGACGCGCTGGATCCGCTGGCGCATCAGGTCAAATCCGAACTGATTGAAACCGGCGAACCGCCGAAGACCGCGCTCGTCGAGACGAGCCGACTCTACAAGCTGGAAGGAAATCTGGATCAGGCGCAGATCGACTCCGTGACCGCCACGCTGCTGGTCGATCCCGTCGTTGAAAACGCCGTCGTCACGTCCGATCTTCCGTCCAAGTCCAAGAAGGTTCCAAAAGCCAAGAGCGGCATCACGCTCGACGTGTGGCCGAAGCCCGGCGTAACCGACCCGGTCGGCGAGACCGTGGAAAAGGGCCTTCGCGACCTCGGCATTTCCGTTCCCGTCAAAGCGACGTCCGCCCAGCGCTACTATTTTCCCAAGGCCGCCGATGAGGCGCCCATCCTGTCCCTGGCGAAGAGATCGCTCGCCAACGAATTGATCCATGATATCCACGTCCGAAAAGCCTAACGCCAACTCAATCCCGCTGCGGGACGCCTCCGACGGCGACCTGGAGCGCATCAGCAAGGAGGGAATGCTGTCCCTTACGCTGGAGGAAATGAAGACGATCCAGGGTCACTTCAAAACCGTGGGACGGGATCCGTCGCCGGGCGACCTGGAAACCATCGCCCAGACCTGGAGCGAGCATTGCTACCACAAGACGTTTCGCGCCGCCTACGTCTACTCCGAAGTCGCGATGGACGGCGAAGACGCCCTCGCGCGCTCAGGGCCGCGCAACTACGAGAACCTCATCAAGGAAACGATTTTCCGCGCCACCACCGAGCTGAACGTGCCGTGGTGCCTGTCCGTGTTCAAGGACAACGCCGGCGTCATCGCGTTCGATGAAACCGACGCCATCTGCTTCAAGGTGGAGACGCACAATCATCCGTCCGCGCTGGAGCCTTACGGCGGCGCGGGCACCGGCATCGGCGGCGTGATCCGCGACATCCTGGGCTGCGGCCTGGGCGGCAAGCCCGTTCTGAACACGGACGTGTTCTGCTTCGGCCCGCTCGACACGCCGGCCTCGTCCCTGCCCGAAGGCGCGCTTCACCCGAAACGCATTGCGAAGGGCGTTGTGGGCGGCGTGCGGGACTACGGCAACCGCATGGGCATCCCCACGTCCAACGGCGCCATCTATTTCGATCCCGGCTACGTGGGCAATCCGCTCGTGTTCTGCGGTACGGTGCCTCCTCCCCAACAACTGCATCGAGAAAGACGTGAAGCCGGGCGACCTCGTGGTCGCGGCGGGCGGCAGAACAGGCCGCGACGGCGTGCATGGCGCGACGTTCTCCTCGGCGCCGCTCGAGAAAGGCATCACGTCCAGCGTCGTGCAGATCGGCCACGCCATCATGGAGAAGAAGACGATGGACGTCCTCCTCCAGGCGCGGACGAAAAAACTTTACCGCGGCATCACCGACTGCGGCGCCGGCGGATTCTCATCCGCCATCGGCGAACTGGGGAAAGACACGGGCGTGCGCGTCGACCTCGAGAAGGCGCCGCTCAAATACCCCGGTCTTCAGCCGTGGGAAATATGGATTTCAGAATCACAGGAACGCATGGTCTTCGCGGTTCCGCCGGAAAACTGGCAGACGCTCCGCACACTTTTCCAGCAGGAAAACGTGGAAGCCGTTGTTCTCGGCGAATTCACCGACGACAAACGCCTCACCGTTCGCCACAACGGCGAAACCATCGTCGATCTCGATATGGCGTTCCTTCATGACGGCGCGCCGAAGCTGCGCCTCGAAGCGAAATGGGACACCAACACGCACCGCCAGCGCTACCGCGAAGAGAACGCGCCGGTCGCGAAAGCCGGCATAGCTCGTGACGACGCGGGTGGAACCCTGAAAGCCCTTTTGACGCACCCGATCGTCGCCAGCAAGGAATCCGTGGTCCGGCAGTATGATCACGAAGTCCAGGGCGGCAGCGTGGTGAAGCCGTTCATGGGTCCGGACAAGGACGGCCCCACCGATGCGTGCGTCTTCCGTCCGAAGCTGACCTCCTGGCGGGGCGTCGCCGTCTCGAACGGAATGACCCCGGAGCTCGGCAAATGGGATCCGTATCTGATGGCGAAGTTTTCCGTCGACGAAGCGTACCGCAACCTCATCGCGGTGGGCGGGGGACTGAAAACGGCGGCCATCCTCGACAATTTCTGCTGGGGCGACCAGAAGAATGCGCATGACCTGGCGGGCCTCGTTCGCGCCGCCGAAGGCGCCCGCGAAGCGGCCGTTGCCTACGGCCTGCCGTTCATCTCAGGAAAAGACAGCTTCCACAACACCTGGCGCGCGCCGGACGGCCGGTTGCATTCCATTCCGCCGACCCTTCTCATTTCCGCGATCGGCGTCATCGACGACGTTCGCGCCTGCGTCACCCCGGGCTTCAAGGCGCCGGACAACCTCGTATACCTGGTCGGCGAGACCCGCGCCGAAACGCGCGCCTCCCTGGCCGCTTCGCTCTGGGGAGACCACAGCGGCAAGCTGCCCGGAATCCGGCTCAGCGAATCCCGCACCATCTATAAGAAGCTGCAGGGCGCGATGAAGCACCGTCTCATCCTGGCCTGTCACGACATCTCGGACGGCGGTCTCGCCGTGACCGCCGCGGAGATGGCGTTCGGTTCACTCTATGGCGTCGAACTGGAACTCCAGAAGAAAACCGTCGACCTTCCAACTCAGTTGTTCGGAGAAACGCCGAGCCGCCTTCTCGTCGAAGTCTCGCCCATGAACAAGGAAGCGTTCGAACAGGCAATGGGACTTCTGCTCGTTGAGCTGGTGGGCAAGACGTCAAAGAAACACGAGTTCGGCATCACGTTCGACTCCGTTCTGAAATTCCGTGAACCGGTCCCGGCGCTGAAAGATCTCTGGAAAGGTTCGCTGAAGGGACTGTGACCATGTTTGGATTGAAAAACGGAAACAAGAACGCGCCCCAGGCCCTGATTGTCCGCGCCGCGGGCACGAACTGTGACCAGGAGACGATCCATGCGCTCACCGTGGCGGGCGCCGAATGCCACCTCACGCACGTGAATCAGATCTTAAGCGGGCGCATCCGGCTTCATCCGTTCCAGATTCTCGTGTTCCCCGGCGGATTCTCCTACGGTGACGACATCTCCGCCGGCAAGGTTCTCGCCAATGAGCTGCGGCTGCGCCTGAAAGACCAGCTGGCCAAATTCATCGAATCGAAAAAGCTCGTCATCGGCATCTGCAATGGTTTCCAGATTCTCGTGAAGGCCGGTCTTCTTCCGGGTTTCGATCCCGTGGACGAAGAGCAGACCGTGACGCTGGCGCAGAACGACTCCGGCCGCTTTCAATGCGAGTGGACGAAGATGGCCATCGACAAATCGGCCGCGGCGTGGCTGGATGGAATGCCGGCGACGCTGGACCTGCCCATCGCGCACGGCGAGGGGAAGTTCATTACCGCCAATCCGAAGATCATGGCCCAGTTGAAAAAGAACCGTCAGGTCTTCCTTCGCTACTCGCCGGTCAACCCCAACGGATCTGAAGCCGACATCGCCGGCATCTGCAACCCCGGCGGCAACGTGATCGGCATGATGCCGCACCCCGAACGCTTTGTTACCCGCTATCAACATCCCAACTGGCCGTCGGTCATGAAAAATGGCGACAACGGCGATGGCTTCTACTTCTGGGAACGCGCCGTCGGCTACGCCCGAACCCTCATCCAAGGAAACAACAATCAATGACCTGCGATTCCGTACAGCATCCCGGCCTCCTTCGCACGAAATCGCCTCTGGACGTGATGCACGAAGAATGTGGCGTCTCCGGCGTGTTTGGCCATCCGGATGCGTCGCGCCTCGTCTATCTTTCGCTCTACGCGCTTCAGCACCGCGGCCAGGAAGCAGCGGGAATCGTTTCTTCGGACGGCAGCGGCCTCCACTCCAAAGTTTCGATGGGCCTCGTGGCCGACATTTTCGACAAACCCGCGCTCGATTCGCTTCAGGGACGGCACGCCATCGGCCACGTCCGTTACTCGACGGCCGGCGACTCCTCCGTCAACAATTGCCAGCCGATCACGGTCAACACGGGCAACGGCAACATCGCGGTCGCGCACAACGGCAATCTGACCAACGCCATCGAGCTCCGCAAGAAACTCGAAGAACAGGGCGCCATTTTCCAGACCAATTCCGACACGGAAGTCGTCCTCCATCTGTTCGCCAGATCGAAAGAGCATGGGTTCGTCAAAGCGCTGCTGGACGCGCTCCGCAAAGTGCGCGGCGCCTATTGCTTCGTGTTCATCACGAAGAAGGGCATCATCGCGGCCCGCGATCCGTACGGCGTGCGCCCGCTCGCGATCGGCAAGATCGGCCGCACCTGGGTCGTCGCGTCCGAAACGAGCGCGTTCGACCTGATCGGAGCCAAGTACGTCCGTGACGTCGAGCCGGGGGAACTCGTCGACATCACCGCCGACGGCATCAAGTCCTACACAATCGAAAAACAGAAAACGAAAGCCATGTGCGTTTTCGAATACGTCTATTTCTCGCGGCCCGACAGCCGCATCTTCGGCCACAACGTCTATGAGATCCGCCGCGAGATGGGCCGCCAGCTGGCGCGTGAGGCCCCGCCGCCGCCCGGCACCGACATGGTGATTCCGATTCCCGACTCCGCCACCGTCGCCGCCATGGGCTACGCGGAGCAGTCCGGCGTGCGTTACGACCTGGGGTTGATCCGCAGCCATTACATCGGCCGCACCTTCATCGAGCCGAAACAGTCCATCCGCGACTTCGGCGCGAAAATAAAATACAACGCGGTCGCCGAAGCACTCGTCGGGAAAAAGATCGTTTTGATCGACGACTCCATCGTCCGCGGCACGACCAGCCGCAAACTCGTCCGCATGCTGAAGGCCGTGGGCGTGAAAGAAGTGCACATGCGCATCTCGTCACCGCCCATCATCAGCCCCTGCTTCTACGGCATCGACACCCCGACGAAGAAGGAACTCGTCGCCGCAAAACATTCTCTGGAAGGCGTCCGCGCGTACCTTGGCGTGAACAGCCTCTCCTACCTCAGCGAAGCCGGCATGCTGGCGGCCACGCGCCGAGAACCCGCGGATTTCTGTACCGCCTGCTTCACCGGCCGGTATCCGATTCAGCTCGAAAAGGGCGTCCGCTCCGACAACACGGTTCCCACCGAATGAAAGAAAACGTCCTCGTCATCGGATCCGGCGGCCGCGAGCACGCGTTTGTGCGTGCGATGAGGCTCAGCCCATCCGTGGCGAGCGTTTTCTGCGCTCCCGGCAACGCCGGCATGGCGTCCGTCGGATCCGTCGTCCCGCTGGATGTGAACGACCACGCCGCGGTCATTCGTTTCATAGAAGAAAACAAGGTCGCTCTCACCGTGATCGGACCGGAAGCGCCACTCGTGGCGGGCCTCTCCGATGCGCTCCGCGCGAAAGGCTTCCTGGTCCTGGGCGCCAGTCAGAAGGCCGCGCAGCTGGAAGGGAGCAAGATCCACGCGAAGAATTTCATGGCCAAGTACGGCCTGCCCACCGCCGACTTCCGCGTTTTTGACAGCGCCGCCGCCGCAAAGCGTTTCGCCGAATCGCCGGAAGGGAAAAAATTCCGCGTGATGAAAGCCGACGGCCTCGCCGCCGGCAAAGGCGTTGTCGTCGCCGAAACCCAGGAAGAACTCGTCACCGCGATCGAAGAAGCCATGGAGCAGAAGAGATTCGGCTCCGCGGGCGAGCGCATCCTGCTCGAAGAAACCCTGTCCGGGCCCGAAGTCAGCATCATGGCCCTCACCGACGGGCGCACCGTCCTCCCATTCCCGGCGTCGCAGGACCACAAGCGCGCTTTGGATGATGATAGAGGGCCGAACACCGGCGGCATGGGCGCTTACGCCCCGACCCCGTTCTATGACGATCACACGCGCATCCAGGTGGAGCGCGACGTCATCCAGAATTTCGTGCGCGGAGTTCAGGCCGAAGGTCTCGACTACCGAGGCATCATTTATTTCGGACTTATGCTGACCGAGACCGGTCCGAAGGTCCTGGAATTCAACGTGCGCCTGGGCGACCCGGAAGCGGAAGTGGTTTTGCCGCTGGCCAAGTCCGACCTTTACCAGCTCTTCAAGGCGGTCGCGGAAGGCCGCCTTTCCGATCAGAAACTCGAGCTTCACAAAGGATATGCCTGTACCGTTGTCATGGCCTCCGGCGGATACCCGGGCCCGTTTGAAACCGGGTACCCGGTCATGGGCCTTGAGCTGGCCGAGCGAGACGGGCGTGTGATCGTGTTCCATGCGGGTACGAAAACCAAGGATGACGAAGTGCTGACCACCGGCGGCCGCGTGCTGACCGTCACGGGCCTCGGAAAATCCCTGGAGCTGGCCGTCGTGCGGGCCTATCAGGGCGTCAAAAGAATTTCGTTCCAGAAAGCGCATTTCCGCTCGGATATCGCCGGGAAAGCACTGGCCAACCGTCGCATTTTCCGGCGCATCCAGCGCATGAAGGGTCGCCATCCCGCGATGGTGGGGGGAGCTTAAACAGTGTCACGCAACAGCGCCGATCTCAAAATCCGGCAGACCATCCCCGCCGAGAAGGTGCGGGAAGCCATCGACACGCTCGCGAACGCGATCATGGCCAAATTCGATTTCAACGCGGGGGATGTCGCGATCGTTGGGATTCATACCCGCGGCGCCGCCATTGCGCAGCGCATTGCCGACGCCATCCGGAAGCGCACGGGCGCGGATTTTCCGGTCGGCGCCATCGACATCACGCTTTACCGCGACGATCTCAGCACCTCGGGAATGCACGCAGTTGTAGGGGACACCCGGCTTGATTTCAATGTCGACGACCGCAAGATCGTTCTGGTGGACGATGTGCTCTTCACCGGTCGCACCATTCGCGCGGCCATCGACGAAATCATGGACTTCGGCCGGCCGCGCAGCATCACGCTGGCCGTTCTGATCGACCGCGGACACCGCGAACTTCCGATCGCCGCGGACATTGCCGCGATGACCATCACGACGAAACGCAACGAATCAGTTATTCTCCGGCTCACGGAAACGGATCAGAAGGAAGAAATCGTCCTTTGCGAGGCCAAGGCATGAAGAGTGAAGCGCCGCGCGTCAGTCACCTTCTCGGCCTCGAGTATCTGACCAAGATTCAGATCGAACAGATTCTCGATCAGGCCCGGCCCATGAAACAACTCTTCACGCGCAGCGTGAAGAAAGTGCCCGCGCTCCGCGGACGCACCGTCGCCCTCGTTTTCCTCGAACCCTCCACGCGCACGCGCAGCTCCTTCGAGCTGGCCGCCAAGCGCCTCTCCGCGGACGTTCTGAACATCTCCGCGGCGACGAGTTCGGTGACGAAGGGAGAATCCCTCATTGACACCGCGAAGACGCTGGAAGCGATGAAGGCGGACTTCATCGTGCTCCGCCACTCGGCGTCCGGATCACCCCATCTGATCGCGCGCGAGGTGAAGAGCCGGATCGTGAACGCCGGTGATGGGATGCACGAGCATCCGACGCAGGGACTCCTCGACATTTTCACGATCCTCGAAAAGAAGAAGAAAATCGAGGGTCTCAAGGTCACCATCCTGGGCGACGTCGCGCATTCGCGCGTCGCGCGCTCGAACCTCTGGGCGCTGACCAAACTGGGCGCGCACGTCACCGTGTGCGGTCCCGAGACGCTGATTCCGCCGGGCCTTCGTGAGATCTTCGGCCCCAACCTCACCATCACGAGCCACATCGATGAAGCCGTCAAGGATGCCGACGCAATCAACGTCCTGCGCATCCAGCTCGAGCGGCAGAAAGAGAACCTGATGCCGTCCGTCCGCGAATACGCGGAGCTGTTCGGCTTGAACGCCGCACGCCTCGCGCTCGCCAAGCACGACTGCATCGTTCTTCATCCCGGCCCGATGAACCGCGGTGTGGAAATCACTTCCGAAGTGGCCGACTCGCACCAGAGCGTGATCCTTGAACAGGTCACGAACGGCATCGCGGTCCGCATGGCCGTGCTCTATTGGCTGACCGGCGATCCCCAGATCACCGCCGCTACCAACATTCCAACCGAAAGCGAGACCCTCTCATGAAGCCACCCGTTCAGCCCGCTCCGCACAAGGGGAAACTCCTCATCCGCGGTGGACGCGTGGTCGACCCGCGTCAGGGCATCGACCGTATCGTCGACGTCCTGATTGAAGACGGCAAGATCAAATCCATCGGTTCCAACGGATCGGCGGCGGGCGCCGAGATCATCGACGCCTCGGGCAAGGTGGTCGCGCCCGGACTGGTCGATGTGCATGTGCATCTGCGTGAGCCCGGCGGAGAAGCGAAGGAAACGATCGCCACAGGAACCAAGGCGGCCGCCGCCGGTGGAGTGACAAGCGTCGTCTCGATGCCGAACACGACGCCGCCGATGGACAACGTGTCGGACATTCAATTTGTGATCGGCCGCGCCGCCCAGATGGGCGCCGTCCGCGTTTATCCCACCGGTACCATCAGCAAGGCGCGGGAAGGCCAGGAGCTTTCCGAAATCGGCGCGATGGTCCGCGTCGGCTGCGTCGCCATCACGGACGACGGCAACGGCGTCCAGAACTCGCAGCTTCTGCGCCGCGCGCTCGAATACACCAAGACTTTCGACATCCCCGTCATGGAACATTGTGAAGACGCGGCCCTTTTTTCCGGCGGCGTCATGAACGAAGGCGCGGTCGCGACGCGTCTCGGCTTGAAGGGCATCCCGCGGCAAGCCGAGTACATCATGGCCATGCGGGACATCGCGCTCGCCGAACTCACCGGCGGCCGCCTCCATCTCACCCACATGTCGACGAAGGAATCCATCCAGGCCGTTCGCGAGGCGAAAAAGCGCGGCGTTCGGGTCACCGCCGACGTCACTCCCCATCATCTTGTTCTCACCGAGGACGCCGTCGCCGAGTACATGGCGAACGCCAAGGTGAACCCGCCGCTCCGCACGCGCGCCGACGTCGACGCGCTCCGCGAAGGCCTGCGCGACGGAACCATCGATTGCATCGCCACCGATCACGCGCCGCACACGCAGAACGAAAAGGCGCAGGAATTCGCTTATGCGCCGTTCGGATTGATCGGCCTCGAGACCGCGCTGCCGCTTCTTGTGACCGAACTCGTTCGGAACAATCTCCTGTCGCTGACCGACCTCATCCGCTGCTTCTCCGACGCGCCAGCCCGCATCTTCAATCTGCCTGCCGGATCACTGGCACCTGGTGCCAACGCGGACATCGTGATCTTCGATCCGGACGCGAAACAGACCTTCACGCACTTCGTCAGCAAGAGCCAGAACTCGCCCTTCCTGGGCTGGCAGCTCTTTGGCGTCGTGGAACGGACGCTCGTCGGTGGGAACACCGCCTTCTCGCGCCCCGGTGTCCCGACGCCCGCCGCCGAGCGGCGCTGAACGTCCCAGGAGCCTTCGCCTGACCCTCATCGACGCCTTTTACCGCAACGCCGCCCAGCCGTTGCTCTTCTCGCTTGACGCGGAGACCGCGCACGAAATCGCCACGCAGCTTCTGGTGTCGGCGTCCCGTATGCCCGGAATCCCGGAGCTTCTGGCGTCCCGGTTCGTGGTTCGTGATCCTCGCCTCGAAGTATCCATACGCTCGTTGACCTGTCCCAACCCCGTCGGGCTGGCCGCGGGGTTCGACAAAAACGCCGAACTTCTCGACATTCTGCCCTCGCTGGGGTTTGGATTCATTGAAATCGGCACCTTCACGCCCCTTCCCCAGGAGGGACAAAAGCGCCCCCGGATGTTTCGCTATAAAGCCGAACAGGCCCTCGTCAACCGGATGGGGTTCAACAACCCGGGCGTCAAGATCGCGGCCGAACGCCTGGCAGCCCGGTCGCCCGCGGTTCGCGTGCCCGTGGGAGCCAATGTCGGCAAGGGCCGGGAAACTCCGATCGAAGAGGCGCTCGACGACTATTTGATGGCCCTCCGGCATGTCCATGACGCGGCCGATTACCTCGTCCTGAACATCAGCTCGCCCAACACGCCCAACCTCCGCCAGCTTCAGCAGAGTGAACCGCTGGAGAAGATCCTGAGGGGGGCCGCCGAGGTCGTCCGCACGCGGGCGGAAGCTTTAGGTCACCCACCTAAGCCTTTGTTTGTAAAGGTTTCTCCAGACAACCCTACGGATTTACTTGAAGATATCGGACACCTCTGCGTGGACGTCGGTTGCGGCATCGTGGCCACCAACACGACCATCGACCACAGTTCCTTGTCAGGCCCGCAACAGCAGGGGGGCCTGAGCGGCCGGCCGCTTCGGACCCGGTCCAACGACGTCATCCGGAAGCTCCGGCAGGTCACCCGAGGCGTGGTCCCGATCATCGGCGTTGGCGGCGTTTTCACGGCCGAAGACGCCTACGAGAAGATTCGCCTGGGCGCGTCCCTGGTTCAGGTCTACACCGGTTGGATTTACCGGGGCCCCGGCATGCTGGCCAGCATCAACACCGGACTCATCCGCCTCATGGACCGCGACGGGTTCAAGAGCATCAAGGACGCCGTGGGGACGGCGGACTGATAATTTTCTAATTTAGGCACTTCTCCATGAAACCACTCATCATTGCACTGGACGTCGAAACGGACAAAGAAGCCCTGTCGCTTGTGAAAGCGACCCGCGCCTCGTGCGACCTCTACAAGATCGGCCCCGGCCACGTGCTGCGTTACGGCCCCTCCATCTTCAAGAAGATCCGTGCCGCCGGGAAGAAAATCTTCCTCGACCTGAAATTTCACGACATCCCGTCCACCATGGCCCGCAGCGTCCGTGAGGCCTCCAAGCTCGGTATTCATAGCGCCACCGTCCACACGTCGGCGGGCGAGGCCGCGCTGAAAGAAGTGGCAGCAGTGAGGGGCCGGGCTCAGGTATGGGGCGTGACCGTTTTGACGAGCCTTTCCGGCCCGGATCTGACGCAGATCGGCTTCGACCGCGATCCTGCGGATCAGGTCGAGCGCCTCGCGAACCTCGCCAAGCGCGCCGCCATCGACGGCATCGTCGCATCGGTGGGAGAAACGGCCGCCCTCCGCAAACTCGTCGGGAAAAATTTTACCATCGTCACCCCCGGCATTCGCATGCCCGACAATGCGGTGGGCGATCAAAAGCGCGTGGCCACACCGGCTCACGCGCGGCAGGCCGGCGCCTCGTTCATTGTCGTCGGCCGCCCGATTCTGGAAGCCAGGGATCCGGCGAAACTTGCCGCTTCCATTCTGACCGACTGGAAGAAAGGGGCCGACCGATGACCGCCACCACCAACGAACTGCTCGACCTCTTTCTGGCCCGCAAGGCGCTCCTGGAAGGACACTTCACGCTGTCGTCCGGGCTCCACAGCGACCGCTATCTCCAGTGCGCGCTGCTCCTCCAGGACCCGGCCGTCGCCGAGGACCTGGGCCGGCGCATCGCCTCCGTCCTGAACATGACGGCGAACACCGTTCTATCGCCCGCTGTGGGCGGACTCATCATCGGCCATGAAGTGGCCCGCGCCAAAAAGACGCGCGCCATCTTCTCCGAGAAAGACGAGAACGGGAAACCCGTTCTGAGAAGGGGATTCACGCTCGAGAAGGGGGAGAAAGTCATCGTGATCGAAGATGTGATCACGACAGGCCTCTCCACCAATGAAGTGATTTCCCTCGTGGAGACGTCCGGCGGGGAACTCGTCGGCATCGGCTCCATCGTCAACCGCGGCGGAACCGCCGCCGAAAAATTCATGAAGTGGAAGGCGCCGGTCCACTCGCTGCTCAACATGGAAGTCCGGTCGTGGACGCCCGGAGATTGCGCGCTTTGCAGCCGCGGTCTTCCCGTGGTGAAACCCGGATCCCGAAAAATCTAAAGGACTGCGACCGAATGATCACGTACAAGAAAGCGGGAGTGGACATCGACGCCGGTAACGAACTGGTGGAGCGCATCAAGAAAATGGCGCCGCGCATCGGCGGGTTTTCCGACGGAATGGCGCTTCCCAAAGGCTACAAGGAACCCATCCTGATCGGCTGCACCGACGGCGTCGGCACCAAGCTCGCCATCGCTCAGGCTTTGGACTGCCACGACACGATCGGCTTTGACCTGGTCGGCATGAACGTGAACGATCTCATCTGCTCGGGCGCCAGGCCGCTGTTCTTCCTCGACTATTTCGCCTGCGGAAAACTCGATGTCGGCGTGGCTGAGGATGTCGTTCGCGGCATCGTGAAGGCCTGCAAGGAATCCGACTGCGAACTGATCGGCGGAGAAACCGCCGAGATGCCGGGCTTCTACAAACCGGGCGAATACGATCTGGCCGGTTTCGCGACCGGCGTCGTCGAGAAGAAATTGATGCTGAAGCCGAAGGACAACGTGAAAGCCGGAGACATCCTCATCGGCATTCCCTCGTCGGGGCTCCACTCGAACGGCTACTCCCTGGTCCGAAAACTGATTCCGCGCAGCGAGTGGAAAAAGTTCGGCAACCAGCTGCTGGCGCCCACGCGTCTTTATGTCCGCCTGATGCTTCCGCTCCTGGCGGAAATAAACAAGACCGCGCCGAACATCCGCGGCCTGGTGCACATCACCGGCGGCGGATTCACCGACAACGTGCCGCGCGTGCTGCCGAAGAATCTTTCCGCCCGCATCGAAGTGGGATCCTGGAAGACGCCGCCCATCTTCACCGAGCTGAAAAAGCGCGGGCGTTTGTCTGACCTCGAGATGCTGCGCACATTCAACAACGGCGTGGGCCTCGTGGCGGTCGCTTCACCCGCGGCCGCGGACAAACTGCTTCGCCGTGTGAAGGGCTCGATCGTCATCGGCGCCCTCGTGCGCGGCGACGGCGAAGTCCAGTATGCCTGACGGCCGTCGCGCAACCGACCCGCACAAGCGCCGCATCGCGGTGTTGGCAAGCGGCAACGGCTCCAATTTCCAGGCCCTTCTCGACGCCTGCCTGTCCGGCGAGATCGCTGCCGAGATTCCGCTGCTTGTTTCCAACAAGCGTCACGCTTACGCCATCACGCGCGCCCGGGAAAAGGGCGTTGAAGTGATCGTGATGGAACCCGAAAAGTTCGCCAGCCGTACCCTGTTCTGCGCGAAGATGGCCAAGGCCCTGAACGAGCACAACATCGACCTCGTCTGCCTCGCGGGCTACCTTCTGAAGGTTGAACCCTGCCTCACCCGCTCATTCCCGAACCGCATTCTCAACATCCATCCTGCGCTGCTGCCGAAATACGGCGGCAAGGGAATGTACGGACGTCATGTCCATGCGGCCGTTCTCGCGGCGAACGAAAAAGAATCGGGCTGCACGGTGCATATGGTGAATGAGATTTACGACGAGGGACCGGTGATAGCCCAGGCGAAAGTCACCGTCAATCCAGGCGACACGCCGGAATCACTCGCGGAGCGGATTCATCCGGAAGAACACAAACTTTATGTCCAGGTCGTGCGCGACGTTTGCGCCGGAAAAATCGACCTCGACCGAATCAAAAAACCCACAGGGGCCAAGGGAGCTCAAGAATGATTCCTCGTTACAGCCGGAAGGCGATGTCCGATATCTGGACGGACAACCGCCGCTATCAGGCGTGGTTCGAGATCGAAGTTCTCGCCGCCGAAGCCCTGTCCCGCACGGGAAAGGTTCCGAAGAAGGCCATCGCCAACATCCGCAAGAAAGTTTTCATCGACGTTCCGCGCATTCTGGAAATTGAAGCGACGGTGAAGCACGACGTCATCGCGTTCCTGACCCAGATGGAAGAAGCCATCGGCCCGGACGCGCGCTACCTGCACATGGGCCTCACCTCGTCCGACGTCGTGGACACGGCGCTCGCGATCCAGATCAAGGAAGCGGGAGAAATCCTGCAGGCGGACCTCGAAGAACTGATCGTCACGCTTCGCGCGTTGGCCAAGAAGCACAAGGACACGACGATGGTCGGCCGCTCGCACGGCGTTCACGCCGAGCCCATCACATTCGGCCTGAAGGCCGCCGGCTGGCTGTCCGAAGCCATGCGCAACCGCGAACGTCTGAAAGCCGCGCGCGCCGACATCGCCTATGGAAAACTCTCCGGCGCCGTCGGGACGTTCGCTCACAACAACCCCGACGTCGAAGCCTACGTCTGCGGAAAGCTGGGCCTTAAGCCAGAGCCGATCGCGACACAGGTTATTCCTCGCGACCGCCACGCCCATTTCCTGACGACCCTCGCGATTATCGCCGGCATGATGGAACGCATCGCCACCGAGATCCGCCATCTTCAGCGCACGGAAGTTCTCGAGGCCGAAGAGCCGTTCACGAAAGGCCAGAAGGGATCCAGCGCCATGCCGCACAAACGCAACCCGATCGGTTGCGAGAACATCTGCGGTCTGGCCCGTCTCGCCCGCGGCAATGCGATGGCGGCCATCGAGAACATCGCTCTCTGGCACGAGCGGGACATCTCTCACTCATCGGTTGAGCGCGTCATCCTTCCGGACACGACCACGCTGATCGACTACGCGCTCCACAGGCTGAACGGAATCCTGCGCGACCTGCAGGTCTATCCGCAGCGGATGCTGTCCAATCTCCAGAAAACCGAGGGCTTCCTGGCCTCGGAAAAAATCATGCTGGCCCTCGTGAAGACGGGTCTCGACCGCCAGGTCGCCTACGGCATGGTCCAGAAAAACGCGCTCGACGCCTGGTTGAACGGCAAGCCGTTCCGCCCGCTGATCGAGAAGGACGCCGACATCAAAAAGCGGCTCAACCCGAAGGTTTTGGCGGCGTGTTTCGACACGTCGAGCCACCTCCGGCATGTGGGAACGCTGTTCAAGCGAGTTGGCCTCTAGAAATCGCGTCGAATCGCCGTTGGTGGCGTTACCAAACGGTTACGTTGCGTTAATGCGCGGTTAATAGCCCTCAGGTCATATTTGGCGTGGTGAAGATCACGCCCGCTCAGGCCATTCGATTCCTCATGAAAAACGGACAGCGCGCTCTTGCGGGCGCCCTGTCCGTTGTGCTTCTTTCCACGCAGGTCCTCTTCGCCCACGTTCCGGAAACGAGCCTGTGGGAATCCCGCCGTCAGACGACCCGCGCGACGGCGACGACTCTCGCGCGCCTGCCGGACGCCGCCACGCCACCTCTCAAGAATTTCAGTTTCAATCAGAGCGCGCTTTCGATTCCGAATTTAGCGGGCCTGCCACCTGCCACCGTTGACACGATCGCGGGCGCGACCGCCGCGATCGGCGCCGCCGCAACCGTTCAGGAAATTCTCGTGCCGAAAAAGACTGGGCCCATGCCGGTCGTTCTTTTCCTTCAGGACATTCACGGGTTGGCCGACGCGCAGCGCAATCTCGCCGCCGCGCTGGGCCGCGTGCACGACTGGCGCGCCGACACGGTGATCGGCGTGGAAGGCGCGGACGGGGACATCGACGCCACGCCTTTCCGCGGCCCGCGCGCCGCCGACAACCGGTTTGCGGCCACGTTCCTGCTGAACGGGGGTGAGATCGCCGGCCCGGAATACGCGGCGCTGACCAGCGCGTCGCCATTGCTGCTCTTCGGCCTTGAAGACAAATCCCTTTATCTCGCGAACGTCGCCGCCGTGCGCGCCGCCTGGCCGCAACGGAACGCCCTGGGCGCGGCGGCCAAGGAGGATCGCCGGCGCATCGAGGTGGCAGCCGAGGCCGCGTTCACGCCGGAAATGCGCGCCTTCGCCCGCCTGTCCGACGATTACGCCGCCCGGCGCCGATCCCTGCCCGACTTTCTCTCCAGCGTCTCGCGCCTCCCTCAGTACGTGGCGGCGGATTATCCCGAGCTCGCGCGTTTCTTGAACGCCCTGACGCTAGAGAAGTCGCTGAACGCCGCGGCAGCGGAGAGAGAGCGCGGCGAACTTCTGTCCCGGATCTGCTCGGTTCTCTCGAAGGAAAAGCTGGAGACGCTCATGTCAGCGGGCATCGCGGTCCGCGCGGGCACGCTTTCTCACGCCGCGTTCTGCCGCCTCCTGGAAGAGGACGCGCGCGACGCCAACGCAACGCTGACTTCCTATCCCAATTTTCGTTCCTATCTCGCCTACGTCGCCGCGGCCGACGGCCTCCGGCCCGAACGCATCCTGGCCGAGGCCGATCAAGCGCAGAACTGGATCTGGTCCGCACTCTGCCGTACCGATGAACAGCGCCGACTCGTCACCGAGCGCCGCCGGGCGCTGCTGACCGAGAAACTGGTGTCTCTGTCCCTGACCACGCCGGAGTGGGCCGCCTACAAAGCAACGCGGACCGGCAACCCGGCCCTCGCGCCGTTTGAGGCCTTCTACGCGGCGGCAGAGTCACGCAACGCCGCGATCGCGGACCGGCTATTGAGCCGCCTTCCGACCGGAAAGAACCGGACGGCCGTCCTGGTGGCGGGTGGATTCCACAAAGAGGGCCTTTGCCGCCGCCTGGTGGAGAAAGGCGTCGCGGTCGTCGTGCTGACGCCTAAGCTGAAGAATCCGGGCGCCGCCGACTCCGAAGACTACCTGTCGGTCTTCACGCGCGGCCGGACGCCTCTGTCCGAAATCTTCGATTCGCCCTCAATTACACTGGCGAACACGTTGGCCTTGAAGCCAATTTCGAAAGAAATTCGGACCGGCGCTGACGTGAAACAATTGCTTCCCGAGCTCCGCGCCGTGCACGCCGTGCGTGACGCCGTCCGCCTGGACGGCAACGCGGCGAACCTGCCGGTTCGTCGCGGACAGATCCTGATTGGCGATCCTGCAGCCCAGGAGGCCACCAACGAAGCGGGCATCACCGTGGCCGGCGACCTGGCCATGGTCACCTTCGCCAAACCGTCCCCGCATATGATCACGCTCGAGCCCTCCAACCGTCCGGCGTCCGAGACGGGTCCGATGATGATGGAAGTCGTCGTGGAGAACGACCGCGTCGTGGTCCGGTCGGTTCCCTACAACCCGAAAAAGCGGTTCTGGCCGACGCCGGGCAACTCCACCAAGGCACAGGTGAATGTCAACCGCGCGCCCCGGGACGGCGACTCTCTCCGGGACGTCGTCGCCTTCATCTGCGAGCAGGTCGTGGATGGAAAATTCCGCTGGCATACGTTCGGCATCGTGAATTCGGCGGTCGAGCAGTTCCCCGTCTTCTCGCCTCGCGACGGGAAGCCTTTCTACTACCACCGCGAACACAAGCTTTCCTATACCATCCGCCATTTCCTGTGGCTTCCGCCCACCTTCGAGGCGACCGCGGTGGCGCTCCTGACCACGTGGCTGGATTTCACGACGTGGATTCTGGACACGGAAACGCTCGAGGCCGGCAGGGCGGAACTGACGAAGGCGGTCGATAAGGCGAACCGGGTCGACGAGCGTTTGCGCGGGCTCGGACTTGCCGAGCAGGAAATCAGCGACCTCAAGACCTACGCCAATGAATTCATAACTCGCAACCACGACACGATCCTGCGGGATCGCGACGCGCTTCTCCGCGATCTGGCCGACCCGAACGTCATCGCCTTCACGCTCGCGCCCGAAGCCATCGAACTGGACTGGGCGCAGCGGCTTCGCCTGACCATGGAAACCTGGCGGAAGGAAAACCTGCGGCCATTCTCCGTCTACCATCGGGATTTCCTGAACAACCTGCCCCTGGACCTCCGCCTGAAGCTGTTCACTCCCAAATTCCTGACGGCCGACCGCTCCGCCGCGCTTCGGGACTTCCTTTCCGCTCCGCGCGCCGGAGTCCCGGCTGTCGACCTTTCAAAGGGTTTCGAGATCATCGACGTCACCGATGCCAGCTCCGGACGCGGCCATCCCACCAAGGGGCCGGTTTACCGGATCGAGCTGCGCGCGGGCAACCAGACGGTCCGCGTTTACCTGAAAACCTATCTGAAAGACGCGCTCGGCCAGAGCACGCTTTCCGAACGCAGCCGCTATGAGCCGCTTTTCTTCGACGCCGCGCGCGCCGTGGGGCTTCCGTCCACGTTCGTTCGCTTCCATGCGGAGACCGCGGATCCGAAGCTGGGTGGATTCATTCTGATGGACGAGATTCCTGGCGTGCCGCTGAACCGAATCATCGCGAAGGACAGCCGCGACCAGGGCCTGACGCCCGAAGCGTCTAACCACGCGGAGGCGCTCGTCGCGGGTCTCGCGCGGTGGGCGGCCCTGAGCGACGCGCTCATCAGCGCCGACCGCCCGGCGGTGCCCTTCGTTTTTCCTCAGAACCCCACCAATTTTCTCGTCCGGTTGGAGGCGTTGCAGCGGAATGATCCGGCGGCGGTCACCTCCGTCGATCACGAGTATCTTTTCAACGCATCGGATACGAACCTTCTGGACTACATCGCGCGGTACGGCGCCTCGGAGATGGGAATGATTCTCGCCATGTCCGGGAGCAACACGACCGCGGGTTTCAGGGAGAACGCGGCAAAATACGAAGCGGCCTACCGGGCGGAGTGGGAGAACATCCGCCGGCGGCAGGTCGACGTCGAAAAAATCATCGCCGCGACGTTCGGGCCCGAATCGGAACAGCTGGCTCGCTTCCGCGCGTCGATGAACGTCGACCCGGCGGTCCGGCTCTCCCGCCAGCAGACTGCGCTACTCCTTTTCGCGGCCAACGCGCCGCGCTTCGTGGAGATGGCGACCGAGATGCTCGGAACGACGTTCGGCGAACGAACGGCGTTGATCACACCCGAGGACGCGTGGTTCCACAAACACTGGCTCATCACCGGAGCGCTGGCGCCGTCGGAACAGACCTCTTCGCTGACGACGGAGGACACCTACCGGGATTGGGCCGCTTATCCGAAATGGTTCGTCGAGATTTTCATCGCACCCTGGGCGGAGGCGTCCGAAACATTTCGCCCCGCGCGGTTCCGAGACGCTCACCACGACGCGTCGCTCTGGGCCGCTACGACGCGGGACTTCGGCGTCATCTTTATCCTGCTCGGCATGGTCACCGCGCCGTTGATCATCGGCTATGCGCTCGCGGCGATGCTGGGCGTCTCTCAACCGCAGATCTATGGACTCGCGCTGGCCGCCGTCTCCGTCATCGCCGGCGCTATCAGGAATTCGACCGAGTTTGGGGTCATGCACCGCCGGAGCGCATTGGCTCTCATCCGGAGAGCTGACGGCCGGGTCGAATCGCGGACGGGAATGGCGCCCGACGCGACGGATCCCATCGACACGGTCCTGCTTGCGCTGGCGTCGCCGAGTTATCTCGGGAGCGGCATCACCCACTTCCTCTACAACCTGGCCTCCAACGTGACGCGCATTCTGGGCAAGGCGCGCTGGGCACCGCTGGTGATCGACACCTCGGCTCCGGATTGGCCGAAAGTGCTCGCGCACGCACGAAGGGTCAATGTCAAAGCGCCGCGGGATGGCGACTCTCTCCGCGACGTGCTGGCCTTCGTCCGTGAACTGATAATGGGAAGAAACGGCGAGTGGCATACGTTCTCGATTCTTCCCATGACCGAATTGGACCACTTCCCTGTCTTCGCGCCCCGGGACGGAAAACCCTATTACTTCCCGCACCAGCACCGAATGACCGGCTCGATCCGCCACACGCTTTATCTGCCGACCTCTGTCCCGGTAGCAGCGGTGCCGATCCTGGAAGTATTTCTGGAATACGTCGGCGCGGCGCTCAACGCGGAGACACGCTCGATGGTGGAGTCGGAACTGCGGACAGCGAAAGAGAAGGCGGAGCGTGTTCGGGCGAAAATGCGGGCACTGGGCCTGACCGACGGGGAGATCGCCACCCTTCGCATCTACGCGGACAGGTTTATCTTCGACCATCGGGAGAGCCTTCGGGACGACCGTGACGCCCTCCTCCGGGACCTCGCCGATCCCGATATTCTCAACATTGCGTTGTCGCCCCATCCGATCGAGATGGACTGGGCGCAGAGTCTTAGGTTTCCTTTCGAGGAATGGCGGACAAGATGGCTGCGGCCGTTCTCGACCTACCATCGCGACTTTGTGAACAACCTGCCGACGGACATCCGGTTGAAGCTTTTCCGAGCGAAGATTCTGACGCCGTCCCGCCAGGCCGCGCTTCGCGAATTTTTCGCCGCGCAGGACCCGCTGAGCTCGAAAGCGGCGGACATCGCGCTGACGATCACCAACGTCGTCGATGCGAGCTCCGGCCGCGGACATCCGAACAAGGGGCCCGTCTACCGCCTGTCGCTCCTCCGCGACGGCCGTCCTCTCACTGTATATCTGAAGACCTATCTCCGGGACGCCCCCGGCCGGAACGTCATTGCCTTGCGCAGCCAATATGAGCCGGTATTCTTCGGCGCGGCCGCGGCCGTTTCGCTTCCGTCGACGTTCGTCCGTTATTTCCCGGAGGACATGGACCCGGGCCTGGGCGGCTTCGTGCTCATGAAGGAAATCGACGGCGTGCCGCTCAACGCGGTCGTCCAGGGCAAGGGAACCGACAAACGGCTGCGTCCGGCGTACGCCGCTCACGCCGACGCGTTCATCGAGGGCATGGCCCGCTGGGCCGCTCTCAGCGACGCGCTGGTCAGCGCCGATCGCCCCGCTGTTCCTTTCATGTTCGACAAGAACCCCGCGAATTTCATCGTCGACGCCGAACGCCTGTTGAAAGACGATCCCGCCGCGATCGTTTCGGTCGACCACGAATATCTCTTCAACGAAACCGACAGAAACCTGCTCGACTACATCGTCAAGTACGGCGCGTCTGAGATCGGCACGTTGCTCGCGCTGGACGGCAGCGACACGGCGGAAGGGTTCACCGCCCTGGCTGTGACGTATGAACGGGCCTATCGCGCGCAATGGGTCCTCGTCGTGCAGAACCGCTCCGCGATCGAAAAAATCGTCGCTTCGACATTTGCGAAAAACTCCGAACAGGTAAAGCGCTTCCGGGCCTCGATCGCGGTAGATCCCTCTGTTCGTCTGTCGCGCCAGCAAACCGCTCTCCTCCTTTTCGCCGCCGGCATCCAGCGTTTTTCAGCAATGGCGAGAGAAATTCTCGCCGCCTCCCTTCAGGAACGGAAGAAATACGTCAACGCCGACGACGCCTGGTTCAACGACAACCCGCTCGTCGTTCAACTGGAGTCGAGGGGATCCACCTCATTGACGACCGAGGACACCTATCGGGACTGGTCCGCCTACCCGGCCTGGTTCGTCGAGATGTTCATCGCGCCCTGGTACGAGGCAACGGACACGTTCGAGCCGATTGGATTCCTCGCCCTTCATTCGTTCAGCAGTCCCTGGTCCTTCCTGTCGCGGGCCCTGGGCACGCTCGCCATCGTGATCGGGATGGTTCTCGTGCCGATCGCCGCCGGGCACGGCCTAGCGACGGTGCTCGGTTTTACCGCGCCGGTGGCCGCGGGCGTCGCGCTGGCCCTCGTGTCGATCCTGTCGGGACGATTGATTTACGAAGCCGAGTACGGCAAGCGCATGGCAGTCTGGGGGCGGATTCTTTTCGGGACGCTCGCTTCTCCGGCCTACACCGCCAGCGCCGTCACCCACTTTCTCTACAACGTGGTTTCCAATGTCACGCGCGTCTTCGGTCGCGCCCGCGTGGCGCCATTGGCGCGCCAGAGGCCGCGGCCGTCATTCACCGACCAGCGTGACGCGTTTGCGGGGAACCTCCGGCGCTTCGAAAGCGGCCAGCGCTACCGGTCGCTCTCGTCGGTGCTGCACACCGCGCGTTTCCAGGGCCTGCCGGAGGAAGCGATCCATTTCCTAGGTACGCTTCCGGATTCCGTCCTGGGGAACCCCGAGGTTCGCCAGGAAGCGGCACGCCTGTATCTGGAGGCGGCCGAGCTGGCGATCGTTCAGGACGACCGTCAACTCGCCCGCGGACATTTGAGACAAGCGCTCGACCTGGCGGGACGCACGTCGCTGCGAACGGTCATCCTGCGGCGCGAAGACCAGCTCGCCGACTGGCCGCGTCCCGATCTCACGGGCGAGCGCGGTACCACGCTGATCCAGGTGACCAACCGCGAGAGCGGCTTCGATATGCGCCTCGACGCGGCGGCGTTCGGTCACATCGAGTCTCGCCATCGAGAGATCGCCCAGAACGCCTCGATGGAAGGCCACGTGTCCCTGTTCCCGGCGGATCTCGATTCGACCGGATTGCTGGCGCTTCTGCGCGACGCGCTGGAGAACGGCGGCAGCATTCAGGAGGCGAACCCGCTCTCGGGCCGCAACGAGCTGATCTACTACCCGCCGGCCGAGGATGCCGCTCGCTACGGCGTGCGGCGCCTCATCATCGTGACGGACGCGAACGGCGCCGTCGCGACCGCGTTTCCCACGGCAGGCGACCGGTGCCGCTTCTACGCGTACGGCCACCTCGTCTCCGACGAGAACGCGAACATGATTCCGACCGGCGGCTTTTACTGGAACCGCGGGAGCGGCCGCCCTCTCGCCGTTCAGTGGGGGACGAAAACATGGGGTCTCCAGTCGGTGATCGACAGCGAGGATGTTTCGCTGCGCGGCGTCGCGCCCTTGGACCGCGAACGGCTGGTCTGGGTTGCATTGCGCGAAGCGAACCTCGGTTCCGAAACCGCCACAACCCATTTCTTCCGTTTCGAGCCGGGACGCACTGCGTGGAAGGAAAAAATCGGAAACGCGCCCGTCGTCCTGACGGCGAACCGGGACTCGTTCCTGTTCGAAAAAATTTACAGGGGGAAGGCCGTCAAGAAAAGCGCCGGCGGTACATGGTTCACGAACCGCTGGTACGCGGTCGGACTGGCGTGGATCGTCGAGCTGAGCTTCGCGATCGGAATCGCATCCCTGTTGCCCGTCGGAACACCCGCGATCCTTTCCGCGCTCGTCGCCGCCGCCGTGTTCTACGTGCCGCACCTGGTAATTCGATCCTGGATCCAAAAAGAATCCGGAGTGGCGCTGGATCGCAACATCCTTCTGATCACCGCGCTCACTTTCGCCGCCGCGCTCTACGTGTTCTCGGTCGGACTCGCCGATCCGTCGGCGCAGATCGTTCTCTTCGTTCTCGCGGTGTTCCACCTCGCCGTGAACATCCGGGCGAACTTGGGGGAATCATTTCGACTCACGAAAGAAGAGCGGGAAAGCTTCGTCGCAGATGGTCAAGGCCTTGCCGATTTCCTGGGAGACCGGTCGCTCACCCTGCCCGGACACGACCGCGAACCGGTCACGGATCCGTTCGTCGCCAATCCCGACTTCATGATGGTGTTCGGACTCGGAAACGAGATTCTGGGCGAGAGCGCGGCGGACCTCTTTGTCGAAGGACTCAAACGAAATCCGAAACTGAAAATCATTTTCGCCGGCGGGAAGGGCAGGGCCACGCCGCCGGTCTGGAGAATCGCGAACCGCTCGGAAGCAGACGGACTCAGCACAGCTTTCCTGAAAAGGATCCGGGAAATCGATCCGCGACTGGAAGCAACCGCCCGCACCGCGATGATTCTCGAGGTAAATTCTGAGAATTCGGGACAGAACGTGGTGTTCACGAGGGAAACGCTGAAGACGCTGCATCTCGCGCCCACCTCCATCCTCCTCATTCATAATCCGCTTTTCCAATTGAGATCGGCGCTCGCCACCTACCTGAAACAATCGGGCCTCAATATCCCGACCACCAGTTTCCCGCCGTTCCGGGTCGACATGAAGAAACTGACCGATGCGCAGCTCTATGCGGCGGTTCGCTTCATGACCGGGGAAATTCACCGCCTTCGCACCTATCCGCTCGAAGACAAGGAATGGACCGTCCCGGTCGCACTGACCTCCGTCGAGCCGGCGGAGGCGCGCCTCATCCTGACCGCACAGAAGGTGGAGAAGCGATATCCGAAAAATCGTCTTCCCGACCCGGATGTCGTGATTGGACAGGACCGCGACTTCGGCCGCACGGAATCGAAAGAAGTCTGGACGCCGCCGGTGGAAGAAACCTTTTTGGAACTGGTACAGCGCCGCCTGCCGGCCGACTTCAGGAATGGATGGTCCGTCCCCAACCACCAGTACGACGAACAGAAAAAATACGTTCTCAGCGATCATCTTCAGAACATGCTGAACGTTCTCAATTATCCCGGGGCGCGGTCCAACATTCCGCCGTCAGTCCTCCAGTTCCTGACAAACCCGGGGAAGAGGCGATTTCTCGAAGAATTTATCCTGCTTCACGATGTAGCGAAGCGATACCTGCCGGCGGAGTTCTGGACCGTCGATGGGCAGACCCGCGCCTATTATCCCGGCCACGAAGAGCAGTCCTCCCTCGAGGTGCGGCGGAACGATCTTCTCGATGTCGCGGATCGCGGCCTGCTCGCCGAAGTGATCCGCCTGCATGGCCAGTTCCAGGATTTCATGCTGACGGAGATGACGCCGGACGCGATCAAGATTTTCATGAGAAAGATCGACCCGGCGGAAGACCGGGATGCCGTCTTCCGGGCTCTGATCGCCACGGCGTTTCTGGACACCTACGGCACGGACCATCCGAAGGGGAATCTCTCCGCTCAGGTTCGGAGGGCGAACGAGGTGTTTGAGGCATTGGCCGTCGCGGCACGAACCACGAGAACCGTGATGGACCTCGTTCGTGAACAGCTTCCCGCGGAATATCAGGACCGCTGGAATGTGCCCAATCATCAATTTGACGCGAACTCGAAGATCAGCTTGACCGACCATCTCCAGGAAATGCTGGACGTCCTGAACAACCCGGACAAGTACCCTGAGATTCCGGCGTCGATCCGGGGGAAGTTGAAGGACCCGGCCAACCGCGCTTTCCTGGAACGTTTCATTCTGATTCATGACGTCTCGAAACGCGTCATGGAGCCGCAATTCAAGACCACCCGGCCCGGCGTCCGCGCCAGCTATCCGGGCCATGAGGAAAGATCCACCGAGATGATCCGCTCCGACGCGCGCCTTCTGGCGGGCGTGTCCGACGCGGAAGAACTTCTCGAAACCGTTCGCCTGCACGGCGCGATCTATCAGCTTTCGAAGCCCGGCGTTCCCAGCGTTGAAGCGTTCCAGAACTTCGTCCGTGGCATCGACGGAGATGTCGAGGCGGTGCTGGATCGCCTCGCCATGGTGGGTTTCCTCGATGCACTCGGCTCCCTTCGTGCCGAGGGGAACTGGGCCCCGGTCCAGAACAATTTTGTGGCCGGGCTCAAACAATACCGGACCACCACCCCCGTGCGGGCGACTTCGCCGTCGTCCGCTCGGCCCCGCGCGGGCGTCTCCTGGGCGGGAAGCCCGGCCGGCGTACCGCCGAACGTCGTCATGCGCGCCAGACAGTTGTTCGCGGAAACACCGCCGCCGCTATCAGCCTCGGGCCAGGAAGTGCGCCGGATGCTGGAGGAACTGAACCCCACTATGGACGCGCCGCTGATCTTCTCAGCGCTGCCGAACGAGGACTATGCCATCGCCACGCAGTCCATCGATCGTCCGTTTGGTCCGCCCGAGCGCACCGTCACGGATGGAAATTTCCTTCTCTTTGGCCGATATGCCAAATACCTGCCCACGGACGAAGGGGGGATCGACGCCGCCTTCAGCCATGAGCTTGGCCACATTCTCGCGGATCGCGCGAACCCGGACCTCACCCGGCGCCATCAGATCCTCAATCTGGCGATAAGAACCGCTTACGCAAACGACCCTTCCATTGTCGGAACCACAGCCGGCTTCCTCTTCCAGGCGATTCTGGACAACGTCGTGGTTGAGTGGCAGCTCTCCCATGGGTATCCGCTTTCCGCCGCCGCCTACATTCGGGCGGCCGCCGACAATGTGCGCGCCAGCGCCGCCGAAACCAGGGATCAGGGCGACATGGTTTTCTTCTGGTATGCGCTCGACCTGATCCGCGGCGCCAACGCGTTGCGCCGTCACGGAACCCCGGAGTCCATCGCTGAGGCCGACAATCTTGACCGCGCCTACGACGGCCTTCTGACGGATGCCCAGCGCGACCGCGCGCGCGAGATGGTCTCCACGCTCATAGAACCGGTGCTGGCCGGCGGCGAGTGGACGAAATTCGCCGAATTCGACCGCGTCGCGACGGACCTGTCCCGGTGGATCATGGAAGGACGGATGAGCGTTTTCCGGGGGCCTGAGTTCTACGAGAAATATGTCGCGCCGGTTTGGGAAAGCCCCGCGCTGTCAGTCGTTGTTTTCGCCGTGCCCTGCGTCGTTCTGACTATTGTGTTCGCGTTCATCGGCGTTCCTGATGCCGCTTCAAACCTCGGTGTGTATTCGATCGTGGGTTTTCTCGGCATCGCGCACATTCTGGGCGGGCAAATCGCGACGCTCTTCGGCGCCGCGCACGAGCGAATCGGCCGGGATGTGGGAAACGCGCCCGAGCGTGCGCACGAGCTTGCCATGTATTCGGCGTATGCCCTCGGCGCGGCGCTGTTCCTGTTGTCGGCAGCGGGTTTTTCGCTGTCGCTGCCGATCATCTTCCTCTCAATAATGAGTGGTTACGCTCTCAGCCACACCGTATTCCACCTCCGCCACAATGTGACGCATCCGTCCATCAATCGAATGCATATCTTCGGCGACCAGGTGGCAACCCCGGCGACGGAGCCGGTCGTGGAGGTCGAGGAAAGCAAGACGCCGATTCTCCGGATTGAAGAGGGCGTGAAAGTTCGGATTTACAAACTTTCGCCTGAGGAAACGGTGGCCGTCGACACCGCTCTCAGAATGGAAGGGACGAATCCCCGGGTGCTGATGAGCGATGATTTGCTGAAACTTCTGCTGAAAGCGGTGACCGCCGACAATATTGATCAAGCGGCCCGCAAGAAACTGAAAGACCTTCTTCTCCTCAGAAACATTCGCCTCGCCTACGGTTACGCCCGTAAAAACTTCGCGTACTACGGAATGGACATCTCGGATGCGCGGCAGACGTGCGTCCTTGGCTTACAATCCGCAATCGAGGATTTCGATTCCACTCAGGGCGTCAAGCTTTCATCCTTTGCGCATTGGAAAATGCGAGCGGCGCTCCAGGTGGCCCAGCAAACCGAATCCGCAATGAGACAGCCCAGGAGCGTGAATGAAAAAATAAAAGCCATTCGCAAAATCCGGGGCTGGGAAAGGATGTCGACGAAGCGATTGGCGGCCGAGAGCGGTTTCGGCGAAAAAACCATTTTGGACCTCCTGCCGCTGCTCCGTGGAACGGCTTCTCTGGAATCGCCAGTTCGCGGCGGAAAGGATGGGAAAACCCTCGGAAAAATGATCGAAACCGACGCCGAATCCGTTTCGGAAGATCTTTTAGAATTTCTCCCGTACCTCTCTCCGACATTCCAGCTCCTGCTGAAGTTGAAGGCCGGACGGGGAACGGTCTTCGGCGAAACCTATTCTGCACCGCA
>JAYTIE010000093.1:0-5126 GCA_043732015.1 Elusimicrobiota bacterium | reverse complement strand
CCACTTGTTTCATCGTCGACGCGAAAGTCGCTATCTCGCAGCGGGCGCCGTCGGTGCGGCGGTCCTCACGTTGGTTCTCAAACCGGCGTTTTCCCGTCCCCGTCCGTCCATCGTCCCGCACCTATCATCCACGACGGGCTATTCCTTCCCGAGCGGCCATTCCCTCGGTTCCGCGACCGTTTTTCTCCTTCTGACCTTCTTCCTTTCTCGAAGACTGGAGAGCCGGGGAGCGCGTTTGTTCGCGGTCGCGGCGGGCGCGGCTATCAGCGCCGCTGTCGGCGCGAGCCGCGTGTATCTGGGCGCTCATTTCCCGAGTGACGTCGCCAGCGGTCTTTTTCTTGGCGCCGCATGGGCGTTTCTCCTGGAAGGTCTTTATCTGCGCGGGCCCTCGCCGACCGCCTCTTCACAGGACTAACGCCCTCGCCGCCTTGCCCCTGCTCCAAATTTTGGCGAAACGACGACAGGCTTCATTAGGTCGAAGTCTTTTCAAAAAATATTCGGTAGCCGATGGGTAACACGTATAGCGTGAGTACGGTTGATGTCACGAGTCCTCCGATGACGGCAATGGCGAGTGGGCGCTCGAGTGCGGCGCCTGAGCCCGCGCCGATCGCCAGCGGGAATAAACCGAGAATTTCGGAGAGAGCGGTCATGAGGATAGGTCGGAGCCGAACGCGGGCGCCTTCAATCGCCGCTTCTTTGACGGACATCCCCTGCCGCTCCGCGATTTCGATGTAGTCAATGAGGACGATTCCGTTCCGCAAGACGATGCCGACGAGCATTACAAGGCCGATGAGCGACGAAACATTGAGACTTTGTTGAGTGGCCCAGAGCGCGACGCTCGCGCCAATCGTCGCCAGGGGAATGGTGAGGAGCACCAGAAGCATTTTGCGCATCGAGGAAAACTCGATCCAGAGAAGGGCCGCCACCGCCGCGAGCCCGAGGACGCCGATGGCCGCCAGCGATCCGGCGGTTTCGGATTCCGCGGCGTTGCTGCCGACGATCTCCCAGCTGTAGCCAGCAGGAAACTGGATGCCCTGCAGTGCGCTCCGGATTTGCCTAACCACTGTCTGGCTTTTTTGACCCTCAATATTGCAGGAGACCCGAATCACGCGGACGGCGTGCTCATGCTCGATACGTGCTGGGACGTCGGCGATCCTCGCGATTGCCACCTGGGACAGAGGAATAAAAGCGCCGTCCGCTGTTCGGATCGGCAGCTGCTTCAGCGCGTCGAGGTGCAGGGACGGCGACTGTTCGTCCAGGCCCTCGATCCGGATCATGACCGGAATTTCCTTCTGGACCCGCCGGATTTTCGTCGCCTCAAGGCCGTAGGAGGTAGCTTCCACGGCGGCGTCGAGGTCGGCGCGGCTAACGCCGAACTTCCGGGCGGCTTCCGGAATTAAATCGATTTCAACCGCGGGCGTGGCGGCCACCGATCCCGGGCGAAGGTCTACAACGCCGGGGATTCCCTTCATTTTCGTCGAGAGCGCATCTGAAAGTTTCTGAAGTATCCCGAGATCATCGCCGTACAACTTGACGCCTACAGCCGATTTAACCCCCGCCACGGCGTCATTGAGCTTGTCCTGGAGGGGCATCGTGAAATCGATAAGAACGCCGGGGAATTCGTCCGTCTTTTTGCGAAAGCTTTCCATGAGGGCCTCGATCGTGCTTTTCCGGTGGGCTTTGGGCACGAGCCGCGCATAAACGTCGCTGTGGCTCGTGGTGTCGGTGTCCTGCATGCCGGGGGCGTGGCCTGTTTTGGAAACGACCGATTCCACTTCCGGGTCGTGCAGGATGTGTGCCGCAGCCAGGCGCGTCACGCGAAGGGTTTCGTCGAGCGAGCTGGACGGCGGCGCGTCGAGATTCATGAGCACCGACCCTTCGTCCAGCAAGGGCAAAAATTCCTGGTTTAGTCGGGAGAGAAGAAAAACGCTCGCCGCGCAGCCAAGCAGGGCCAGCAGAATCACTGTTCGTTCAAAACGGAACGCGTTCGCGAGTGACCGTGTGAAAGCCGCCGGCAGCCGGCGCCAGGGGGTGGCGACCGGCGCACGGCTAAGGAGAGTCGCGCCGAGGCTGGGAATGAGGGTCAGCGCAAAAACGAGCGAAGCGGTCATAACAACCGCCACGACGACGCCCACCGGGGAGAAAAGACGGCCGGCGAGTCCCGTCAGAAACACCAGAGGGATGAAAATAGCCACCGTGGCGATGGTGGAAGACGCGACCGGTCCCGCCACTTCGGCGGTGGCCTCGATAAAGACTTCTCTCATGCTCAGGTTCGGGTGTAGCGCCCGGTGCCGGTAGACGTTCTCAATGACCACGATGGCATCGTCGATCACCATACCGGTCGCCAGAGCCATGGCGCTCAACGTCATGATGTTGAGAGACATGTGAAGTCCCTTCATCACAATGAGGGCGCTGAGAAGGGACGTCGGGATGGACGCGAAGGCCACGAGCGATGCCCGCCAGCTTCCCAGGAATATGAAGAGGATGACCCCAACCAAAAGCGCCCCGAACAGAACGGCCTTCTCGACGCCGTGAACGGCATCCAGGACGAGTTCCGACTGGTCGAAGTATTTATTTACGTTCATGCCCGACGGGAGTAGCGCAGTGGACCCCGCCATGAACGCGTCGACACGCCGCGTCACCGCAACCGTGTCCGCCCGGGGCTGCTTGACGATTTCGAGAACGACGCCGGCTTTCCCCCCTTGTTCCGCCGCTCCGCGGTATGGAAGGCTTGCGGGCCGGACGCTGGCGACGTCCTCAATGCGGACCGGGGTTCCGTTCTTGACGGCCACAATCGTCTCGCCGATGCTGCGCTCGTCGGTCAACCGCGTCCTGGCCACGACGGCGAAGGTCTGGGCGCCGAGGTCCAGCATGCCGCCGACCGAAGACACGTTGTTTTTCGCCAGCGCTTCCTTCAGGTCGGTGAGCGTCAGGTCAAACTTCTGAAGCTGCGCTGGCTTTACGAAGACACCATATTCCCGCATGAGCCCACCAAACACCAGGACGTCATAGACGCCCGGCTGCTGAAGAAGAAGCGGCCTAAGACGGTACTCCGCGAAATCGTGAATCTCTTCGAGCGTCCCGCCGCCGGTGAGGCTGAAGCCCTGAACCTGGCCCAGCGTGTTGCCAAGCGACTCCAGCTCCAGCCGCGCCCCTTGGGGGAGATCATTCTGGACGGAGGTAATTTTCTGCATCACCTGTTGGCGCGCGGACTCGAGGTCCACGCCCCAGTTCAACTGAACCGTGACGAGTGCCAGGTTTGCCACCGTTTCGGAGCGGACCCGAACAACGTCGTAAACGCCAGTGAGCGCGGATTCAACGGGGAGAGTGGCCTGCCGCTCCAGCTCTTCGGCCGTCACGCCGGGATATTCAATGACAACGCTGAGAGTCGGAAAGTTGAGGTCCGGTAGCAGGGAGACTGGTAGCGCCACATAGGCCCAACCGCAGAGGACCAGCCAGAAGGCAGACGCAAGGCAGAGCCCGAGCCGATTCTTCAACGAGAAATTGAGGAGCCACTGAATCACCTACTCCTCCCCGGCTTGGCCGCGGTTCTGCCATTCGATGGCGCCTTCGACGAGAATGGTGTCCGAAATACTGATGCCGCCAATGATCTCGGTAAAATCGGTGTCTTGGCGGCCCACGGTGACGTCGACGGCGGCGTAGTCGTTCTCTCCGACGCGTCTCACCACCCGCGCCTTTCCGGACTCCCAGATGACAGCGCGGGTCGGCACGCCGAGTGCCGTCCGGGCGTTCACGGGAATGCGGACCGAAACGTAGCTCCGTGGCTCCCTGGTGACAGGCGCGATGGCAATGGTCGCGATGGCCTGGCCCGTGTGGGGATCTGCCTCGGCAAGGACGTCCGACACCTTCCCGCTGACCGGCGTTTCCGTCTGAAGATCGGCTCCGAAACGGACCTCGGCTGTGAGGCCAGGGTGGACGCGCCGGGCGTCCTCGGGTGACAGGAAGACGGCGACGTGCCGCCGGTCCTCCGCGAGCGCGCCGTAGCCGTTGGCCCAGGAAACAAAGGGCTGCGGCGCCGCGTGCCCCTCCACCAGCAGAGGGCTTCCGGCGTGCACCACGGTTACGTTCGCCAGAAGAAACACGAGTATCCAGAACCGCTTCATGGCGCCCCGCGGCTGGTACCGCGCGCGGCCGTCAGTTGCGCCGCAGCGAGGCGGTAATCCAGCTCGGCGTCGATTGCCCGGAGTCGAGCCTGGACCCAGAGATCGTGCGCGTCGTTCAGTTCGGTCATCTGCGCAAGGCCGGACCGATACCGCCGAAGGGAGCTTTCATAGGCCTTTCGACCTTCGGGTAGCAACTCCCGCGTCACGCGCAGCCTGTCCCACGCCATTCCAGCGGCGTCCCTAAAATCCTCGAGGTCATTGATGGCCCGCCGCTTGACGTTGTCCGCATCCCGTTGGCGCTGGTCCTGGCGGGCAAGCGCCTGATGGATGCGGGCGGTCGCGCTTCCGGAATCAAATAAAGGCACGGTAGCGGTGGCGGTGAAGCCCCAGCCGAGCGCCATTCCGTCCGCCTTCTGTCCAGAGTCCCCGGCGTCCGCCGATGTGTGCAACACCGGCCAGCGGCCGCGTCGGGCGGCCCCCACTTCGGCCTCGGCGGCAGCGGCATTTTCTTCGGACGCTCGGATGTCCGCGCGGTTCGCGAGAATGAGCTCCGTGTCACCGGCGCCAGGCGTTTCCGCCGGCAGCACCGGGTCTGCGGGCGGTGCCACGCCGGTGGGCGTCGGGCGGTTGGTCAGCGCGCCCAGTTGGCGAAGTTGATGTGAGCGATCCGCGGCCGCTTCCAGTCGGTTCTGACGATATTGGGCGATCATAAAGCGGATGGTGGCGTAGTCATACTCCGGCACAGAGCCGATGGTGTACCGCGGCGATATCAGTTTCAGGACCGAGGCGAACTCAGACTCCGCCTCCTGCAGAGCGTTCGCGCGGCGCTCTGCGGATGCGGCCCTAAAGAACACCCGACGCACCTCAAGCATGACGTCGGCTTCTTTCTGCACGGCTGCGGCGTCCGCCGCGCGGGACAGAGCGGACAGTCGCCTAAGGTCGGCGGAAAGGGAAGGCTCAAATACTGACTGATCCGCCCGAATCACGATCTGGTTGGCGTCG
>JAYTIE010000092.1:0-5126 GCA_043732015.1 Elusimicrobiota bacterium | reverse complement strand
GGCCCCGCGGGATTGCTAGCGGCGGTCGCCGGGCAGGTCCGCGAGTCCGGCGCTCGCCTCATGGCGTTCGTCCGCAGGGCGATCCCCGGTCGAGTCATGGACGAATCACCCGCGCTAGGTCTGATTCCCTGGATGTGGACATGGCTCATGCCTTTTCTTCAGAGCCGCGGTTGGAGGGACCGCGAGATTTCGGCGCTCGGCGGTTCTGAAGAGCTGGTTTTCGGCGCGTTGTTGACGAGCGGGGGTGCCTGGCTGTTGACCCTTGCTTTCGGCTTCGATCCCCTCACAGCGCTTTTCATTAGCTCCATCTCGAGCCTCCTGCTCTTCACGCTGGCGCATGTGCGCGGCCTGATGCGCTGGAAAAGCGGCGAACTCGTTCATGGGCCGCCGACAGGCGGCACGCTTGCGCAGATTTTCGCGCTTGGTCTCATCGTCCGGATTATCTATCTCTCGCTTCTTGTTGTGCTGCCCTTCGGCGCTCTGAACATTCTCCTCGCGCTGACCACTGCCATTCTTCTCCACTCGACCTTCAATGTCCTCGCTCGTTTCTGGGATGGCGCGGTGGGCTTCGAATTCGGGGATTTGGACCACGTCAAACCCGGGGAGACCGTCGCCTCGCAAGTGGGTTTGCGCACCGCGTTCATCGGAAATAGCGACGCCTATGTTCGCGCGATCAAGGCGTTGATGGAGAAGACCGGCGGCCCGGAGACGGTCAAGACGGTCCGGTGGAAAAATAAAGAACTTGTCTTCCGGCTTCGCCGCGCGGGTTTCCGCACAGTGTGGACCTTCCTCCAGAAGGACGCCGTTGACGTCGGCACGATGATGGGGTTCGGACTCCGCTCCGCCATGCCTGACGGACTGAAGCCGAAAGAAACGTCCGTCTCGAAGCCCGGCATGGTAAAGATGTTCATCGGAACGGCGTCGGTTATGGTGAAGGCTCTCGAGAGCAGACTCGGAACGCCACCACAGAAACCGGTTACCAAAACCATTCGCTCGGGGGATGTTTCCGTCACGTTCTTCACGCGCTTTTCGGGCTCGAAAGTATGCTGGGCCTTCGCGGACGCGGACGCCTCCAAGGTGTCGGCGATCTTCAACCTGTCTCTTCGAGTGGGCGGCCTTTCCCAAGTGGGAAAGACCGAATCGGCGGTCGCCACAACGAACTTTTTGGTCCTGTTTTTCGGGAATCCGAGCGAAGTGATCGCGAGCCTCCGAAAGAAACTCGGGACGCCGCCCGATGTACCCGCCACAAAAACCATCAAGTTCGGAAAGAAGACGCTGACGTTCTTCACTCGAAAAAGCGGAACGGTAACCGTCTGGGCTTTTCCCAATGCCGCGATTCCCGCGGTCGCGGCGGCGATTGGCGCGACCATGCGGCCCTCGAGCCAGCCTTTGGACCTTAAGCCTGATGACGTGGCCGTGTCCAACTTCGGCATCAATCCGGTTTTCGTGGGCAATCCCGACACGGTGCAGAAAAAGATCCTGGAGGAACTTGGAAAGGCTCCAAAATCCGCCGACGTCAAGATCGTGGAACGTGACGGTCGTCGCGTCGAGTTCACCGTGCGTCACTCCGGCGTAATGACGGTGTGGTCATTCAAAAAGACCGACATTGCCGACGTCGGCGCCCTTTTCAACCTGACCGTTCGAGACGCGGAACTCATAGACGTCCAGCCCGGGGAGGTAGCCGTGAACTTGCTGGGTATCGGTCAACTTTTTGACCGCGGCGGCGGCTGGATGGCTGACCAGCTCATTGGCTTGCTGGGCGAGGCGGGAGAGAAGGCAGAAACAAAGGAGCTTACTCGGAACGGCGCGACTGTCCGGTTCATGGTCCGCAAGAGCGGCGGTTTCCGGGTCTGGACGTTCCGTCAGAAGGACGCGGCGAAAGTGGCGAAACTGATCGGCACGACGGTTCGCAAAGGATTTTCCCAGGAAAAATGGGCCGCAGTTCCGGCCGTCGGACCCACCGAAGTCGTGAGCTCTGCGCGGAGTCTCGCTCGTTATTTCACCTCCTACACAACGCTCTACGGGGCCATCAGAGTCGTGCTCGGCGAACCGCCGCAGGAACCGCGAACGCGAACCATTCGGCGTGGCGGGATCTCCCTCACCTTCTTCACGCGTAAAGCCGGACCGAACATTGTCTGGGCGTTCGACCGGGAGAGTGTGAAGGCGGTTTCCGCCGCCTTCAACATCCCCCTTCGAATCGACGATCAGCAGGAACTTTCGCGGTTGTCGCTGGAAGAAGCCATTGCGCTTCTGGCGAATGATCCCATGCGGCTGCACCAATACATTGTCATTTACCATCCGGAGCTGTCGCCGCAGATGGCCGAGCGGCTGGTTGGCGCCGCCCTTCGCGGCCTCCGTCCGGAAAGTGTTCAGGACGAACTCGAGACCTACGCACAGTCCCTGGCCGCTCCCACGGTAGAGGGCGATGCGACTGAAACAGAAGAACCGGCCATAACCCTGACGGGTTCGGTGGCGGCGGGCGTGCCTTTCGTGCAGATCACCGGCGCCTACAACCGACGCGTCACCGTGGAGGACGACGGTTCTTTCGAAGTCCGGCTTCCCCTGCCCCATATGGGGAGCAACACCTTCTCGTTCTACGCGGTCGACCCGGAAGCCGAAACGCGGAGCAAGCCAACTGCCGTTTCCATCCAACGCACCGGCGAGGACCGCACCATCGAGGATAATTTCCTCCACCTTCTTTCCCTGCGAGACGATCTGCTGAGAGAGGTCCAGGAGAACCCCGCGCGCTACAGCTTCATGCTCCGTTCTGTGGAGCAAAGCCTCCTCGAGCACTTCACCGATGATGAATCGGCGGGACTGAAGTATCTGAAAAAACGCATCAAGGACGAGAAGTCGAAGGCGCTCAAAAGCATTTTCCAGGTGATCGAGAAAAAATTCACGCGCATCGCCGCCATGGAGATTCCGCTCAAAGCCTCCACGGACGGCACGCCCCAGCGGCTCTATTTTTTCCAGAAGTACATCATCGACGCGGTGCTGGAACTCGAGGCGGACCCGGAGAACAAGGGCGTGGTCGTCGCGCTGGAGCAGGGCCTCGGCAAGACGTTGATCGCGCTGGCGCTCGCCGCCGGAACGCCGGCGTCGATCCTGACGCCGAACCCCGTCGTTTCCATCTGGACGGAACAGGCCGGCCAGTATCTGGAAGCGGCCGAGCTCGAGGCGCTTCGCGGCACCTATGCCGAACGGGACGCCGCGTTGCGCGTGGGCACCCGTCCACATGTGGTGACCAACATCGAATACGCGCGCGGCATGACCGCCAGCCGGGCGGCGGCGCTGTCGCGTCCTGACGGACTTTTGATCGTCGATGAAGCGGATTTCCTGGGAAGCGCAAAATCTCAGCAGGCCAGCGGCGTTCGTCGGCTGGTCGCGCGATTCAAGCTTCTGCTCACCGCGACACCGTTTAAGCGGATCGGCCAGATTCCCCTTATCCTTTCCCAGGTATCTGACGATTCCCGTTTCCAGTCGGGACAAGCCTTCGCGCGCGCTTTCCCGACCAACTCGCCGGAAGCGCTCACAGCGCTGTTCCTGCTCGTCCAGAAGTACACGCTCCGTATCCGCAAGAAAGATGTTTTCAAGGAATACGATCCCTCCGTTCCGCTTGCGTCCCAGAAGAACCGCCTTCCGAAAAAAGTGGAAATGCCCGTCGAGGACGGCACCTTTGATCTGTCGGACGATCAGCTTCAATCTATCCGCCAGCTATTCACCGAATATCGTGCGTGGTGCCGCCAGCACAGCGGAAGCGTCTCGGCCGAAGACCGCGACTTCCACCGGTTCAGCGAAGGCTTCTTCTCCAAGCGTGAGGCACTCCGCCAGATCATGAACGACCCGGCCTACATCAGTCGACCGGAGGTGGAATCGCCCAAGCACCTCAAAATGGATTCGATCGTCGAAAAAGAACTCGCGGCGGATCCCTCGAAGAAGCTGGTTATTTTCTGCCGATACCAGGCGGAAGTTGCGGAATACATGCGGCGCTACGCCAGATATGGCGCGCGCGGCTATTTCGGCGGCCTGAAATCCAACTCCGAAGGATACCGGATCGACGACAGAGGGCGCGTCCTACGGTATGCCGTTGACTACGCCGGTTCTTACGTCCTCGATACCGCCGGCCGACCGACCGAAGCGGCGGACGGCCGCCCAATGCTGGCGCTCGACTACGAGCGCCTGATGTTTCAGAACAATACGGAAAGCCGAGTGATCGTCGCGACGTACGATTCCGGCAGCGTGGGCGTGACCTTCACGGCAGCCGATGCGGTCATATTCGATGACCTCGCGCCCACCTACCGGGACGAGTACCAGGCGGCGGACCGCGCGCACCGGATCGACAACCTGCGGAAAAAATATCAGGTGAGGTACTACTGGTTGCAGGCGCGGTATCCGAAGGCCTTCCTCAGGTCGCTTCCCGCAGACATCCGCGACAACTATTTTGCCGCCGGGACTTACGATCAGGTCCAGTACGACAACCTGCGTCGGCAGGCGCGCATCTTCCACCGCATCATGGACGGCATCGGATCCGATGAAGAGCTCGGCCAGTGGAGCACCGGTTTCATGAAGGACAGGATGCCGTTCATGTTTTCCTCAGACGGCGGCGCGGAGGCCGCCGAGACCGTTGACGCTGACAACGCGGTGCCCGGAATGATTTCATGGATCTGGGGCGGCCTTCTGTCCCCCCTTCGCGGCCGCGGCTGGAGCGACCGGCAGATTGCCGCGCTGGGCGGGTCGGAAGAACTCGTGTTCGGCGGAATTATGGCGAGCGGCGGAGCCCTGCTCCTCACTTTCGGCTGGAGCGTCGATCCGCTAACGGCGCTGGTCATCAGTTCCATCGTCAGCTTCCTTCTGTTCGTCGCCGCGCATCTGACCGGTCTCCTCATTTGGAAAGCCGGACGCCTCGAGCGCGGTCCGCCGACCCGCGGCGGAATTTTCCGCGTCGCCGCGCTCGGCGTTGTGATGCGGGTGGTCTATCTCTCACTTCTCGTCGTCCTTCCCTTTGGTCCACTCAATATTCTGGTTGCGCTTCCGGCCGTCATCGCTCTCCACGCGGCCAACAACGCGTTTGAGGGCACGTCGCTCGAGCGTCTTGTATTCGCCTCCAAAGCCGCATTGGTCATGGT
>JAYTIE010000091.1:0-1883 GCA_043732015.1 Elusimicrobiota bacterium | reverse complement strand
CTGCCCCGAATGGCCACCAGCGGCCTGCACCTTCAACGGGTGAACATCAGTCCGGCGCTGGCTCTTCCAGCCGTCCGGCCAAGCCCGCTGAACGATCAGCTCCGGCTGCAGGCGCTCATCCTCTCCCAAGCCTGACCCCATCACTCGGTCAGGTGGAAGAGCACGCGGATCCGTTGCTCCGGCTTTGAAAAGTCGCTGGGCAAAGGCGGAACGGGTGTCGAGTTCCTGACCGCTCTCAGCGCGACGGAATCATAAAAGCCGTTGCCGGAGCCCTTCTCCACCGTGATGTCCGAGAGCGATCCGTCACGGTGGATCGTGAATCCGATGATGCATTCCTCGTTCGAGCCGATTACCGCGGACTGACTCCACTCGGACCAGATCCGCTGACGGACCAGCCTAAGGTAGCTGCCGAACCCGCCAAATCCGTTTCCAGGCCCTTCCCCGACGCCGATGCCGACGCCCTTGCCCTGATCCCCGCCCTGTCCGGCCTTGGGACCGAAATCGAATCCGCCGGGACCCGCTTTTGTATCGGCGGACACGCCGCGACGAATGATGTTCGTTTTTTCTTCCTGGCTCTTTTCGGCGCGCTCAATGGGAGGTGCCGGTTTCTCGACGACCTTTGGTTTCGGTGGTTCCTTCGTCACCTTCCACGCGTCCTGGGCTTTGGTCTCCTTCTGAACGGGGCCGGCTTTCTTGGGTTCAACGGGCACTTTGACGGGCTGAGGAACCACCTGGCCCATTTCCTCTTTCTTCGGGCCGGCCGTACCCGGACCGCCCGCGCCCCCGCCAACGTACTCGAAGCCGTCAATCATGATGCCGGGGCCCGCCGGGCGCCGGAAAAAAGGTGAGAACAGAATGACGGCGAGCAGGAGGAGATGCGCGGCAGCGGAAGAAAGGTAGTACCGCCGCATCAGCCGCCCATCTGGGGCAGCACGGCGACCCCGAGTTTTTCCACCTTGAACTGTTTTGCGAGGTCCATCACGAACACGACGGACTGGAAGTTGGTGTCCTTGTCGGCCTGGATCAGGAGAGAAGCGTTGTGACCCGGCGGGAGGCTGCGTTTGAATTCCTCGCGGAGCGCCTCCTGCGTGACGATCTTGCCGTTGAACGCGAGCTGCCCGTTCGCGGCGATTTCAACCTTCAGCGGGGTTTCCTCCGCCTTGCCGGCGGACGTGACCTTGGGAAGCGTCACGCGAAGCTGGGACTCGACCAGGATCGGCGAGATCACCATGAAAATAATCAGGAGCACGAGCGCCACGTCGATCAGCGGAATCATGTTGATGTCCGCCTGAATGTGGAAGTGGCCGCGCCCCTGTTGCCCGGTTTTCAAGATCAGCTCCGGAAAGTCCGGCTGGAGAGATCAATCAGTTCCCCGCCGGCAATTTCCCAGTCCTGGCCCATCCGACGCAGGCGGTTAACGAAGTAATTGTACGCGAGCAGGGACGGGATAGCGACCACGAGCCCGGCCGCCGTGCCGACGAGCGCTTCAGCGATGCCGAGGGCGACCGCGCTGGCACCCGATGAGGTCGAAGACACCGCGCGGAACGCGCGAATGATGCCGATGACCGTCCCAAGAAGCCCCACGAACGGCGCAACCGATGCGATGGTGCCCAGAACGGACAAGCCCTTTTCAAACCGGTGAACCAGCGACTGGATGGTTCGGCTCAGGAGCCGCTCCTTTTCCTCAAGACCCGCTGTGGCGCGATAGATATTTCTAGTTATCAGCGCGAGCGGCTGGTCCGACTTTTCACACCAGGCGATGATCTTCTGTGTGTCCGTCGCTGTGCGAACGGAGTTCATGAAGGTTTCGGTGTCGATATTGATCTTGGAAAATGTTTTCCAGCGTTCAAAAATGACAGCGAACATCGCGATCGAGGTCACGA
>JAYTIE010000090.1:0-13176 GCA_043732015.1 Elusimicrobiota bacterium | reverse complement strand
CACGGGCGCCCAGTTCGACCAGCCCGTCCACCTCAAGCGGCTTCAACCGCCGGAGGGAATCCGCAAAATAGTCATCGAAGGAAATGCCAAAACGCGATTCCATGTCCGCTTTCTTTACCACGGCGTGGCAAAGGAGGCTCTGGATCAGCGCGCCACGGATCTTGTCATCCTCCGTCAGAAGAAATCCTCGCATGGTCGCGGCCGATCCACCGTCGATCGCCGACTGATAGGCCCGAATGTCGCGCTGGTTCTGGAAGTAACCGCCGTTCACGCTTCCGATCGCGCTCATGCCCAGTCCCAGCAGGTCCGTGCCGGCTTTCGTCGTGTATCCCTGGAAGTTGCGCCAGAGCGTGCCGGCTTCCCGCGCCTTCGCCAGTTCATCGCCGGGCCGGGCGAAGTGGTCCATGCCGATGTAGGCGTAGCCTGCGTCGCCGAACAACCGGAGCGCGGTCTGAAAAAGTGAAAATTTTGTCCGTTCGTCGGGCAGATTCGCGGCGAACAGGTCCTGGTGCTTTTTCAGCCACGGCACATGGGCATAGGAATAAACCGCGAGGCGGTCCGGCGACAGGGGAAGTACGCGGTCGATGGTCGCGCCGAATGAACTCTCCGTCTGATGCGGAAGGCCGTAGATGAGGTCCACGTTGACGCTCTCATAACCCATCTGGCGCGCGGCCTGAATCAGGTCCCGCGTGCCTTCGTAGGACTGCACGCGGTTGATGGCTTTCTGAACGGTCGGGTTGAAATCCTGAACGCCCATTGAGACCCGGTTGAACCCGCACGCGCGGAGCGCCTCCAGCTGCTTCTCTGTCGTGACGCGGGGATCCACTTCGACGCCCATCTCCGCATCGGGTGCGATGGTGAAATGTTCTCGCACCGTGTCCAGCAGCGACGTCAGGTGTGTCGCAGAAAAATAGGTCGGTGTTCCGCCGCCCAGGTGAAGCTGAACGACCGGCCGCTTCCGGTCCACGCGCTGGCCCAGCCAGGCAACCTCTGTCAGGAGGGACTTCAGGTAGGGCGTTTCTCCCAGACGGTTCTTGCCTGTGATGACCGTCGTACAACCGCAGAAGAAGCAGAGCGACTCACAGAACGGCAGGTGGAAATAGAGGGACAATGGCGCGGGGCGGGTGGCCGTGTTGCTTTCGGACAACAGGCGCTCATAGTCCCCGACCCCGATCTCATTGGACCAGGACGGCGCGGGGGGATAGGAGGTATAGCGCGGCCCCTGGACGTTGTACTGGCTGAGCAGTTCGTACGGGACGACAAGCGGTTTCATTCGGAGCATTATCGCTTTTATCCCGTCTCCGACGGAAGACGTGGATTGGCGGACCAAAGGCTGGAGCGGTCATCCAGAAGGGGGAGGGTTATCACAGAATAAGGAGAGCCACTCTTGCGAATAGCCCTGAGCATTGCGAATCAGACGGCGTTGCTGCCGAACAACAATCCGTTCCCCGGGACCGTTTTCACCACGGTCCGGAACGGCGGAGGTTTAGCCCTGACTCTGAGCTTCGCTGGCGTAATAGGCATCCAGCGCGGCGTGCGTGACGTTCTTCACGTAGCGGATCAGAAAGAGCGCAAACGCGAGTAGTCCTGCGGTGGCGACAAGTCCTGCGAACTTGTGGCTCACGAGCAGGGCCACGTATGAAGCGGGCCAGATGACTGCCGTTACTGCGAGAAAATAATGCGCGATCTTAACCAAGGTATATCCCCCCTTTTGGGTTTTCTGTAGCGATGCCGGGTTAGCGGCGATTGTTCCTGATCATTCCCCGAAGCGATTCCGCCTGAGCCCATGCGCGGTTTCGTTCGGGGCCATTGTTCCAAAAGAAAAGCGAGGCGCGTCAACTAAAAAAAAGTTTTTCCCGGTCAGGGCCTGGCGGAACGGACCGCATCCACGAGAGCGAGCACATTCTCGACGGGCGTCTCCGGAAGGACCCCGTGGCCGAGGTTGAAAATGTGCCCGGGCCGGCCCGCCGCCTGGTCCAGGATGCGCCGGGCACGGGCCCGTATGTCCGCCTCGCTCGAGAACAGGGCTGCGGGATCAAGATTCCCCTGGATTCCAACGGAGCCCAGTGTTTTCCACGCCTCATCCAGATCAATACGCCAGTCGACGCCGATCACGCTGGCCCCCAGTTCACGGAGCATCGGGAGAATTCCGTTCGTCTGCGTTCCGAAATAGATGGATGGAACACCGTCGGTGATGCCACCGATCAACCGCTTCGTGTGAGGAAGAACGAAAGTCCGGAAATCTTCCGGCGACAAAGCGCCAACCCACGAGTCGAAAATCTGGACTGCTTGCGCACCCGCAGCCGCCTGCGCGTTCACATAGGAGATCGTCGCCGTCGTGATCCGCTCAAGAAGCGCGTTCCACGCGGCCGGATCGTTGTACATGAGCTGCTTGGTGTGAATGAAATTTTTGGATCCGCCGCCCTCGATGATGTACGAGGCCATGGTGAACGGCGCGCCGGCGAATCCGATCAGCGGAATGCCGGGGTTCAGCCTCTTGCGCGTCAAACGAATTGCGTCCATGACGAAGGACATCGACTCGAGAGAATTCACCGGGCTCAGACGCGAGACGTCCTGAGCGCTCCGGAAGGGATTCGCGATCCGCGGGCCCTGATCTTTGCCGTAGGACAACTCGAATCCGAGCGGCTCGACGAGCATGAGGATGTCGGAAAAGATAATGGCGGCATCGACACCCAAGCGGTGCGCCGCGTCGACCGTCACTTCGGCCGCGAGATCGGGTTGTTTGCAGAGGTCGATGAAAGACACGCGGGAGCGGAGCTCGCGGTACTCTTTCATGTAGCGCCCGGCCTGACGCATGAGCCAGATGGGTGTGCGGGAGGTGGCTTCACCGCGGCATGCTTTCAGGAAGAGACTTTGCTGAAGGGATTCAGTCATCAGGTTCTCAGGCATGGTCGAGAGAAAAGCGTCCGGGACCGATCAACGCGACAGCGGCGGCGACCGCCCAGTAAAGCAGCGCCAGCTCCCGAACGTGAAACGCGTCATGCCCATGATGAACGAACACCGCGACCGTCATCGTGACGAAGACGAATCCGGCCGCATAACGGGTTTTGAGGCCGAGCGCCATTAAAATCCCCCCCACGAATTCCGAGAGCGCGGCGGCCCAGGCAAAAAACACGGGCGAGACAAATCCCATTCCACTCACGCCGCGCGCGAAGCCGGCCATGTCACCGCCGAACAGCTTTTCGAAGCCGTGCGTCGCGATGCCGATTCCCGCGACGGCCCGCAGAAGGAAGAGCCCGATGGATTTGACGGAATCCTTGTTCACTGGAATTTCAGGAGAAGATCTCCGCGAAGAAGTTCTTCATCGCCACCCAGGCGCGCTCCGCCGACTGTTTGTTGTACGCGGCGCCCTTTGAATTGTCGCCACCCGCGTCGGGGTTGGTGTAGGCGTGAACCGTGTTGCTGTACTGGACGAGCTGCCAGTCCACATGTCCGTTCCGCATTTCCTCGATGAAAGCGTCGCGTTCCGCCTGAGGCACATAGGGATCGTCGCCGCCCTGAAGGGCCAGCACTTTCCCTTTGATGTTCTTCGCATCCTCGGGCGTCGGCGTGGACAGGCCGCCGTGGAAAACCACGATGCCGCTCAGCTGGGCGCCGGAACGCGCCAGTTCAAGCGCGGTGGTTCCGCCGAAGCAATAACCGATCGCGGCGAGTTTCGTTGAATCCACGAGCGGATTCTTCTGAAGAATCTCGAGGCCCGCGGCGGCGCGCGCGCGCATCAGCTTGCGGTCGTTCTTGTAGAGCGACGATTGTTTTCCGGCGTCCTCCGGCGTGGTGGGACGAACGCCCTTTCCGTAGATATCCGCCGCGAACGCGACGTACCCAAGGCTGGCCAGGGCCTCCGTTTTCTTTTTGGTGAATTCGTTGATGCCCATCCACTCATGCACAACAAGGATGCCCGGGCGCTTTCCGGTCTTGGAGTCGTCAAACGCCAGATACCCTTCAAGAGTCGTATCACCCTGTTTGTAGGTGACAGTCTGGGTGCGGACTGCGGCGAACGACGCAGCGGTCAGGCCGGTGAGTGTGACGAACGCGAGTGCGAGCTTTTTCATTGTGCGCCTCCTGAAGTGGCTGAAGCGGGAATGATAGCAAGCGCCGCGCGCCGCGAGAGGCAGACTTTCAGCCCGGAACGGCTTCTTCCCTCCGCACGACGAAGGGCCGGATGATGGCGAGAAGGAGCAGCGCCGCGCCGAACGTGCAAACGACCGTGGCCCCGGTGGGGGCATCGATCCGGTAGGAAGCGTAAATTCCCAGCAGGCTGACCACGGCGCCCAGAGACCACCCGATGGCGAGCCGCACGCCGATGTTCCGGGAGAACAGCATCGCGGCCACCGAAGGGACGATGAGGAACGAGAACACGAGAAGGACGCCCGCGATCGCGACCGACGAGGTGACGACAACACCGAACGTCGCGTAGAACAGGAAGTCCCACAGCTTCACGTTGAGACCCGTGGAATACGGATCCTCGTGGCTCTGCGAGATGCGGAGGAAGGGCCCCCGCCAGAACCAGTGGAGGACCCCGATCAGCGTGTAGAGAATCGCGGTCTTCGCCACGTCGTGCGGCGTCACCGCCAGAAGATTCCCCACGAGGATGTACTTGATGTGTTCGGCGCCTTCAGGCAGGCGATCCATGATGAGAACGGCGGCCGCCGCGCACACCGCGTAGACGATCCCGATGATCGCCTCCTGCGGCACGTGACTGCGCCGCGACCGCGTGAACGCGAAGATGGCCGCGCCGATGATCGTGAACCCGAGAGACACCCAGTAAGCGCCTGCGCTGTGGATGTCCATGCCCGCAAGGAACGCGACCGTGGTGCCGAGCGACGCGACCTGCGCCAGAGAGAGGTCCACGAAGATGACACCGCGCTCAACCACGTGGAGTCCGAGGTACGCGTGGATGCCCGTCAGCACCAGGCAGATCAGCGTCGGCCAGAGAAGGATTTGGAGGATCTCGTTCACTTACCGCCTTCCTTTCCGAGCGCTTTTGCAATGAGGCCGAGATCGTAATCAAAAAGATCGAAGTACGACTTCACCTGTGTCACACCGCCCACGGACGGCGGGAAGATGAGAACCTGCGCTCCGGCCTCGGCGCCGATCTTGCGCGGAAGCTTGTCGTCGAAATAGGGCTCAATGAGGAGCAGCGGAACCTTTTCCTTTTTCACCTGTGCGATCAGATTCTGCACATGGCCGGGCGACGGCGGAATGCCGGGCTTCGGCTCCACGTGATTGACGATGTCCAACCCGAAGGCCTTCGCGAAGTTCGGAAATGAGTTGTGGTACGTGATGACCTTTGTCCCTTTGATGCCTGCCGCAATCGCAGACCAGCTCTTCTCCTTCTGGGTCAGCGTGGCCTCGAAGGAAGCGAGATTGGCCTCGTAGTCGGCGGCGTTCGCCGGGTCCAGCTCCGCCAACTTGTGCGCAGCGTGGCGCGCGATGACGCGGCCATTCTCCGGATCCAGCCAGAAATGCGGGTTCCCTTCGGGATGAATGTCGCCCATCGAGCGGTCGATGGCGCCGGTGGGTTTCTGGAGAATGTCGCAGCCTTCGGACGACTCCATGAAGCCCGCCGCGCCCGGCAGGATACGCGGGTTGCGCGCGTTGGTGAGAAGGGACGGCAACCAGCCGACCTCGAGTTCGAGGCCGACGACGACCAGCAGGTCCGCCTTTTTCAGCTTGAGAAGGAAACTGGGCTTGGCGTCCACGAAGTGGGCGTCCTGGTAACCCTTGGCGATGGACAGAACGTCGACGTGCGACTTTCCAATCTCCGACACGATGGACGCGAGATCCTCCGTGGTGGTGACCACGTTGAGGTTTTTGGCGGAGGCGGCGCCTGCGGTGAGAAGCGCGAGCGCGGCGATGAGCAGGTTCTTGAGTTTCATGGCGGTCTCCTTAGAAGGGATGGGCCCCGTGCGGGCCGATGTTAAAGGTGGTTTTCAGGAACGCGAGGTTCTCAACGATGCCGTCGGCGCGCTGGACCTGTCGGCCCTGCAGGCTGATCTGGCTGAACTCGGACGGAGAAACCGTCACATAGACAAGACGGCCTTCCTCATGCGTGCTGCCATCCGTCGGGAACTGCGAGTAGTCGTAGCGCGCGCCCGCATGCCAGCGCTGCGCGAACTGGTAGTCGGCGTAGGTGAAGAAGCCGTGCGTATTCGCCGACGCGGCGTCCAGCTCGTCGCGGTGGCTCCACAGCGCTTCCGTCGACCACAGGAAAGAGTGGTAGATGGACCTGCGGATGTTTTTCCAGCGGAACGTGAGGTCCGCCACATAGAGACGGCTGTTCTGCGTCGTCGTGGACGCCGACACCGCGTCGAACGATTCTCCCGCGTGCCCGAGCGCGGCAGCGCCGCCGGCGGTTACGTTCCAGGACTCAGACAGGTCGTAGTAGCCGCTCAGGCGGCTCACGTAGACGTTATCCTTCTGCGACGTGCGCTCGAATGACGGATTTCCCCCGGCCTTCGGGGCGGAGAACCCTTCGACGTCGAGGTTAAGGAAGATCCACGGATTTGGAACGTGCCACGACACCGAAAGACCCGGGCCGTTCAACCCTTCGTCTCCCAGATAATTCTGCTGAACGAGCGGACGGTCGGCGAACGGCGTCTCCGGCGTGTGAATGCGGTTGAAGCGGCCCAGGTTCGCCTTGAACTTGCCGGCCTTCACCGACAGGTCTGCCGGAAGCTGGAACCACGTGATGTACCCCTCCTCCAGATCGACCGAGTCCGGCCCGACGGACACGAAGAAGTCAGCGCGGGCCCACGGATCGACGACGGCCTGGAGGCCGATTTCGGTTTCCTTCAATGAAAACGAACCACCGTCGGCAGTCGCGTCGCCGGGACCCCTGTGGCGGTGGCCCGCTTCGCCCTGAAACCAGCCGATGGCGCTGACATTGGGATTGAGAACATTGGACGCCTGATAGGCGCCGGATGCGCCGCCGGACGACCCGTAAGACGCGGGCGCCGCGGCCCCGGCCGGATCGACGGCCAGCGCCGTGGCGGCGCAAAGAGAAATGGAAAGCAAAGACAGGAAAATGGATCGCATGAAAACCTCCGCTGCAAGGACAGAACCCTCCCTAACCGGAGAAACGGGAAACAGGGACGACGGTCAGGCGGCGGGCGGAGCGCGGATAGAGGCGAGGGAAACGACGTCGCTGGGAACGAATGTCTCGTTGCGGCTGACCAGGAAGCGCTGGAACACGAGCCGCGTGATGAGATGCTGCGCGCCTTCGGCCCCGACGGTCGGCGTCTGGTGAACCACCTGGCAGGTCTGACAGTTGTCCTGCGAAACCGCCTTGTGCGTGTGCAGCGACTGCGCGGCCTGGAAGCCGATGAACAGCGCAAACACGGTGAGTTTCATGAGTTTCTTCACGCATTCAGCGTACGAAGCGTTCCTGATGCTGTCAACACACGGATGGAAAAAACCGGTACTCATACCTGGATCAGATCAACAGCGTACGGAACGTCGTTAACGACGAGGTTGAAAGATTTCTCGTGCGCTTCTCCGAAGACCTCTGTTTTCTCTCGCATTGCCGCGAGCCAGCGGTCGAATTCTCCGGCGGGCCACGCCCAGATCTGGATGCGATGACTCTGGCGCAGCTCGTCGCCAATCCGCTCGCGCAATTGTTTGGCCTGATGCTCGGTCCGTTTCAAAACCACGATCTTCGCTTCTCCGAGCCGCCGGGATATCTTGTCGAGCTTGTTGATCGACACTTCGCCACACTCGAGCCACAGCTTGATGGCGCCGGTCATGTCCATCGCAAGGACGTCCGGCTTCACGTCGTAATCGTGGAGAGCGGGATGATCCGATGACGGTTCGACGACCGGAGACATTCCCAGGAACATGACGACCCCGGCCAGCTTCAGGGCAAGATGATCAAGCTTTTCTTCCGGCTTGGGCGCCAGGAGGACCTTTAGATCGCCCGATTCAAGGTGGATATCACAACGGAGTTTCATGTCAGCGATTCAAAATGTGTCGCGGACTTCGAATGTGGTGAAATCGCCGCTCGCCGCGCTGACGTCGATCTCATCGACGCGCGATCCCGTGGGGCCGGTCTGCGCGCGGTTGATCATCTCCTGAACGTTCTTCGCGTCGCCCTGAACAACGGCTTCAACGGCGCCGTCACGGCAGTTGCGGACCCATCCGGTGAGGCCGAGGCTGCTGGCGGTCTGAAGGAAGAAGTAACGGTATCCGACGCCCTGCACGTGACCGGCCACGCGCAGACGACGGGTTTCGCGGCCCATCAGTATCCCCGGCTGGTGAGGTCAGGCTGGTAGTCGTAGGAGGCGAGGCGGTGGACGGCCGTGTCAAGGCGGCCGTCATCGTGCAGCGTGAGGGAGCGATATCCGGGCGGACGCGTGTCCAGCGCGAACTTCTCACTGCCGGGAAGAAACTGGAAACAGGTCGACGGCGTGGCCAGAAGACGAACGCCGTTCCTCACGCTGTCGTATTCCTGGTGCACGTGTCCCCAGACGATGGCGCGCACGTGCGGAAAGCGGTCGATGATGTCGAAGAAGGCCTGGCTGTTGCGAAGCTGCATGGTGTCCAACCAGGCGGATCCCACAGCCACCGGGTTGTGATGAAGGAAGACGATCGCATGACGGTCGGGATTGCCGCGCAGAGCCGTCTCAAGAAATTCCAGTTCGGAGCGCGCGAGTTCGCCCGTGTTGTCATCGGGAACGGAGGTGTCCAGCATGACAGCCTGCCACGCGCCCAGGTCCACCCACCGTGTCAGGGTGACTGAAAAGGACCCGACGAACATCTCCACCATGCGGCGCGGCATGTCGTGGTTGCCGGCGATGCAGTGAACCGGCACGCCCAGGGCGGAAAACGTGTCAACAAAGCGACGGTAGGCTTCCGGCGTCTCGTCCTGCGAGAGGTCGCCCGTCGCAAGGATAGCGTCCGGCGGCCACGCTCCTGCGCGCGCGTGTTCCAGGACGCGCATGAGCGAATCCGCCGTCTGCACGCCGCAGAGCTTCTGCTCGGCGGCGGCAAACAGGTGCATGTCGGTGATCTGAAGGAGACGAACGGGTTCAGTGGCCATGTTTTTTCGGGGAATCGGCAGGTAGCTCGCCCAACTCCTTGAGCGCCTCCGCGAGATCCGCATCGTGCTTGTGGCTTTCGAGGCGGGCGAGAAGACTGTAGGCGGCGGGCACCACGAAGAGCGTGAGCAGCGTGGACAAAAGAACGCCGCCGATCACGACCTGCGCCATCGGCGCGCGGGTTTCGGAACCGGCGCCCTTCGAGAACGCCGTCGGCACCACGGCGGCGACCGTCGCGATCGAGGTCATGATAATGGGGCGGAGGCGGATGGGGCAGGCTTCCATGAGCGCGTCGAACACGTTTTTCCCCTGCTTGCGCTGCTCGTTGGTGAAGTCGACGAGAAGGATGGCGTTCTTCTTGACGATGCCCATGAGAAGGATGAGGCCGATCGCGCTGTAGAGGCTAAGCGTGCTACCGGTGAGCCAGAGCGCGATGAACGCTCCCGTCACGCTGAACGGAAGCGCGAGCAGTACGGTGAACGGATGAATGAAGCTGTTGTATTGCGTTGCCAGCACCATGTACGCGGTGAAGATACCAAGGATGAAGACGAAGATGAGGCCCTGGTTGGATTCTCCGTAGGTCGCCGCGCTACCGGAGAAAACCATGCGCGTTCCCTCGGGAAGAAGCCGCTTCGCCAGCGCGTTCATTTCGTTCAACGCTTCTCCCTGCGACTTGCCCGGCGCGACGTTCGCGTAAACGCGAATCGCGCGCTGGCGGTCTTTGCGGGAAATGGACACAAGCGTCGGCTCTTCTTTCAGGGTCACGACATGGGAAAGCGGGACCACTTCGCCGTGACTGTTCCGGACCCAGATGTCCTTGATGCTTTCGGCGTCCGGCCGGCCCGCTTCGTTGAGGCGGAGGCGGATGTCGTACCGGCGCCCGCCGCGGGTGTACTTGCCGATTCTCACGCCCCCGATCATGGCATTGATGGAGTTGCCAATGGCGTCCACGCTGACGCCGCGGGCGGCCGCCTCCGTGCGGTTCGGAAGAACGCGGATCTCAGGACGGCCCAGGCGGTAGTCGGTGTCGACGTCGGTCATCAGACCGCCCTTGGACATCTCCGCCTGGAAAGACTCGGCCGTTTTCGACAGCTGGTCCCAGTCGCGGCCCAACAGGCTGACTTCTACCGGGAACCCGCGCTGCGCGGAAAAGCCCTGCTGCGACAGGTCCTGGATGACGACGCGGCGCGTGCCGGGAATCGGGCTCAGCTGCTTTCTCACCCAGTCCATCATGTCCGCCTGCGTCGGGCGTCGCTTCAACTCGGGATCAAAGGGACGTGCGTTCTTTTGCTTCAGCGTCACGAAAATATTTCCGGTATCCGCTTCCGTTCCGCCGAACCCGCCCACGGCGACGAAATACTGGTCCATCGCCGGATGCTGGACCAGTTTCGTTTCCGCCTGTTTCATTACCTTGTCGGTGAATTCGAGGGAAGAGCCCACCGGCGTCATCAGGCGGACGAGGAAGCGGCTCTGGTCCTGCGACGGAATGAATTCCCGCTTCACCGATTTGCTGAGCGGGAACACGAGGGAGAACACGACCACGGCGAGGACGATGGTTGTCACGCGGTGACGAAGAACCCAGGAGAGCCGCCGGCGATAGAAGGAAGTGAGCGCGGTCATACCGCGGTCCATGTTGCGAGCAATAAACGAGGAGTTGTCCCCCACGCTGAGGAACTGAGAACACCGCATCGGCGTGATGGTGAGCGCTTCCACGAGCGAGAGAGCGACCGCCACCGACAGGGTGACGCCGAACTGGAACAGGAATTTCCCGAGGATGCCGGGCATGAAGATCACCGGCATGAAGATCGCAAGAACGGCGATGGACGCGGCCACCGCGGCGGACGTGATTTCGCGCGCGCCGAGAAGTGCGGCCTTCACCTTGGAATGACCCTGCTCGCGGTAGCGAACAATATTCTCCAGCACCATGATGGCGTCGTCCACGACGATGCCAATCGACAACGTCAGCGCCAGGAGCGTGAAGGTGTTGAGCGTGAAATGCAGGAAGTACAGCGCCGTGAACGTTCCCACGATGGACACGGGGATGGCCAGGAGGACGTTGACCGTGGACGTGAACGAGCCGAGGAAGAAGAAGCACACCACGCCCGTCAGGAGGGCGGCGAGGAAAAGATGCAGCTTCAACTCGTGCGCCGCTTCTTCGATGAAGCGGGTCGAGTCGAACACAATGTTCAGGTCCAATCCGTGCGGCAGCGTTTTCTTCAGTTCCGCCACCTTCTTGATGACGCCGTGGGCCACGTCGACAGCGTTGGATCCGCGCTGTTTCTTGATGCCGATACCGACGGCGGGCTTCTGGGCGCTCCGGGAGATGCGGCGGATGTCATCCAGTCCGTCTTCGATGCGGGCAATATCACCGATGCGGATCGTCTTCCAGAGCGGCTGCCCCTGGCGGGACGGGATGATGATCTTCGCGAAATCTTCGACGGAACCCGCTTCGCCCATCACCCGGATGTTCAGGTCCTGCTTGGACGTCTCGATACGGCCGGCCGGCAGTTCGGCGTGCTGGGTGCGGATGGCGTTGATCACGTCGTCGACGGTGATCTCGCTGGCCCGCATCTTGTCCTTGTCGAGCCAGACGCGGAGATTGGGTTCCACGAAGCCGCCGAGGAAGGCTTCGCCCACGCCGGGAACGGTCGTGAACGCATCCTTCAACTGGTCCTTCGTGTACTCCATCATCTCCTTGGTGGATCGGTCGCCGGTGAGCGCCACCCACATGATGGGCTGGTCTTCCGGATTGGTCTTGGAGATGACGGGCGGATCGATTTCGGCCGGCAGGTTGCGCTGGGCCTGGGAAATCTTGGATTGAACTTCCTGAAGCGCGACGTCGATGTTGCGGTCGAGATGGAACTCAACGGTGATCGTGGCCTGGCCCTGGCTGGACGAGGAGCTGACTTCCTTGATGCCTTCCACGCCCATCACCGCGTCTTCGATCACGTCGGTGACTTCGGTCTCGACGACTTCAGGAGATGCCCCTTCCCATGTGACGCGGATGCTGAGAATGGGCTGGTCGATGTCCGGTAGCTGGCTGATTCCCATTCGCGAGAAACCGAGCGCGCCGAAGGCGATCAGTCCGATCATGAGCATCCAGGCGAAAACGGGATTCTTGATGGAGACGTTGGACATGCTCATGGGAGGTTCTCAGGCGTCATTTCAACGACAAGACGCAGATTGAGCAAATCCAGTTTGGACTGAAGCAACGCGACGTCGGCATTCTGCTTCAGGGTCTCCAGCGCGTTCATCGCCTGAAGGACGTCCAGGTTGTTCGCGACGCCAAGCCGGTAGTCCCGGTTGATGGAGTCATAGCTCTTCTGTGATTTGCGAACGGCGTCGTCCAGAAGGACCGCCTGCTCGATTGAAGACAGAAGAAGCGCGTGCGCCTTGCGGACGTCCGCGACGGCCCGCCGCTGCTGAAGCGCGACATTCAGGTCGGCCTGACGGAGGAGAGACTGGGCTTCCAGCTGAAGGCCGCGGATGACGCCGCCCTGGAAGATGGTGGCGTCCAGCGTGAAGATCGCGTCCCAGTCGATGTCCGATTGCGAACCGGGACGTTTGAAATAGTAATTGCCGCTCGCGTTCAGCGTGGGCCAATAACCCGCCTTCGCCACTTGAACGCCGGCGCGGCGAACCTCCGCCTCTTCGCGAAGCGCCGCGATGTCCGAACGGTCTCCCACCCGCTTGATGAGTTCGTCGAGCGGCGGCGCCACGCGGGGCAGTCCGATGTTGTCGACGATCGGCGCACCGCCGATCTCCTCTCCAATCAGGAGAGAGAAATCTTCCCGCGCCACCGCGATCTGGCCGCGGAGCATCGCCTCCTGGGCAAGATAGGTGGCCATCTGGGATTCAGACGTGGTGAGATCGCTGCCGCGCGACTTGCCTAAGTCCACGCGTCCGCGAAGCTCCTTTGTCCGGTCCGAGGACAGCTTCATCAACGAGCGAACGTCCGCCAATTGCGTTTCATAACTGAGCACGTTGAAGAACGCCTGTGCGACGCTCTGGAAAAGAACCGTACCTTGCCGACGGAGCAGCAGCTGCTCGCGCCGTTCTTCCGCCCGAAGACCCGACATGGCGTAGAACTCCTTGAAGCCCTGGAAGATCGGCTGCGTCA
>JAYTIE010000089.1:0-5147 GCA_043732015.1 Elusimicrobiota bacterium | reverse complement strand
GTACGTCGAATCCGCCCGCCTCGTAACCAACGCCATCTATGACATGTTCCGGCCCGAAAGTCTTGTCGACCTCGGCTGCGGTTGCGGCGTCTACAGTCATTTCTTCGCCGAGAAAGGAGTTCGCGTTCTTTCCATCGACGGTTCCAAGGCGCCGGCGGAACATGCGTTCGATGTCCCCGTCAGGCTGGCCGACATTACGGTTCCCGTTGAAGGCGAACGCGATGACTATTCACTGACGCTGTGCCTCGAAGTGGCGGAACATGTGCCCGAACAGTTCATCGATGCTTTCCTCGACAACGTCACCCGGTTCTCGTCCCGCGTCCTCATGTCCGCCGCGCCGCCATTTCAGGGCGGGCACCATCACGTGAACGAACAACCCAAACGCTACTGGGTGGAACGTATGGCAAAAAAAGGATGGGTCTACCGTCGCCCTGAGACGGGAGTCCTCACGGAGAAACTGAAAGATCCGCGCCCGCCCTTCATGTGGATGGCGCAGCACATCTCGCTTTATGAACGTCTTCCCGCCGGGTATCCCATCCGGCAGGACCTCCCCTTTGCCAACCGGCTCGATCGATGAGCGAACCGGGCACCGTTAAAATCTCCGGCACGTTGTTCGTGACCGCCTGCGCGGCGCTTTCCGGCGCCATTGCGTTTGCCGGCGGCTGGGTCGCCGTTCCGCCCGGCCTCATCGCCGCCGAAGTGACGGCGACGGTTCTCCTGCTGTTCGTTCTCGGCTCGTTCCGCTACCGGCTGGACAAGAACGCTCTCACCTACGGCTCCCTGCTGATCGTGTCCGCCAGCTTCTGGACCGCGTGGTGGCCCGTTTCCAGCCTTAAAGCCGCCGTTTCCGTCGAGGGCGCGCGCGTCCTTCTGCCGTTCGTCCGCCACCACTTCTTATCGTTCGATGGACTGGAAGCGCTGATTCATCTCGACACGATGCTGTTCATTCTGGGCCTGACCTTCTTCGTGGCCGCGATCGCGCAAACGCGCCTCCTGGAAACGGTCAGCTTCTCGATCCTCAGAAAAACCAACGGTTCGATGCTGACGACGGTAACGCTCATCACGGCGATCGTCTCGTTCGCTTCCGGAATCCTGGACGGCGTGTCGATGATCGGCCTTTTGATCCGCGTGCTCGTGATCCTGCTCCTGCTCTGCCGCGCGGAGGAGAAGGAAATCCTGTTTTTCGTGGTGCTCTCGACGATGATCACGACCATCTGCGGCATGTGGCTGGCGTACGGCGAGCCTCCGAACCTCATCATGAAATCCAACCTCTCTCCGAGGCTGACCGACGGGTTCTTCCTGCGCTATTGCCTCCCTACGGCGCTCGCGACCTTCGGGGTTCTGTTCTTTCACATGCATCGCCGCCTTCAGGGGCGCCGCGTGGATCTCGCCGGCCTCGAGAAGGAGATCGCCACGGTCGGCCCTTCCCATCGGCAGGCGCAGAAGGGGGCGGCGATTTCCTTCGCACCGTTCGTGGCGCTGCTGGCCGGCCATGCCGTCAACCACGACATCCCTCTGTTCGCCGCCTCCTTCTCCGGCGCCGCCGTGGCGCTCTCCGCGATCTGGCGATATCCCGAAATGAGATCACGGGCGACGACGGACGCGCGGCACGAGTTCTCCGAGTATCTTTTTCTTTTCCCCCTGTTCTTCTCCATTGCGCTGCTGATGAGAACGGGATTCTTCGATCTTCTTTCGGAGGCCCTGCACGCGGGAATCGAGGCGTTCGGACCGTCCGCGGTCGCGGGCGCCCAATTCGTCGGGACGACCTTCCTGTCGGCGATTCTCGACAACAACGTGGTGGCGGACTTCGCCTCTCGCGCGCTGCGAGACTTGCCGGATGCGCTGCTGCATCTCTTCGCGACAGCTCAGATCGCCGGCTACGCGCTCGGTGGGTGCTGGACGCACATCGGGTCGGCGCAATCCATCGTCGCTTTCTCTTTCATCCGGAAAGAAGTGAATAGTTCATTCACCCCGCTGGACTGGATCCGGCTCGTAACGCCGGTGATCTCCCAGATCGCGGTGGTCGCTGCGGCGATCATCTACGCGGAAAGCCGGTTGTTGTCGGTTCTGAACTAGGCGGGACGGACCGGGAAGCGCTCCGCGATGGCGCGGGCACGGTAGTCGAAAATGTGATCCAGCTGCCTCTTGACCACGGGCGCCATGAGGGCGCCGAGAGGCCCGAACGGAAGAACATACCTCACGTGATCCCCCATCCGCGTTTTCCCGTCCGGCAATTCCGAAAACTCGTGCGTGTGGTGCCAGAACGAGCACGGACCTTTCAGCTGGATGTCCACGAACTTGCGCGGCGAGGAAAATTCCGTGATCAGCGTTGTCCAGCGGACCGGAACGCCCATTGCGCGCACGACGTAGTCGAATACGGCGCCTTCCCCCATCCTGATCGGCGAGGGCGTCAGCACCTGGAAGCCCACGGATGCGGGCGTGATGGCGGCGAGGTTCTCCGGCGTGGAGAAGAATGAGAAAACAGTTCCGAGCTCCGCCGGAATATCGATCTCCCGGCGAAGCTCGAAAACCTTCATCAGTAGGTGGCGAGCAGCGCGACGGAGAACAGCGTGTCGTTGCGACCGAAGCCGAGCGGCGGCTGGTCGACGTGCTGCCATTTGTAGGACGTCTTCAGCGAGAAGTGTGCGGAGAGCGCGGCGGTCAGCGCCGTCTCGGTGTTCACTCGGAAGTCCTTCGGCTGGTCGAAGTTGTGGATGTATTCGGCGTCCTGTGAGAACGTCGAGGTAGGAGAGAGCGTCCGGACGTATTTCGTGTAAGCGCGACCGGAGGTGAAGTCCGTGTTGTCGGAACCGATGCGGTCTTCCGTGACGTAGCCGGCGCCGAGTTCGGCGATGAGGGAGTCAGTCGTCGTTTTCACGAGTTCGCGTCCAAGACCCACGCCGTTGTCGAAGCGGTCCCTGATGCCGGCGAAGCGGTCCTTTTCCCAGCCGGATTTCTCGAACGTGTAATTGCGTTCGGACAGCTTCACGGAGAATTTTTCACTCGCGAAGTATTTTTCCGCCGTCACGACGCCCTTGCTCTTGGCGCCCAGGCCGCCGCCGATCAGCTCCAGCGCGGTGTGCGTCCACTTGTACCCGAACGTGTTCTTGCCTGACGTGGTCGTCGAACGGGTGTTTCCGTTGGCGCTCACCATGGAGGCTTCCGTCTCGTTCTTCCACTTCTTCGCCGGCGGGGCCGCATCGTCGGCCCGGATGGTGGCGGCCATGGGCGTTACCAGACCGGCCAGAAGCAATATCGCTACAAATCTACGCATGACGATCCTCCGTTATTCTCCGGTGACAAAGCGACATCACCAGGAAGCAGGCATCATAACGAAACACGTCGTGAATCCCAAGGCTCCGTTTAGGGCTGACCCGGGACGTCGGGCCCCGGCGGCAGTCCCCGCCGGTCTCGCCATTTGTTTTCCATCTTCCGGGTCACCGCATCAAACTTCGACTGCTGCTCCGGATTCAGCATCTGACGAATCTTTGCGTTGGTTTCCTTCCGAACTTCACCGAAGCGCGGCTTGAGCGGTTCCATCAGGTCATCCATTTTCTTCCGGCCTTCCTGAAGGATTCTTTCGACGTCCTTTCGCTGATCATCGCCAAGCTTGAGATCAGACGCCAGCCGCTTCAGGATGCGTTCCTGACGCTTTTCGGGAGACATCGCCCGGTGTCCGAACTTCGGGCCGGCGATGCGCGCGGCCACGCCGCCGATAAGCAATCCAAAGAAGAATCCAACTGAAAATATCCTGAAACCAGGCTTCATATTTCCTCCGACATGGCATCAAAAACGTGGTCCTGCGAAACACCCGTAGAAACAAGCCAGGTGGCCGGCACCTGATCCTCAACCTCTGAAAAAAGAACGGTTTCAGCGCAGGCCGGGGACTCCGCCACCGGCGCCATCAGAAGGCCGATGTAACCGGCGAAAGCCGCACCGGCGACGACTGGCACAAACCAGCGCGAAAGCGCCACGGAAAACCAGCTTTCCCGTGCCTTTTCTCCCGCCTCGATCCGGGCCATGACCGCCGATACGAACCGCTCCGAGGAAGCCGGCGCTTCGGTTCGAAGCAGCGACGACGCCCGGATCCATCCCGCTTCAAGCGAACGGCATTCGACGCATTCCTTCAAATGATTTTCAGCCGCCAGTTTCTCCTCACCGAGCAATTCTCCATCGAAGAACGCCATCACGTCTTCTCTCATTCTTTCGTGGTTCATACCCGTCCTCCTGCGATCCTTCTAAACTTCATGGCGCGGTCATGAAACTCGGCGCGCGCGCGTTTCAGGCGCGACTTGACGGTGTCGAGCGAACATTTCAGGACTTTTGCGATGTCGTCGTAACTCAATTCCTGAAGCTCGCGAAGCACCAGGATTTCCCGGTACTCCTCCTTCAGCGACGCCAACAGCTTGGGCACGGCCTCGGTCAGCTCATCCGGGCTTTCCGTCCGTTCGGGTTCAGCCAGACGGTTCACAAGCGGCGTTCCATCCTCGTCAATGATCGCGTCCAGCGACTCGGTTTTTCGCCGCGTCCGCTGCCGCAACAAATCCATACAGTGGTTATGAGCGATTCTCCCGGCCCACGTCAGGAACGACGCCTCGGAACGAAACTGGTCCAGAGACCGGTACGCCTTCACGAAAACGTCCTGAGCAGCTTCTTCTGCGTCGGTTGGATTTCGCAGCAGAAGCAGACAGTAGCGCTGCACACGAGCCTGGTGCGCCCGCACCAGGTCCGCAAAAGCGTCCCGGTTACCGGAAAGAACTGACTCGACGGTCCGTTTATCGTCAATTTCCATGGGGTTTTGTTCGATGTCCACGTTGGGGTCATTGTGTCATTCCCTTCGGACCTTTTTGCTCGGACCCTGCCAATTCTTGACGCCTCAGGAGTCGGAAAGTGTCGAGAATTATCCCACACCAATCGGAGTTTCGACCCGCTCTCGAGTAATGCCCTTCCCGTTTCTGTAGTCTCTCGCTCCATGAAATTCTCCGAGCAACAGGTCTCCGAACCCATGGTGGGATGCGTGCTTTCCATTGGAATTGGCGTGCTGGCCTGGCTCATTCGCTTGCCCTTCTTCCCGTTCGTCAGCAATGACATGAAGTGGTTTTTGATTCACTGGTACAACCACTTTGCCATCAAGGGATTTGCCGGCT
>JAYTIE010000088.1:0-5167 GCA_043732015.1 Elusimicrobiota bacterium | reverse complement strand
AAGATGAACAGCCCGCGAAGAATGAAGGCGCAGGTCGAAATGACGATAAAGCGGCGTAGGTTCAAGCGCGGAATTTTCCGAGTTGCGACGAGAATAGGCAAGGGAAGAATGAATGGTTACAATCCCGCGATGAGCCAGAGGCCCAATGCTTTTTAACTCCTTTCGCTTCGCTGTCTTCTTCCCGATCGTTACGCTTCTCTATTTCCTCCTTCCGCTCCGCGTCCGCTGGGCGTGGCTGCTTCTGGCCAGCTGTTACTTCTATATGTGCTTCATTCCGGTCTATATCCTCATCCTGTTCGTCACCATTTCCGTGGATTATGCGGCGGGAATCCTGATCGAGGGGTCGGCGGGATCCCGGCGGAAAGTGTTTCTCGTCGGAAGCATCTTCGCTAACGTCGGCATGCTGGCCTTCTTCAAGTACGCGAATTTCTTCGCCGCGAACGCGACCGCCGCCGCGGGTCTGCTGGGGATTTCCTACGCGGCGCCCCTCTTGCGCATCGTTCTGCCGATCGGGCTTTCGTTTCACACGTTCCAGTCGCTCAGCTACACGATCGAGGTGTACCGCGGGAAGCAGGCGGCCGAGCGGCACCTTGGCATCTTCGCGCTCTACGTCATGTTCTATCCGCAGCTCGTCGCCGGTCCCATTGAGCGTCCGCAGAACCTTCTGCATCAATTCCGCGAAGAGCACCGGTTCGACTACACGCGCGTTACCAGCGGTCTGAAGCTGATCGCGTGGGGCCTGTTCAAGAAGGTCGTCGTGGCGGATCGCCTGGCCCTCATCGTGGACCGGGTGTACGACAAGCCGCACGGGTTCACCGGCCTCCCGCTGATTCTGGCCACCGTCGCGTTCGCCTGGCAGATCTACTGTGACTTCTCCGGGTACTCCGACATTGCGCGCGGCTGCGCCCGGGTGACGGGATTCCGGTTGATGGAGAACTTCAAGCTGCCGTATTTTTCCCGTTCCATTTCGGAGTTCTGGACGCGCTGGCATGTGTCGCTGTCGACCTGGTTCAAGGACTACATGTACATTCCGCTCGGTGGAAACCGCGTCTCGCGGCCTCTCTGGATCCGGAATCTCTTCCTGACGTTTCTCATCAGCGGTCTCTGGCACGGCGCGAACTGGACCTTCGTGGTCTGGGGCGCGCTTCACGGCGCTTTCCTGACGGTTGCGCTATTGACCGGGTCGGCCCGAAAGGAGCTCTCGGCGGGCGTTCTGGCGGACCGGCTCGTGGTTTTTGTGGCCGTCACCTTCGCGTGGATTTTCTTCCGCGCCAATTCGATGGCGGACGCTTCCTATGTGATTTCTCATCTGTTCAACGGCCTGGCTCAGGGACTCTCGGGTGTTTCGAAGATGGCCATTCCGCGCCAGGATTGGATCATCGCCGGCTTCTTCCTCACCCTTCTCATCGGGATCGAAGCGTCTCACAACCGGCGTTCCGTCGCCGTGTGGCTGTCCGCGCGCGGCGCCGCGGTTCGCTGGAGCGCCTATGCCGCGTTGATTTTCGCGATCACGGCTTTCGGGCATTTTGGCGAGGCGCAGTTCATCTATTTCCAGTTCTGACATGCGGACCAAACTCCTTTTCGTTTTGAAGATTTTTCTCCTGGGCCTCGTCGTTCTGGGCTCCGTCGAATTCCGTCTGAAGCTGGTCGAGCCCATGCCCTTCACGGTGAAAGGCAGAAAGATCACGCTACCGGCCAGCAAGCAGTACACCTTCGTGACCGAAGGCTCCCGGAAGATCGACCGCGTCGTGATCGTGAAGAAGAATTCCCTGGGGTTTCGCGGGCCCGAATTGCCGGCGGACCCGGAGAACTATCTTCGCCTCGTCACCGTGGGCGGCAGCGCCGTCGCCAACGACAACCTCAGCGAAGGGAAAACCTGGCAGGACCTGCTGGCCACGCGCCTGAACGCGCGTCTCGGCCACGTCTGGATGAACAACGCGGGGTTCACCGGTCAATCGACGTTCGGAAACATCCTCGTGATGGAAGACTATATCGTCCGGCTGAAGCCGACCGCCGTGCTGATTCTGCTCCCGCTGAACGATCTGGAAGTCGACGCGCCGCGCAATTACGACGACGACATCGTGCAGGGGCGCTTCCAGTCCGGCACGTTCCTCGACTTCGCGCGCTCGGTGGCGCGGAACATCGAAACGGTGGGCCTGATTTCGAACCTGTACCGGAAGTACATCCACAACCGGAGGAATGTGAGTTATGAGGATCTCGACCTGGCCACCGCGAAGCGCCTGACGCTGACGGCGGACGACGTGGCCGCCGCTGTCCGGCTGAACGAGGAGCATTTCATCCCCGCGTTCCGGGAGCGGCTCCAGCGTCTCATCTCCCTCAGTCGCGACAACGGCATCGAGCCCATTTTTATCACGGAGCCCGTCCTGTACGGCGACACGAAGGACGCCCTGACGGGCGTGTATCTGGGGGATCTGGAGATTCATCCCAACCGGAACGGCCTCGTGATGGAACGCATCCTCGAACTCTACAACGATGAGATCCGCGCGTTGGCCGCCTCCGGTGTGACCGTGATTGACCTGGATCACGCGCTTCCAAAAAATTCTCTCTATTACATCGACTTCACCCATTTCTCGAATGAAGGCGCGGACAAGGTGGCGGAAATCCTGAGCGAGCAGTTGCTCCCTTCTTTGAGCGGGCTGCGTCCGGGCTCCCGGTCCTGATCATGCGCTGGGGAAAACTTTTTAACATCGGCGTCGCCGTCGCGGTGGTCACCCCGCTTATCCTCGAGGTCGCGCTGCGGATCCACGATCCTTTCCATTTCAATGTGAAGCGCGGCCGGATTGTTTTGCCAGCCAACAAGACCTACACGGTCGACACGCTGAGGACAAGGGCCCCCGACCGGGTCCTGTTGAACCACCGGAATTCCCTGGGCCTGCGCGGCGAGGAGCCGCCGGCCAATCCGTCCGACCGGTTCATGGTGGTCACGATGGGCGGGGGAAGCACGGCGGAGAACGGAGTTACCGACGGGAAAACCTGGACCGACCAGCTGGGCGTCCAGTTGCGCACGCCGTTCAGGAACATCTGGATCAACAACGCCGGGTTCGCCGGGCACACCACGGTCGGGAACCTGATCATGCTGGAAGACCTCATTCTTCCGCTGGCGCCGAAAGTGGTCGTCTTCCAACTTGGCGTGAACGACATCGAAGTGGACAAGCTGGGCCCGGCCGAAGCGGATATGATCCGCGGCCGCTACGATTTCACGAGCGCCCGCGAGTTCGCGTTTTCGGCGAGCCGGAACCTGGAAGTGGTCGCGCTCGTGGCGAACCTGATCCGTGCCCGGAGCGGGCACCGCACGCTTTTCGGAAACGCCGAGCTGAACTTTAATAACCTCAGCACGCTCGATCTGTCTCCGGAGAAGGAAGCGGTGCTGGTGGATCACGCGACCAGCCCCTACCTGCCGCTTTATCGGAACCGTGTGAAGGCGCTGGCAGCGGCGTGCCAAGCCAAAGGCGTCATTCCGATCTTCCTCACCCAGCCCGTCGTGTATGGCGTTGGGCGGGACGATGTGACGGGTGCCGATCTGGAGTTGATGATGCTGGGCCCGGAAAAGAACGGGCGGGTGGGATGGAAGATTCTTGAGCGGTACAACGACCAGCTGCGCGCGCTGGCAGCCACCGAAGGCTTGACGGTCATCGATCTGGCGAGAATGCTTCCCAAGAGCTCCCGCTACTTCTTCGCCCCGACGCTCTACACGGAAGAAGGCAGCGCGGAAGTGGCGCGACTCATCGCGCCGGGAATCGTCCGGATTATCGGGGAAAAATGAAAAAGTTTCTGACCTTCTGTCTCAAGCTGAGCCTGGCGTTCCTGATCTGTTTCGGAACGCTGGAAATCGCGCTTCGTATCCACAACCCGATGCCGTTCGCCGTCCGGCGCGGGCGCGTCATCCTTCCCGCGAACAAGACCTACACGTTCAAGAACACGCGCTCGAAGAAGCTGGACCCGGTGATCGTGTTCAAGAAGAACTCGCTCGGGCTCCGCGGCGCAGAACCGCCGGCGAATTACAAGGACGTCCTCACCATCATCGCCGTCGGTGGCTCGACGACCGAGTGCGCGTCGCTGACCGACGGGAAAACCTGGCCGGACCTGCTGGGCGACGAGCTCCGCAAAACGTTTCCCGATGTGTGGATCAACAACGCCGGAATATCCGGCCACTCGACGTTCGGCCATCTGCTGCTGATGGAAGACCACATCCTCCGGTTGAAGCCGAAAGTGATTCTCTTCTATCCGGGCATCAACGACGTTGAGAACAACGCGCTCGGCAAGTACGACACAAATTCCCTGAAAGGGTACGTGGACACCTATTCGATGCAGGCTTTCATGCAGTCGCTCGCGCGGAACTCCGAGGTATTGAGCCTGATTTCCAACCTGGCGCAGCTGACCATCGCCAAGCGGCGGGGCCTTAACTTAAGCGACATCGACCTGACGCACCGCGAACAGGTTCCGATGACGGATGAAGACATTGCGAAGCTGGTGGAGATGAACCGGAAAGACTACCTGCCCGGCTATCGCGACCGGATCCGGCGGCTGAACGCACTTTGCCGCGAGAATCACATCCTCGCGATCTTCATGACGCAGCCCGCGCTGTACGGGCCCGTAACCGACGACGTCACCGGCGCCGATCTCGGCACCATGCTGGCGGACGGCATGAACCACCGCAACGGCCGCGCGGCCTGGACCATTCTTGAGATGTATAACGACGTGATGCGGGATCTGCAGAAATCCGGCGAGATCAACCTCGTCGAAATTGGCCGCGTGATGCCCAAAAGTTCGAGATTGTTCCATGATTGCACGCACTACACGAACGAAGGGGCCCAGGTGGTCTGCGGAATCATCGCCCCCGAGATCAAGAGAATCATCGAGGAGAAGCTGCCCGGTGCCAAAGCTGAAGTCCATCAATAGCGAAGTCGTCGTCATCGACGAACCGCTCGCATCGCTCTCGCGCGCGGATCTCCAGGAATTGATCCGCGCTGGCGTGAAGAGCCCGCGCGGCCGGATGCGGCTGCTGACGCACGCCGCGCCCTCGGACGAGCATCAGGAAATGATCATTGTTCACACGCCCGTGACGTACGTTCGTCCGCACAAGCACCTGGGCAAGGTCCGGTCCTTTCAGGTGTACGAGGGCGAAATGGACATGGTGATTTTCGAT
>JAYTIE010000087.1:0-5173 GCA_043732015.1 Elusimicrobiota bacterium | reverse complement strand
ACACGCCCTACTATGGCCGCGTGAAGGCGATCGCGCACAATGGCGCGCACACGGCGTATCTGGTTCTGACGAGCACGCAGACGTCGCCGGTCGACGCGCCGACCACGCTGACGTTCACGGCGTCGACCATCAACACCCTGTCGGCCTCCTGGAGCGCGTCGGCACCGGCGGGCGATACCTATACGCTGGAACTGAACACGGCGTCGGACTTCACGGGAACGGCTGTCACCTCGACCACGGCGAACCTGTTCGCGACGATCGGCTCCCTGGACATCAACACCACCTACTACGGCCGCGTGAAGGCGACCGTTTCGGGCACCGTCAGCGCGTGGAGCGTTTCCGCCACCAGCGGTACGCTGGCCACCACGCCCATCACGGGCACCTGGAGCGCCGTCTCGGCGCAGTCCGCCACGATGAACTGGGGGACCAACAGCAACCCGGCGGGAACGAAATACTTTGTCGAACTCTCGAGCATGTCGACCTTCGCGAACGGCGTGTTCAGCACCCAGACGACCTCGCCGAACGCCGTGTTCCCGGGCCTGATTCCGGACACGACCTACTACGGCCGGGTCAAGGCGATCGCGGACAACGGCGCTCACACCGCCTATCTGATCTTCACCAGCACGCAGACCACCAAGATTGTTCCGCCGGTCGCGCTGTTGTATTCGGCCTCAACCAACAACAGCCTGACGGCGACCTGGATGGGCTCCACACCGGCGGGTGACACCTACACCCTGGAACTCAACACGGCCTCGAACTTCTCGGGTGCCGCTGTGACCTCCACCACCGTGAACGCGTACGCGACCATCGGATCCCTTTCCGTCAACACGACGTATTACGGCCGCGTGAAGGCGACTGTTCTCGGAATGGACAGCTCGTGGAGCGTCTACCCGGCGACGGGCACGCTGGGCAACGCGCCCGTGTCCGACGTATGGACCTCGGTCACCGCGCAATCCGTGACGATGGGCTGGAGCGCCAACAGCAATCCGGCGGGCACGCACTATCAGGTTGAGCTTTCCAGCGTTGCCGGATTCGCGAACACGGTTTTCGGAACGCAGGTGGATGTTCTCACCGCGACCTTCTCGAATCTTCTGCCAGGCACGGTCTACTACGGCCGCGTGAAGGCGATCGCGCACTCGGGCGCGCACACGGACTACCTGGTGTTCTCCAGCACCCAGACGCCGAACAGCTCGCCGCCCAGCTCGTTCGCGTTCACCGGATCAGCGAACACCTCCCTGACCGGTTCGTGGCTGGCCTCCACGCCGGCGGGTGACACGTACACGCTTCAGGTCACGACGGCGTCCAACTTCACGGGAACAATCCTTAGCTCGGTCACCGCCAACCTCTCGGCGACGATCACGAGCCTTCAGGTCAACACGACCTACTACGGGCGCGTGTTCGCGACCATCCTGGGCGTGGACAGCGCGTTCAGCAATTCGGATTCCACCTCGACCCTGGCCAATACGCCGACGAGTGGCACCTGGACAGGCGTGACCGCCCAGTCGGTGACCATCAACTGGAATGCCAATTCGAACCCGGCGGGAACGAATTTCCGTGTTGAACTCTCGAGCGTGGCTGGCTTCGCCAACACGGTGACGACGGCCGACACCGCGGGAATTTTCTCGACCTTCAATGGCCTGATTCCGAACACGGTCTACTACGGCCGCGTGAAAGCGATCGCGCACTCGGGCGCCCACACGCCGTATCTGGTCCTTACGAGCACGCAGACGTCTCCCGCGACGGCGCCGACGGCGTTGACGTTCACCACGTCCACTGTCAGCAGCCTGTCGGCTTCGTGGTTGGCCTCCTCACCGCTGGGGGACACCTACACGCTGCAGCTCGCGACCGCCTCCGACTTCACCGGAACGCTGGTCAGCTCCGTCACCGCGAACCTGTCCGCCACCATTTCGGCGCTTTCCCTCAATACGACCTATTACGGACGCGTACTGGCCACCGTGAGCGGATCCAACAGCGGCTGGAGCGTCTCGGCCACCAGCGGAACGCTGGCGAACGCGCCGACGAGCGGCACCTGGACCGGCGTGACCGCGCAGACCCTGACCATCAACTGGAATGCCAATTCGAACCCGGCGGGAACGAAATTCCGTGTTGAACTCTCCAGCGTCGCGGGCTTCGCCAACACGGTGACGAGTGTGGATACCACGGGAATCTCCTCGACCTTCAACGGTCTGATCCCGAACACGGTCTACTTCGGTCGCGTGAAGACGATCGCGCACGCGGGCGCGCACACGGCCTATCTGGTGCTGTCCAGCACGCAGACCTCGCCCGTCAGCGCGCCGTCATCGCTCACCTTTGTGACGTCGACGAACAACAGCCTCTCCGCGTCGTGGGCCGCTTCGTCGCCGCTCGGAGACACCTACACGTTTGAACTGAACACGGCGTCGGACTTCTCGGGCACCGCGGTCACCTCAACCACCGCCAATGTGTCGGCGACGATCGGTACACTTTCCATCAATACCATGTACTACGGCCGCGTGAAGGCAACGGTCAGCGGCGTCGACAGCCCGTGGAGCGTCTCTGCGACCAGCGGAACGGTGGCGAACGCGCCGACGAGCGGCACCTGGACGGGCGTGACCGCCCAGTCGGTGACCATCAACTGGTCTGCCAACTCGAATCCCGCCGGCACGAACTTCCGCGTTGAACTCTCGAGCGTGGCGGGCTTCGCGAACGCTGTGACGAGCGTCGATACGACGAGCATCCTCTCCACCTTCAACGGCCTGATCCCGAACACGGTCTACTTCGGCCGCGTGAAAGCCATTTCCCATACGGGCGCCAACACGCCCTATCTCGTTCTCTCCAGCACGCAGACTTCGCCGGTCACCGCGCCGACGGTCCTGACCTACCCGGCGTCGACGAACAGCAGCCTGTCGGCCTCGTGGAACGACTCCGCGCCGATGGGTGACACCTATACATTGCAGGTCGCGACGGCCTCCGACTTCACCGGTACGGTCACGAGCTCGGTGACGGCGAACGTGTCCGCGACGGTCTCCTCTCTCTCCATCAACACGACGTATTACGGTCGCGTGAAGGCGACCAAGAGCGGCGTCGACAGCCCGTGGAGCGTCTCGGCCACCAGCGGAACGCTGGCGAACACGCCGACGAGCGGCACCTGGACGGGCGTGACCGCCCAGTCGGTGACCATCAACTGGAATGCCAATTCGAACCCGGCGGGAACGAATTTCCGTGTTGAACTCTCGAGCGTGGCGGGCTTCGCCAACACGGTGACGACCGTCGATACCACGGGGATCTTCTCGACCTTCAACGGCCTGATCCCGAACACGGTTTACTTCGGCCGCGTGAAAGCCATCTCGCACACGAACGCGCACACGCCGTACCTGGTTCTCTCCAGCACGCAGACGTCGCCGGTGACCGCACCGACCGCGCTGACGTTCACGGCGTCGACGAACAGCAGCTTGTCGGCCTCGTGGAGCGCGTCCGTGCCAGTGGGCGACACATACACGCTGGAACTGAATGCGGCGTCGGACTTCTCCGGTACCGCGATCACCTCCACCACCGCGAGCCTGTTTGCGACCATCGGGACGCTGTCGCTGAACACCACCTATTACGGCCGCGTGAAGGCGACCGTCAGCGGCGTAAACAGCGCCTGGAGCGTGTCGGCGACCAGCGGCACGACGTCCGCCACGCCGGTCTCCGGCTTCTGGAGCGCGGTGGGCGCCCAGACGCTGACGGTCAACTGGAACGCGAACAACAACCCGGCGGGCACCGCCTACTTCGTTGAAATATCCAGCGTTTCGTCCTTCACGGATTCCGTGATGAGCGCTCAGGTCACCGCGATCAACGCCGTCTTCAATGGCCTGATTCCGAACACCATTTACTACGGCCGCGTGAAAGCGATCGCACACACGGGCGCCCACACCCCGTACCTGGTTCTTTCCAGCACCCAGACATCGCCGATCGACGCACCGACGTCGCTGATCTACACGGCGTCCACAAACTCGAGCCTCACCGCAGGCTGGTCGGCCTCGTCACCGGCGGGGGACACCTACACGCTACAACTGAGCACGGCATCCAACTTCACGGGAACCGTGACCAGCTCGGTGACGGCCAACCTCTTCGCGACGATCACCTCGCTTTCCATCAACACGACGTACTACGGCCGCGTGAAGGGGACGTACAGCGGCGTCGACAGCGGCTGGAGCGTCTCGGTGGCGAGCGGAACGCAGGCCAACACGCCGACGAGCGGCACCTGGACGGGCCTTACTTCCCAGTCGGTCACCATCAACTGGAATGCGAACTCGGATCCGGCGGGCACCAACTTCCGCGTCGAACTGTCCAGCGTCGCGGGCTTCGCCAACACGGTGACGGCGGTCGACACCACGGGGATCTTCTCGACCTTCAACGGCCTGATCCCGAACACGGTTTACTTCGGTCGCGTGAAAGCCATCTCGCACAGCAACGCGCACACCCCGTACCTGGTCCTGACCAGCACCCAGACGTCGGGAATTCAGGCGCCGACGGCCCTGATCTTCACGGGTTCGACCAGCACGGGCCTGACCGCCGGATGGTCCGCGTCGACTCCCGCAGGCAACACCTACACGCTGGAACTGAACACGGCGTCGGACTTCTCCGGTACCGCGATCACCTCCACGACGGCGAATCTGTTCGCAACCGTTGGATCCCTCGCGATCAACACGACCTACTATGGTCGCGTGAAGGCAACGCTGAGCGGTGTCGACAGCGCCTGGAGCGTGTCGGCGGCGAGCGGCACAGTGGCGAACACGCCGGTCAGCGGAACGTGGTCGGGCGTCAGCGCCCAGTCGCTGACCCTGAACTGGAACGACAACTCGAATCCCGCGGGAACCCTTTATCGTGTCGAGCTCTCGAGCGTGGCGGGTTTCGCGAATTCGGTTCTCTCAAGCGACGTTACCGCGTTGAATTCAACCTTCAACAGCCTGATTCCAAACACGGTTTACTTCGGCCGCGTGAAAGCGATCTCATACACAGGCGCCCACACCGCCTATCTTGTTTTCGCCAGCACCCAAACGCCGTCCAGCGCGGCGCCGACGGGCCTTAATTTCACCGCTTCCACAAGCAATAGCCTGAACGCGGCCTGGTCACCGTCGATTCCCCCGGGCGACACCTACACGCTGGAAGTTAACACGGCGTCGGACTTTTCCGGAACGGCCGTTACTTC
>JAYTIE010000086.1:0-13267 GCA_043732015.1 Elusimicrobiota bacterium | reverse complement strand
TCACCATCCGCAACCGCCAGAGCCGTCCCGTCGGTTACGAGATGCAGAAGTCCGTTCAGGCCAGTCGCCCGTCCAAGTTCATGATCTGGAGCGGGCTGTTCCTTCTTTTCTACATTGCCTTCCACATCATGCACATGACGCTCGGGTTTCATCCGAACTTCAGTCATGAGGACGTCTACAACAACATCGTGTTCGGGTTTCAGCAGGTGCCGGTATCGGTCATTTATCTCCTCGCGATGGTTTCCCTGGGTTTTCATCTTCATCATGGCGTGTCGAGCCTGTTCCAGACGCTGGGGCTCACGCATCCGATGTACGACAAGCGCCGCAAGTGCATCTCTCTGGCGACGGCGTGGCTCATCCCGCTTGGTTACAGCCTGATTCCCCTGGCCGTGCTGGCCGGGATATTGACGGTCCGCTGACCGCGGCCGAAGGAAAACCGTGGAACTGAAATCAAACATTCCCGAAGGCCCGCTTCACGAAAAGTGGACGCATCACCTCGATCACATGCTGATCGTGAACGCGGCGAACAAGCGCAAATACAAGATCATCGTCGTTGGTTCCGGTCTGGCGGGCGGCGCGGGCGCCGCGTCGATGGCCGAACTCGGCTACGATGTGTCGTGCTTCTGCGTGCAGGACAGTCCTCGCCGCGCGCATTCCATCGCGGCCCAGGGCGGCATCAACGCCGCGAAGAACTACCAGAATGATGGCGACAGCGTGTTCCGCCTCTTCTATGACACGATCAAGGGAGGCGACTTCCGCGCCCGTGAGTCCAACGTTCACCGGCTCGCCGAACTGAGCGTCAACATCATCGACCAGTGCGTCGCGCAGGGCGTTCCCTTCGCGCGCGAGTACAGCGGATACCTCGACAACCGCTCGTTCGGCGGGGCCCAGGTGTCTCGAACCTTTTACGCCCGCGGCCAGACGGGTCAGCAGCTTCTGCTGGGCGCCTACCAGGCTCTGGAGCGGCAGATCGGCCTAGGAACCGTGAAGATGCATCCGCGCACCGAGATGCTGGATCTCATCGTGATCGATGGAAAAGCGCGCGGAATCGTGACGCGCAGTCTCGTCACCGGCAAGATAGAGGTTCACATCGGCGACGCGGTTGTCGTCGGCACCGGCGGTTACGGCAACGTCTTCTTTCTCTCGACCAACGCGAAGGGCTCGAACGCGACGGCCATCTGGCGCGCGCACCGGCGCGGCGCCGCATTCGCGAATCCCTGCTTCACTCAGATTCATCCCACCTGCATCCCGGTCAGCGGAGATCATCAGTCGAAGCTGACGTTGATGAGCGAGTCGCTCCGCAACGACGGCCGCATCTGGGTCCCAAAGAAAAAGGGCGATACCCGTCCGCCGCAGGGAATTCCTGAAGCCGAGCGCGATTACTACCTCGAGCGGAAGTATCCGAGCTACGGCAATCTCGTCCCGCGCGACGTGGCGTCGCGCAATGCGAAATCCGTCTGCGACGAAGGGCGCGGCGTGGGCCCCGGCGGCCTCGGCGTCTATCTCGATTTCGCGGACGCGATCAAACGCCTCGGCGTCGACAAGATCCGGGAGCGCTACATGAACCTTTTCGAAATGTACGACCGCATCACCGGCGAAGATCCGTACAAGGTGCCGATGCGCATCTATCCCGCGATCCACTACACGATGGGCGGACTCTGGGTGGACTACAACCTGATGAGCACGATCCCGGGCCTGTTCGTCGTTGGAGAAGCGAACTTCTCCGATCACGGCGCGAACCGCCTCGGAGCGTCGGCGCTGATGCAGGGTCTCGCGGACGGTTACTTCGTGCTGCCGTACACGATTGGCGATTACCTGGCGCGCGCGAAGCCTGCCAAGGTTTCTCTGGACGCGCCTGAGGTTAAGGCGGCGGAGAAGGATGTGCGCGACCGTATAGAGAAGCTTCTCTCCATCAAGGGCTCGAGAACCGTGGATTCATTCCACCGAGAGCTGGGCAAGCTGGTGTGGGATTACTGCGGCATGTCGCGCACCGAAGCGGGACTCAAGACCGCGCTTCAGAAAATTCCGGCGCTCCGCGAAAAATTCTGGAAGGACGTGAACGTTCTCGGCAGCGGTGAAGAATTCAATCAAGCCCTGGAGCGAGCCGGCCGCGTCGCGGACTTCTTCGAGCTGGCCGAGCTCATGTGCCTCGACGCTTTGCAGCGCAGCGAGTCGTGCGGCGGTCATTTCCGCGAGGAGAGCCAGACGGCCGACGGGGAAGCCAAGCGCGACGACGAGAAGTTCAGCTACGTGGCCGCGTGGGAATTCAAAGGCGTCGGTCAGGCGCCGGTTCTCCACAAGGAGCCGCTCACTTTCGAGAACGTCTCTCTGGCCCAGAGGAGCTACCAATAATGAATCTCAAACTCCGCGTGTGGCGCCAGCCGAGCGCCAAGGCCGACGGCCGACTGGTGGAATACGATGTTCACGACATTTCTCCGGACATGTCGTTCCTCGAGATGCTGGACGTCCTGAACGAACGCCTCACGTTGAAAGGCGAAGCGCCAATTGCGTTCGACAGCGATTGCCGCGAAGGCATCTGCGGAACCTGCGGCGCCATGGTGAATGGCGTCGCGCACGGTCCCCTCCCGGCCACAACCCTTTGTCAGCTTCACATGCGCCATTTCAAGGATGGCGACGCGCTGACCATCGAACCGTGGCGCGCGAAAGGTTTTCCCGTGGTCCGCGACCTCGTCGTCGACCGCAGCGCGTTCGACCGTATCATCGCCTCCGGCGGTTTCGTCTCCGTTCGAACGGGAAGCGCGCCGGAAGCGAACTCTACCCCCGTACCGAAAGGCGATGCCGATCGCGCGATGGACGCAGCTACCTGTATCGGCTGCGGCGCCTGCGTCGCGGCCTGTCCGAACGCGTCCGCCATGCTGTTCACCGCCGCGAAGGTGTCCCATCTTTCTCTCCTTCCGCAAGGCCGGGTGGAACGTGAACGCCGGGTGGCGAACATGGTGGGTCAGATGGACGCGGAAGGTTTTGGCGGCTGCACCAACATCGGGGAGTGCTCCGCCGCCTGCCCGAAAGAAATCAGCCAGGATGTCATCGGCCGCATGAACCGGGAGTTCATCATCTCCTCGACCTGCTCGAAAGACTAACTACTCCAGTTCTTCGGACTGGTCGGGGTTGGCGAGCGGGGTTCCAGTGGTTGTTCTTCCAGCGGAGTGATCGTAAGGGCAGAATTCCGTCGGAACGGTTCCTTCACGGAACGCTTCGAGAAAAACCTTGGGGCAGGTGGGCAGCGCCAGATATCCCGTGTCGATGTCGATCTTCGCGTACTCGATCTTCGACGGAACCGGGAAGTCCTTGACCGGATAATTCTTCAGCGCCTCTTTCATGAAATCGGTCCACAGCGGCACGGCCACCGATGAGGCGCTCAATCCCTTCTTCAGCGGACGGAAATCGTCGTATCCCACCCAGACGCCGCACACCAGATCCGGCGTGAATCCGATGAACAGCAGGTCGCGCTGATCCTGGGTCGTTCCCGTTTTTCCACCGATCGGCCGTCCCAGCCGTTTTGCGTACCAGCCGGTGCCCCGTTCAACGACGCCCTTCATGAGATTCGTGATGAGGAACGCCGTCTGCGGATTGATGGCCTCGGTGATCTTCGGCGGATGCTCTTCCAGAACGTGACCGCGCCGGTCCGACACCCGTTCAATGAAATATGGTTCGGCGTGAAGTCCGCCGGACGCCAGTGTTCCGTAGGCGTTCGTCAGCTCGAGAAGGCTGACGACAGAGGTACCGAGAGCCAGGGAAAGAACGGGCTGAAGCTTGCTGTTGATGCCCGCTGCTTTCGCCAGCCGTGCCGCCGCGCGGGGGCCGATGCTGTCGATGATGCGGATCGTGACGAGGTTGCGCGACTTCTGAAGCGCCTTCCGGAGCGTGAGGGGCCCAAAAAACTTGTTGTCGAAGTTTTGCGGGCGCCAGAAGCGCTTCATGAGGTCGTCGTGCTCCGGCTTCGGCTTCGCGGCGAGTTCGTCGGCCGTCATCTGCAGGTTGTCCAGAATGGCGGCGGTCGTCTGCGCGTAGGTGGTCGTCTCGGCCAGAAGCGTCGGGTCCGATTCCATGTCGATGTAGACGAGCGGATAGTCGTCGACGACGCTGGCCGCCGTGAACGGGCCTTCCAGCGCCGCCGCATAAACGAAAGGTTTAAACGACGATCCGGGCTGGCGGCGTGATTGCACGACGCGGTTGTACTGGGATTTGTAGAAGTCCCGCCCACCGACGAGCGCGCGAATGGCGCCCGTGTGAACATCCATGACGACGAGCGAACCCTGAAGCTTCGGCGGGTTGGTGGAAATGTTCACCTGCTGCGTCGTTCCGTTCTTCAGGCTCGCGATGTATTCGTTCAAGGTAGCGGTTCCGTACATCAGGTCGTACTGATGCAGATGGTCTTCCAGCGCCTGCTGCGCCGCGCGCTGCATCTTGATGTCGAGCGTGGTGACGACGGTCATTCCGCCCTGCTCCAACATGTCCTCGCCGTAGGTCGGTTCGAGCTGCTTGCGCACTTCTTCCAGGAAGTACGGCGCCTCGCGCGTCTTGTAGGACGAGGCGGGGGGAAGGATCTGCTGGGCGCTCGCCTGTTCCGATTCGGCTTTTGAAATGAATCCCAGGTCCTGCATGCGGCGCAGGACGGTGGCGCGCCGGTCAGTGGCGAGCTCGACGCTGTTGCCCGGCGAATAACGGTTCGGCGAACGGATGAGGCCCGCCAGCATGGCGCACTCGGCGAGATTCAGACTCTGAGCGTGCTTGTCGAAATAGAAACGCGCGGCCGCTTCCACGCCGTACGCGCCGCCGCCAAAATAAATCTGGTTCAGGTATAACTCGAGAATTTCATCCTTTGAATACCGCTGCTCGATCTGCGTCGTTAGCAGAAGTTCTTTGAACTTCCGGTCGATTGTTTTCTTGCGCGTGAGAAAAATTGTTTTGGCGAGCTGCTGCGTGAGCGTGGATCCGCCCTGAACGAGGCGTCCGGCGCGCAGATTCGCCGCCGACGCGCGGATGATGGCCTTCGGATTGATTCCCCAGTGGGTGTAGAAGTCCGTGTCTTCAATGGCCATGACGGCGCGGCGAAGGTCGACGGGGATCTGCTGGAAGGGAATGGTGGTGCGGCGTTCGGTGAAAAACTCGCCGACGGGAAGGGCGTAGGTATCGACGACGGAGGTGACGAGGGGCGGAACATACTCCTCCAGCCCCTGAACCGACGGCAATTCCTTCAGCGCCCGACGGACGAATGCCATCGACAGCGTGGCCAGCCCGGTCATGAAGAGAAGAACGCCAACAGCCATCCAGGACTTAAAAAGTCTGTTATTCAATTATTTTCCTCGATGTCGGCCATGAAAGGGCGATTCCCACTCCAGTAGAAGTCCAGAAGGAACCGCCATGACTTGATGGTGAGTGTCTCGTTCGACGCATGTGCCAGCAGTGTCATGAGGACGTCGTTCGCTTGATCGGCGTGTGGACCCGCCTGCCAGCCCTGATAGCGCCGCGCCAGCATTGCCGCGAACATGGCGTTGATGCGCGTGCGGTCCAGGCGCTCTGCCAGGCCCTGCGGCGCCTCCGCCAGCTCGAGATGATCTTCCACTTCGGCGATGGTGATGCCGTACTCGCGCGCGATCACCGACACGCAGAGTCCCTGTTTTCGGATCTCGAAAAAAAACCGTCCGCGTTCCGTGATTCCAAAACTACGTTCACCGGCATCGTTTCGATCACGAATAATTTTGAAACGGTCGAGCGGTGTGAGGTCGGGAGGGACGACGTGAGCGAGAAGTTTATGCCAGGTGCCGCCCTCGGACCGAATTTTTCTGACGGCGGAAAACCGGCGGTGACCATCAAGAAGGCGGTATTTTCCGTCGGAGAATGCCTCTAGCGTCACCGCGTGCGCCTGTCCGTGGCGTACAAGGGAATTGCGGATGTCATCGATGGCTGAGTCTCCGGCGCGCCTGAAATCGAAGGGCGTTTCCTGAAGAATCTGGGCGACCGGAATGTATCCGAGTTGCGTCTCGCGAGTGGCGATGAAGTTCATTTCGTTGTTTGCTGGCGGCCATTATAACACGCGGACCCTCCAGACCCCTCGAAGTGACTTCATTCACATTTCGATTTTTTGACCTTGTTGTTCATCGCGACTGCCATTAGGTTTGAGACATCCCAGGAGGCCAGCCCATGTATGACATCAATGTGATCGTTGCTCTCTGGAAGTGGTTTTTAGAAGAACGTTAACCCTGACTGGGGCCATGCCCCGAAAGAAAAGAGGATTTTGTCGTGAACACCCTAACCTACGGACTGACGCTCGGAATTTTTCGGATTTTCTTCCCTCGCAAGACGGACGACCGCACTCGCGGCCGGTAGTTTCCAACAACCCATCATAAACGGATTCACCCCAGCGGCCGGCGGACTTCAGGTCCACCGTTCGGGAGGTGTTCGTCTCCGACGAAAATTCCGCTATACTCCCGGGACTTCGCAGACGCCCCGCCCGGCGGGACGTCTCGTTTTTTCCGAGATCATCTAACGGTAGGATGGCAGACTCTGAATCTGCTCGTCTAGGTTCGAATCCTAGTCTCGGAGCTCAATTTCTCTGGACCCTCGTCCAGATTCCCCGGAGTCCCAGATCGCCATTGAGACCAGCCGTCCTCAGTCGAGCGTGAGTTCGCCCCGGACCCGGGCCTGGCACAACTGGGCCCCCGCCGTCGCCCTCCTGATTCACGCCTTTCTTTCGATCAACGCCTGGCACAGGCTTTCTCCGACCTGGGATGAGATCGCCTACCCTGCGGCAGGCCTCGTGCAGGTCGAGAGCGGTCAGCTCAGGCTCAACACGGTCAATCCGTTTCTCTCGAAAATCTTCTACGCCCTTCCGCTTCTGGCCACGAAATCGGAGCTGCCATTTTCCGATCCGTCCTGGACCGGCTTTGACGAATACCGGTTCGGATTCGAATTCACCTTCCGAAACGTGGTGGACGCCCGTCACCTTGTTTTTCTCAGCCGCCTCCCACTCCTGTTTTTCTCGCTCCTGACCGCTTTGATTCTCTATTTCTGGATCCGGTCTCTTTGGGGACCTGTCGGCGCTTTCATCAGCCTACTGGCCTATCTCTCGACGCCGGTGTTTCTCTCCCGCGCGGCGGTGGCGCAACTCGAGATGCCCATGTTCGCGTTCATGATGGCTGCGCTCTGGCTTCATTTCCGCTGGTTCGAAACGAACCGGCGGTTGCTTTTGGTCGCTTCCGGCGTTGCGATCGGGCTCGGTGCGCTGTGCAAACTTGTCATCCTGCCGCTCCTGCCTGCGGTCGTTATTCTCAATCTGTTCTTTCACCCCGACCGTCCCGCGCTGAAGGAAAGGTTCCTGGCGGTCATGATCCTGTCAATCACGGTTCCGGTCATCGTCGTCGGGGCCTATCTGCCGTGGCCGGGAGGATGGGCGGCGTTCACGAACATGGCGCAGAACGTCGTGACCTTCGACAAGATCCTTCCGTACTACTGGGCGGGGAGAACCTATGCGCAGGCACCGTCCCTTTTTTCGCTGGCAGGATTTTTTCTCAAGGCGCCTCTTCACGTACTCGCGCTGGGCGTCTGGGGGGCTTGGGTCTGGAAAAGGTCGAGACTCCATTCCTCTGCTTTCTGGCATTTTGCCGTGCTGACGGTCGCGTCGCTCGGCACTGTTTTCTTTTTCAAGAACGCCGTGTCCACCATCCAGCTTTCGCCGGCCTATCTCGGTCTCGTCGCGCTGGCGGGCGCATTGGCGCTTGTCACGAAAAGCGGCTGGCATCGCGGTGGGATTGTCGCCGCAATCCTGATCATCGGAACCGCGGACGTCATGGCCGTTCATCCCAACTACCTGGCTTATTTCAACCGTCTCGCTGGCGGATCTGACCAGGGGTACAGGTGGCTCGCCGATTCCGACCAGGATTGGGGACAGTCGCTGCCCGTGCTGGCGGAATACCTGAAGAAGCATGCGGTCCGCGACGTTGTCCTTTGTTACTCCGGATCGGGCGATCCTTCTGCGTACGGAATCCAGTATCAGGATCTTCTTTCACCGGCGCTCGTGACGCGGGACAGAACCGATTCCCTTCTGCCGTCGGAAACCGGGAAAACGTACCTTGTCATTGCTACGAAGGTTCTCCAGTCCGAGGCACCGTACTTCACTTGGATTCAGGCGAATCGGCGGCCGATCGCGGTCGTCGGACAAACCTTCATGGTGTACGACCTCTCAAAGGATCGCGAAGCGTTCGAATGGATGAGCGCGGTTTACCGGCAAACAAACCGCCCCGCTCTGGAGCGATTATCTCTGGAACGAGCTAAGGGGATTCGCGCCGGTTAGATCAAGCGAAGAAAGGTCTGAACGCGCTCAGGTGCGCCCAGATAACTTTCTGAACATCGTCGCCGTGGCGATCGTTGTGTAGATGGCGAGATTTGCAAAAAGAGCATTTGTTTTCGGAAGAAATCCCGGCGCCGATAGAAAGGCCATGGAAATTGACAGGCCGGCGACGCAGGGAAGAAAAAGTCTGTTCGATATTTCAAGGTCGTTCGGTTCCCGGCTTATCATGATAAGGAATGGGACCAGCTGAATTCCCAGCTTGTAGTCGTAACTAATAGAGGGAAGAAGGTCCATCATTTGGAATGCGATTCCGATCAGGGCTGCTTCGCTAATGTTAAACCGGCGTCGCACATTGAGTCCGAGGTCGGATGAGGTCCGGAGCGAGAGAAGCCCGTGACCAACAAAAAAGAGGACGAATAGAGCCAGGAGAATACCCCTCGCTGTCGGGAGATGTTCAGAAATTCCATGGGAGCTCATGGCGTAGGCCAGCGAATGGCTGCCTGATAAGTTCGCGGTGGGTGAGTTCAAAAGCAGCAACTTGAAATTCATGAACTTCTCGATTCCCAGGGCGAAAAATCCGACTCCCGTCACGCCGCAAAACCAGGCGAACGGCTTGAACCCGCCTCGGAGAAGAATCATCGATGAGAGAATGGCTGGATAGATGCGCCATTGAGTCGCTGCTGCGATCAGGGCCACGGCCATCAGCATGCGGTTCCGACTCAGACAAAGGAGTCCGGCTGCACATAAGGCCGCTGCCACCGTGTTGCTGTTCCCACGCTCGAGCTCAAATTGGAACCAGTAGGTGTGATAGAGGACGACGGTGGCTAATAGTGCCCCTAAAATACATTCGGACGGCTCAAGAATTTCGCCTCCGAGGACGCTGAGATAGACGGTCAGGAATAGCGCTATCACGATCAAGCCCGCAAAGAGAGTGTGGGCTGAAGATCGACCTAGATAGGTGAATGGTACGTAGCAGGCGACGGCAAGGGGCGGATAGTTGCTGCTGGGTTGCTCACCGACGCGAAGCTGGTTTGCCGCGTCATAAAGAAGAAAAAAGTCGCCACCGAAGGTCTGGGCTTTCCTTGTAAGACCGAAGTTGTCGAGGAAGGCATGGCCCGAGAAACGATAGGTTTGCGTTAATGCGAGAAACGTGAGAGCGAAAATGGCCGCGCCGACGAAAAGCGAAGAACGAAACGTCATTTCTAGCGACTCCTCCAGGATGAGACTTGAGGGCCCGCTAAATATGAACGGATTGCTCCGTTAATTCAATGTGATTTATCTATTAACACCGCCGGAATGGACCGGGGTGTTTCAGGCGGCTTCAGCGGGGACGATCACGGTTTCGCGCAGTTCGCTGCCGCGGAGCACCGTGATTGGGGTCCGGCACCCGACGCGGTCCTCGGTGAGCAGTTTGTAGAGATCGTCGATATCGCCGATGGACTGGCGGTCCATGGCCACGATCAAATCTCCTTCGCTGATGTCGGCTTCATCGGCCGGACTGTTCTTCTCCACGCCCAGAACCAGAACGCCTCGGTCGGTCCGGACACCGTCCACACGGTCCGCGTGCGACGTTCTCTGAATGCTCTGGCCGGCAACCCCCAGTTTCGCGCGCTTCACCCGGCCGTCCCGGATCAAAAGCCCGGCGACGTGCTTGGCCGTGTTGATGGGAATGGCGAACCCGAAGCCTTGAGCGGGGAGAATGATGGCGGTGTTCACTCCGATCACTTCTCCATTCCCGTTCAAGAGCGGTCCACCAGAGTTTCCCGGGTTCAGCGCCGCATCGGTCTGGATGACATTGTCGATCAGGCGGCCCGATTGCGTACGCAGGGATCTCCCCAGCGCGCTCACGACCCCCGCGGTCACGGTGTAACCGTACCCGAGCGGATTTCCGATCGCGATCACCAGTTGGCCGGGTTTCAATGTCTGGGAATTTCCGAAGGCCGCGGGAAGCAATCCGTCCATGTTGATGCGGACCACGGCGAGATCCGTGTGCGGGTCATCGCCCACGAGTTCCGCGTCGAATTGCTTTCCGTTCATGAGCGCGACGCCGATGCGCCTGGCGTCGTGAATCACGTGGCTGTTCGTCAGGATGTAGCCGTTCGGCGTGAAGAGAAATCCAGACCCGCCTCCTTCGACGGTTTGATTGCCTCGTCGGCCGGTCGTGATCGTGGAAACGTTAATTTTAACGACGGAAGGGCTAAGCCGCTCGGCCGCACCGGAAACGGCGCGGGAATAGGCGTCCATCACTCCAGAATCTGTTGGTTGAGGGGAATCCGTGTTGTTCATACCTGAAGGAACGGCATCAGGTCCCCGCCGGTTCCCGGACGAATTCGTCGGAAAAGATAACATCCATCGATGAATCACCGGACGCCGCTCCTGGCCCGAACGCTGGCCACATTCCTCGCAGCCGCGGTTATGCTGACCGGCTGCTCATTCCACCGTTTCTTCTATTTCCCGAACCGGAACCTTTATCTCGATCCGCAGAAACTGAATCTCTCCTATGAGATGAAATGGTTCCCGTCGACGAACGGAAAGAAGCTGTTCGCGCTCTATTTCCAGACGGACCAGCCGCCCAAGGGAATTGTCGTTCACTTCCACGGCAACTACGGCAACGTTTCCAATCACTTCCTCGGTTCCAGCTTCCTCGTTCATCACGGGTTCGACGTGCTCGTGTTCGACTATGAAGGCTATGGCGGCTCTGAGGGGCACCCTTCGCCGGCGCGCACCGTTCAGGACGGGGTGGCGGCGCTCCGATACGCCGCGACGTTGAACCGGAATCCCAAGGGCGGCGTTGTGGTGCTGGCCCAGTCGCTGGGCGGCGCGATCGCGATTCCGGCCATGGTTCTTGAACCCCTTGCCCGCGCGGCCGTGATTCAATCCAGCTTCACGAATTACCGCTCCATCGCGCGCGATGTGCTGAAACGGAGCTGGATCACGTGGATTCTCTACCCGATCTATCCGTCCCTGCTCTACACGGACTATCAGCCGATCCGCTATGTGTCCCGGCTTCCGAGAATTCCGCTCCTGTTCATTCATGGAACCGCCGACAAAGTGATCCCGGCGAAAATGACCAAGGCGCTTTACGCCCGCGCGAACGAGCCCAAGGAACTGTGGATTGTGGAAGGCGCGGGGCACAACGATCTGCGTCAGACGGTGGGGGATCCCTACGACGAACGCGTGGCCGCGTTCTTTACGGCGGCGCTGGCTACCAGTAAAGATTGAGACTGAGCATCGCTTCCTGGTGCGCGTTTATGCGAAGTCCGGTGAGGCGCGCTTCCAGGTTCCGCGCGAGATCAACGCTCTGAACCGCTCGCAGTTCGACGCGGTTGCCCACATCGCCCGTGAAGAAATGCGTCGCCGTCGCGGTCACGTGAAGCCGGGCGCCCGTGTTTTCACGGAGCAGAAGGCCCGATGTCCCCGCGAAACCGAGCCGGTGATCCTTGTTCAAAACGCTGCCCGCCTCGAAATCCGTTTTGAAAAATCCGTAGAGAAGCGCCGCCTTGTTCGGAAGAACGGCGAACGTGAAGCCCGATCCGCCATCCACACCACCCACGAGGCTTTTGTCCGGAGACCGGTTCTTGTCATAGGCGGGCTCCGCATTTGCGCGAACCGTCCAGGACGGCTTCCGCACCCAGCGGTCCCACGGCGACAGCGAGATGATCTCGAAAATCTTTCCTTCCTGCAGGTAAACGCCCGGCCCGTCCTGGTGACGAATGCGTATGTTGATCATCTCCAGCTGACTGCCTTCGATGAACCCGGTGGGGTCTGCTTCCAGATCGTGAATGGAAGCGCGAATGCCGACTTCCTGAAAACGCGCATTCCGGTCGCCGCCGAAGGCCGTCGTGACGCGGCCCGTTCCGTGGCCTTCCTCGGGTCCCTTCAAGTCGAACTTCAATTCCGGTGACGCGGCTTCGGACGGTGGAATCTGCCGGCGAAGTGAAAGGATGCGACGCTCAGTTTCCTGCACGCTTTCGGGCTGAACGCGGTAGAAGCCGGCGTGGTAGCGAAGAAGGTCATAAGACGCGTCGAGGGTCAACGCACGCCGGTTGGCCGGCATCAATGTGAGCGCGGGGACAGGTTCCGATGACATGGTCGTCGCCATCCCTTCCGCGGCGTCTATCTCCGGTGCGCTCAGAAGGTCCCGGCGCGTCATCATCGTTCGCAGATGCGAAGGGCGCAGGTGCCGCCCGGTGACCAGTCCTTTTGACTTGATCACGGTGCGGAGCGTATCGAGCGGAATGGCCCGGAACCGGAAATGGCCGGAGAGATTCAGGTCAGGCTTCGCGACGTCGAGCAGGGGAAGAAGCTGGTACGAGCAGTTCTTGTTGAAGAAGTAGTACGTCATGCTCGTTCCGCCCAGTTCCCACAGATGACGAATGAGGCGGTCTATCGCCGCCGCGTCAAGATCCAGCGGATATTCCCAGAGGTCGCGGGACTCCATGTTGTTGTACTTCTGGATTTTCACGTAGTACGGCTCCGTCGAGAAACGGCCGCGGTATCCGCCCACGAGGCCGCGCACCGCGAACATCATTCCGTTCTTCGAATCCGTGATCGCCGCGTAGTTGATCGTGTAGTCGAGAAGCGGTCCGCTCTCTTCATAGTGGGCACGGGAGAGTTTAAGGAATGTGTGGCCGTACATCGACGCGGGATTGTTCAGATAGTAAGCAGAGAAGATCATCGATACGGCTGTCGGGTTCATCTTCTCCTTCCAGCTTTCGTACCGCGGGCACGCGGGTTCCGGCGGAAGGCCCACCTTGTCCTTCAGGAAAATATAGCGGGCCGGGTAATGGCACGCTGTGGGTTCTCCGTCGATGGAATCACCGTTGGCGAAAGCCCTGACCGTGGCATCCAATTCCGCTGTCGGGTTCGTCTGGCCGTTCGGGGCCAGAAAGAAATCGGGATCGTCGATGGAACTCCGGTCGCGGAAAAGGATGTCCCGCTGCATGTGAAGAAGGG
>JAYTIE010000085.1:0-13333 GCA_043732015.1 Elusimicrobiota bacterium | reverse complement strand
GTGCGAACACGCTGAAACTGTACGCCCCGAATAACCGCAATGCTTATGAACCCAGCGACTATGCTATGAACGAAAAAGGACTCGCGCGGGAAGCTGATTCCCGTCACGTGGGACAACGAGACCATCGACACTGAAGTGATCGGTCCCCGCCTGCAGGCGGGCTCGGGCCAGAAGAGCATCACGGCACCCATGCGCGTCACGCGAAAATCGCCGACGATGGTTCACATCTCCGTCGGAGAATCCTCTTTCGACCTGAAGGTTGGGGAATGGAGCCCATGGGTGAGGCTCTCGTTCAAGGTCAACGTCCTGTCGGACATCCGGGGAGTCTGCCGGTTCCATCTGAACACGGTTTCTCCTGAGCTCGCGCTGTTTGCCACGCCCGTGAACATTGATCCTCAAAAACCGGCGATGCCGATTTCGTTCCCCAGCGAATACGCGAAGGAAATGTTCGAGAAAGTCGGGAATTTCTACACCCAGGGAATGCCCTATGACACGTGGGCGATGAACGAAGGCCGTCTGACGGAAGAACAGTTCCTCGAGCAGGCGTATTCGATCCTCGAAGAGAACCGCGCCATGATGAAGGTGGAGACCGCCCGGTTCGATAAGGGACTGCTCTTCTGCTATTTCGGAATCACGGATCTGGTTCAACACATGTTCTGGCGCTACATCGATCCGGACCATCCCTCGAAGGGCCTGAGCCAGAACCCGGCCGTTCGCAATGCGATTCGCGACGTCTACCACCGCATAGACGACGTGATCGGCGAGGCGGTGGCGCAGGTGGGGAATGACACGGCCGTTCTGGTGGTCTCGGACCATGGCTTCGGATCATTCCGGCGCGCCGCTCACGTGAACAGCTGGCTTCGCGACCACGGCTATCTCGCGCTTCGCGGAGGCGACAAAGCCGGCGGAGACTTTTTCGTCAATGTCGCCTGGGAGAAAACGCACGCCTACAGCGTTGGATTTGGCGGCATTTACCTCAACCAGTTCGGCCGGGAAAGCGACGGGATCGTCTACAAGGGTGCGGAAGCCGAGCAGCTCAAAAAGGAAATCATCGATGGGCTGATGCAGTGGCGGGACAACGGCCACCCGGTGGTGAAACATGTTTACCGACGGGAAGAGCTGTACCATGGCCCGTACGAGAACGATGGGCCGGACCTCTTTATCGGATTTGAAGCGGGGTACCGGGCCTCCTGGCAATCGGGCCTCGGCGCGTCACCGGAAGGGCTCGTGGAAGACAACCTGCGCGCATGGACTGGAGATCACCTGTGTGATCCCAGTCTCGTCCCCGGCGTTATCGCGAGCAACTTGAAGTTAAACGCGTCGGACGCGAGCCTTCTGGATATCAGCCCGACGATCCTGAAGTTCTTCGGACTGGCTCCTGCCGGTGCCGTGGAAGGGAAGCCGCTTAACTAAGTCGCCGACGGCGTTTGCCGATCCTCCGTTTTTCCGCTACTGTTCGTTTCCCTCCTCGGCGCGCGTTCATCCCCTCATCGATCCGGGCACTCTCCCCTCAAGGAGAATCTATGTTGTCCCGCGTTCATTCGTCTTCCATTCACGGCATCGACGGCTATCCCATCACGGTCGAAGTTGATTTGCGTCCCGGGTTTCCCTCGTTCACCATCGTCGGACTTCCGGACACGGGCGTCCGGGAATCACGGGAGCGGGTTATTTCCGCCATCAAGAATTCCGGTCTCTCTTTCCCAATTCAGAAAATTACCGTCAACCTGGCGCCTGCCCACATCAAGAAAGAAGGACCGTCCTTCGACTTCCCGATCGCGATTGGTATTCTCGCCGCTGCGGGGTTGATCCCGCCGGAAGAACTGGAGCATCGCGCCTTCATAGGAGAATTGAGTCTGAACGGCGATCTCCGCCCCGTCCACGGTGTGCTCCCGTGCACGCTTGGCCTCAAGAAGAATTCCTTCACCTCGCTCCTCCTGCCCACACAGAATGCCGCCGAGGCGTCGCTTGTCGACGGAATCTCGGTCCATCCGGTGGTGCGCCTCAGCGAAACGCTGAGCTTCCTGAACGGCCAGTTGGAGCTACCGGTCCACACGCCGAACCGGGATGAGATTTTCAGCCGGGCGCGGTCGTATGCGGTGGATTTCAGCGACGTGAAGGGCCAGGCCTTCGCCAAGCGCGCGCTGGAGATTGCCGCAGCGGGAGGCCACAACGTCATCATGGTGGGGCCACCCGGCTCGGGGAAGACCCTCCTGGCCCGGCGGCTGCCAACCATTCTTCCGGATCTGACTTTTGAAGAAGCGCTCGAGACGACAAAGATCCACTCGGTGGCGGGCCATCTCCGCGAGAGTGTTTCGATGGTGGCGACGCGTCCCTTTCGAAGCCCGCACCATCAAATTTCGGATGTCGCTCTCATTGGTGGCGGCGCCAATCCGCGTCCGGGCGAGGCGTCTCTCGCGCATCGCGGGGTCCTGTTTCTGGACGAGCTGCCGGAATTCGGGCGCTCCGTCATCGAGGCGCTTCGTCAGCCGCTCGAGGACCGTTGCGTTACAATCGCGAGGGTGGCGAACACGGTTCGCTACCCGGCGGACTTCCTCCTTATTGCGGCGGCCAATCCCTGCCCGTGCGGGTTCTTCGGATCCTCCGTGCGATCGTGCGTCTGTCCTCCGAATGCCATTCAAAAATACCGGGCCAAGCTGTCCGGTCCGCTTCTGGATCGAATTGATCTCCATGTCGAGGTGCCCGCGCTTCACATTGATGACATCGCCGGAGAAGCCCCGCCGGCCGAGGCATCTGCCGCGATTCGAGAGCGGGTCGGGGTAGCGCGCAACGTGCAGCGAAAGCGCCTGCGTGCCCTGGGCCTGTTCGAAAACGGCCAGATGGGGGTCCGGCATGTGAGGCAATTCTGTCCCTTGCCGCCGCCCGCCAGGGCGGTTCTACGCAATGCGATTCAGAGGCTGGGGCTTTCCGCCCGCGCCTATGACCGCATTTTGCGCGTTTCCCGAACCATTGCCGATTTGGCGAACTCCGAGAACATTCGGGTAGAAGACGTCGCGGAGGCCATCGGGTACCGCTTTCTGGACCGCGAACCGGCCGGAATGGCCTGAGATTGCTTTTGATTCGCCCTTGACACTGGTAGATGGACAACTTAACTTTGAAACAGGTTGAGAAATGAAGGCGTCTTGGAGGTGAGTCCGATGCTGCACCGATCCCGTTTTGCCGCCGTTCTGGCGACACTGTTTTTCGCTCCGTACTTGATTGTGCACGCAGAAGAGCCGGCAGCCCCGGAGGTTGCGGCGCCCCAGGCAACCAGTACGGACGACGCGGCTGTTGCCACTCCAGCGGCGGATGCCCCCGAACCGATCGTTGAAGCCGCGCCCTTAACCAAGATGTCCAAGAAAGCGAAGCGAATTGAACAGGCCGATTCGTTCGTCGCTCCCACCAACTGGGAATTCGACGGCTTCGTGGCCGGCGGAAGAGACCAGGAATCAAAAAGCATGTTTTACCTGAACGATCTCGTCTATCTTAACATCGGCAAGGACCACGGTGTTTCGACGGGAGACCGGATTCATTTCTTCAAGAAGGGAGAAAAGGTCCGCGATCCCCAGAACGGCAAGCTTCTCGGATTTGAGGTCCGGCGAACCGCGATTGGCCAGGTGACGGACCGCGTTGACGGAAAAACCTGCTCTGTTCGAATTCTCAAAGGCAATGAAGCCGTTGAGATTGGCGATCTGGTTCGAAAGGAAGAATAGTCCTCGGTGCGCAAGTTCCTCTTCATACTGGTCGCTCTTTCTATCGGTTTGAAGATTGGGTGGGACTATGTGATGTCTGAAGATTTTCAGGCCTATGGAGATAGAACGAAGGCCGAATGGACCTGCCAGGTCGACTTCTGGATGGCCGAATATTACGTGGTTCTGAGTGAATATCCGGATGCCTGGAAGTTGTTTCACCGAGGCGCGGAGCGCTGCCCGAAAACGGAGATTGGAGAGAAGTGCGCTTTTGAATACGCACATTGTCTTGAATCCGGCGGAAAGCGCGGCGACGCCGTTGCAGCTTATCTGAAGTTTATCGAAGACTACCCTGACTCGGCGCGCGCGCGGCTTGCTCAAAAATCAATCGACATGTTGCGAACGGCTTAACTCCCCTCAACAATCTACCCCTCCAGTCATCATCAGGAGGCGGTCTATGGTTCCACTCGAAGAAGTTCTCTCATCTCTCGCGCTCAATGACCTGTTGGGTTTGGGCCCCGTTCGGTTCCGTCAGCTCATCGAAACATTTGGAAGCGCGTCGAGCGCCATCGCCTCGGCCGCGGACTGGGGTGCCATTCCCGGGTTCATTCCTTCTGGCGAATTCACTTCCGACATTGGCCCCGCACTCGCCCGCGCGCGCGTCGATGAAGAGTTGGCGCGCCGCGAAAACGTCCAGATCCTTTTCGCTCATCAGGGTCCGTACCCCACATTGCTTCGAACCATATCGGGCCCGCCACCGGTTCTCTACGTTCTGGGGAAAGACCTTTGCGCCTATGAAAGAGCGGTAGCGATCGTCGGGAGCCGTCGTTCAACGTATTACGGAGACAAAATGGCGCGCCAGCTCTCGGAAGGACTGGCCGCCGCGGGCGTGATCACGGTGAGCGGTCTGGCACGCGGAATAGACACGCGTGTTCACACGGCCACGATCAATGCGGGCGGAAAGACGTGGGCGGTGGTGGGCAGCGGTCTGTCCAAGCTCTATCCGCCCGAAAACCGGGAGCTGGCGCAGAAAATATCGGAAAAGGGTGCAGTGATCAGTGAATTTCCGATGGCGACGAAACCTCATCCCTCAAATTTCCCAAGGAGAAACCGGATCATTGCGGGATTGTCGCAGGGTACCGTGGTGGTCGAGGGAAGCGTGACAAGCGGATCGCTGATCACGGCCAGACTGGCCGCCGCGGAAGGCCGGGACGTGTTCGCGGTTCCGGGGCCGGCCACGTCGCCGCTGAGCCGCGCCCCTCATCTTCTGATCAAACAGGGAGCGATGATGGTGGAGTCGGTCGAGGATATTCTGAGCGAACTCGGGTGGAATCCGCCAATGTTTTCACCGGCCGTCGAGGGTTCACCTGAGACGGTAGATCCCTGTCTTGCGGCGCTGACAGATGTTCCGGTGTCGCGCGAGGAGTTTCTGGCGCGATCAGGTATGGATGCGGGAGCCGCGGCATCAAAGCTCGTGGAGCTTGAGCTGAATGGATTGATCAAGACGCTACCGGGGGGCAAGCTTGTTCGCGCCTAAAGATTGAAATTCAAAGATATGTTGTTACAATGACCGACCATGGATTTTCTTGTCATAGTTGAGTCGCCCACAAAAGAAAAGACGATCGGAAAATTTCTCTCGAAGAATTATCTGGTCCGAAGCTCGTATGGACACGTCCGCGATCTTCCGCAACGGAAACTCGGTGTGGATGTGGAGAAGGAATTCGAACCGAGCTACGTGGTTCTTCCCCGGGCGAAAAAACTCCTCCCTGAACTAAACAAGGCCGCCAAGTCCGCAAAAATAATTTACCTCGCGACTGACTATGACCGCGAAGGGGAAGCCATCGCGTGGCATCTCGCGCAGATGCTGAAGGCCACTCCGGACAAGCTCAAAAGAATTACCTTCCACGAAATCACCCCCGAAGCGATTAAGAGCGCGCTCGCCTCTCCCCGCGATCTTGACGAGAATCTCGTCGATGCGCAGGTCGCGCGGCGCGTTCTCGACCGTCTCGTCGGGTACAAGCTTTCTCCGCTTCTTTGGCGGAAGGTCAAGCGCGGTCTCTCTGCTGGCCGCGTTCAGTCGGTCGCCGTTCGCCTCATCTGCCAGCGTGAAGAGGAGATTGGAAAATTTGTTCCCCAGGAATACTGGACGCTGTCGGTTCTGCTTGAGAAAGCCGGGCACCCACCGTTCCTTGCGCACATCCATTCCAAGGCCGGCCACAAGTACGATCGCCTCGAGCTTTCAAACAAGGGTGTCGTCGACGAGATCCTGAGCGATCTCAAGAACGCCAAGTATTCCGTCGGGAAGATCGACGCCAAGGAGCGCCGCCGCCAGCCTTCGGCGCCGTTCACCACCGCGAGCATCCAGCAGGAAGCGTCTCATCGACTTGGATTCCGCGCGCAGCGGACGATGATCATCGCTCAACAGCTTTACGAAGGTATTTCCGTCGGCGCGGGCGATGCCGTTGGTCTCATCACTTACATGCGTACTGATTCAACGTTCATCGCGAAGGCAGCTCAGGACGAGGCGGCGAGATACATTCAGAAAATATTTGGGAAGGAATTCCTTCCGCCGAAACCGCGGGTCTTCAAGACCAAGGCGAAGGGCGCGCAGGAGGCACACGAAGCGATTCGTCCGACTTCCGTTTTACGGTCTCCCGACTCCGTCAAGTCGCATCTTACGACGGAGCAATTCAAGCTTTACAAGCTGATCTGGGACCGATTCATGGCCAGCCAGATGGCCGATGCAATTTACGACACACTCACGGTGGATGTCGCCACGACGCCGCTTCCTTATCTCTTTCGCGCCAACGGACGCACGCTTAAGTTTGCCGGCTACCTGTCGGTGTACGGCCAGGAAGTCCAGCAGCCGACGTCGTCGTCGGACGACGACGAAAACAAGGTTGAGACGCTTCCGCCTCTCGTTGTGGGAGATCCGCTCCTTGAGAAGAGTCGCAAGCCCGAGCAGCATTTCACGGAGCCGCCGCCGCGCTTCAATGAAGCGAGCCTCGTCAAGATGCTCGAAGAGCTCGGCATCGGCCGTCCTTCCACGTACGCGCCTATCATTCACACTGTCATCGCGCGCGGTTACGTCCGTTTTGACGAGCGCCGGTTCGTGCCCACGGAGCTGGGCAAGACAGTGGACCACCAACTGGTTGAGAATTTCTCGGAGATCGTGGACGTGAACTTCACGGCGGAAATGGAAACTCAACTCGACCACGTCGCCGACGGCAAGGCGAAGTGGCAGACGGTTATCAAGAATTTCTGGTTGCCGTTCGCCCGGAAACTGGCGATCGCCGAAACCGACATGAAGGTGATGAAGCCGAAGGCCCAGGAAACGGACGTCAAATGCGATACCTGCGGATCGATAATGGTTATTCGCGAAAGCCGCTTCGGAAAATTTTTAGCCTGTTCGAAGTATCCCACCTGCACCTACAAGGTGTCGCTGGACAAGGAAGGGAATCCCGTTAAGCCAGAAGAGACCGGGGAGAAGTGTCCTGAGTGCACCAAGGCGATTGTTGTCCGTCTCGGGCGCCGTGGTAAGTTCCTGGCCTGCTCGGGCTATCCGGAATGCAAGTTCACAAAGTCGCTTCCTCAGGAAAATAAGCCGGCCGAGCCAACGGGTGAGGCCTGCGAGAACTGCGGTAAGCCCATGGTGAGAAAGCGCGGGCGTTTCGGAGAATTTCTCGCTTGCTCCGGCTATCCCGCGTGCAAGACGATCAAGAAGAACGCTTAATTCCTTGGCTTTGCCCCGCCGCATAGCGGGTTTTGTCTTTAACTCCAGCATCCGAAAAAGCTTTCATCCGCTCTGCGCACTTGTTGCAGCGCCCGCAATGCAGACCCTTCCTTGGCGAAATGCAAGATGTTGAAAGATACAGCGGATAGTTTCTTGCAGCGCGAATGATGCTCGCCTTCGTCTTTCCCCGAAACGGGGCCTCGATTCGCACCCGCCTCATGAATCCATCCGTCAAAACCTTTTGCACAAGCTTGAAATAAGAGGGCTTTCCGTCGGGGAAGGGATTCCCTCCGAGTGTGGCGATGGCAAGAGTAGAAACGTTTTCCTGAAATAGGCTCAACAGGGATTTCGTCAGAAGCAGAAGATTTCGAGCGGGCAGGAAAACAGCGCGGTCATTGCTATCGGATCCTGGTGTTCGCCCGGTCTGACTCCAGTTATTGCGGTATGCGGTTTCGAGAAACAATGTCGCGATTCTTAGCGGTTTAAGGTTCCTGTGAGAAACCGAACGCAGAAACTTCCGCGCGGCGTTCAGTTCCGCCGGCTCCCAACGAAGTCCAGATTTAACATACACGGGCCAAACTTCCTGCCCCTGCTCGAGCAGGTGTCCAATAAGCGCCGCACTATCCAACCCACCGGAGAACAAGACGCCAATGCGAGCCGGTTTCCGTCTCACTCTTTTGAGCGCTCTCGCCAGATCTCCACTCCCACACTGCGAACGGCGGGCAGCACCCTTTTCTCGACCCGAACCCAAACACGGCACACCCGCACATATTTTAGGGCGAGATCAGCGATGGATTCGGCGACTGCTTCAACCAGGTTGAAATCGCGATATGAAAGGAACGACCGTATGTCGCCGGCCACGGAGGCATAATCGACGGAGTGGGTCAGATCGTCTGCTTTCCCTGCTGCGCTCAGAGGGAAAAACAGTCGTGTCGAGACAACAATGGGCTGCGGGAATGCGCGCTCTTCAGGAGTCGTCCCGATCTTGCAGGCCTCTTCCAGGCCGTCGATAAAAACGTTATCCATGTTTTCCATAAAAAAATCCTTTACACAGCGAGTGGGCTTATTATAAACATCTCCGTGCAACTTAAACGAAGTTGCTCAGTTGGCACGCAGTTCTCCTCCTCCGAATAGAAATCGGAGGCCAAGGCTTCAAAAAGTCGGAGCGCATCGCAACCTGTGAAGTTCTGATCTTTGATGTATTCGTGGTTGCAAAATAGATTTTTCTCGACGGAAAGATTTTTCTTGACTCGATGAAGTGAAGTTAATACTGTCGTCGCGTACTTGAGCCCGCACAAAGGTTCGGTTTACTTTGTGAAGGGATTATTTTTCTGTTCTTTGACATAGACACCAAATAATCGCGCAAGCGGGTGAGTGCCTTTGTTTCGAAATACGCGTCCTCCGTCACAAAGAGGGCAAACGGTTCGTGATTCGAGGGCCTCATAGTTGTGAGCTGAGAACGCAAGTTCGTCAGCTTGACAATTAGGTGTGTGTATAACGATGGAACAAGCCGCGGAGAGGCCCGCATTGGAAACAATGCAATCTTCGCGGTTTAAAGTAGAAAATACCTCAACACTTCAAGCGTGTTGAGGTAGCCAACGTTGAACTTAGAGTAATCGAGCCAATCAGATGACACTCCTTAAAAACCGGTCTCTTAACCCGAGACTGTAATTTTTATCTGGAGAGTTTGATCCTGGCTCAGAGTGAACGCTGGCGGCGTGCTTAACACATGCAAGTCGAGCGAATTTTTCGGCTGTAGCAATACAGTTGAGAAGTTAGCGGCAGACGGGTGAGTAACACGTAGACAATCTACCTTCTAGAGGGGGATAGCCCGCCGAAAGGCGGGGTAATACCGCGTAAGATCAAGTCTCGGCATCGGGATCTGATGGAACGTCCGCAAGGACGGCTAGAAGAGGAGTCTGCGGCCTATCAGCTAGTTGGCGGGGTAATGGCCCACCAAGGCAACGACGGGTATCCGGCCTGAAAGGGTGATCGGACACACTGACACTGAGACACGGGTCAGACTCCTACGGGAGGCAGCAGTGAGGAATTTTGGACAATGGGGGAAACCCTGATCCAGCGACGCCGCGTGAAGGATGAAGGTCTTCGGATCGTAAACTTCTTTTGCCTGGGACTAACCGCCCTATAGAAATATGGGGAATGAATGTACCAGGCGAATAAGCCACGGCTAACTTCGTGCCAGCAGCCGCGGTAATACGAAGGTGGCAAGCGTTACTCGGAATTACTAGGCGTAAAGGGCAGGTAGGTGGTTTGGTTAGTCTGTTGTGAAAGCTCCTTGCTTAACGGGGAGAGGTCAACAGATACTGCCAGACTTGAGTATAGGAGAGGGTACTGGAATTCCCGGTGTAGCGGTGAAATGCGCAGAGATCGGGAGGAACACCAATGGCGAAAGCAGGTAACTGGACTATTACTGACACTCAGCTGCGAAAGCTAGGGGAGCAAACAGGATTAGATACCCTGGTAGTCCTAGCCGTAAACGATGCACATTAGGCGTGAGGGGTATCGACCCCCTTCGTGCCGAAGCAAACGCATTAAATGTGCCGCCTGGGGAGTACGGCCGCAAGGTTGAAACTCAAAGGAATTGACGGGGGCCCGCACAAGCGGTGGAGCATGTGGTTTAATTCGACGCAACGCGAACAACCTTACCTGGGCTTGAACTGTAGGCAGTAGGAGCTATGAAAGTAGCGACGAACCGTAAAGCCGGTTGCCTATAGAGGTGCTGCATGGCTGTCGTCAGCTCGTGTCGTGAGATGTTGGGTTAAGTCCCGCAACGAGCGCAACCCTTACCTTATGTTGCCACGTCCGTAATGGACAGCACTCTTAAGGAACCGCCTCGGACAACGGGGAGGAAGGTGGGGATGACGTCAAGTCACCATGGCCTTTATGTCCAGGGCCACACACGTGCTACAATGGCCGGTACAACGAGCAGCAAATCCGCAAGGAGGAGCAAATCTCTAAAAGCCGGCCCCAGTTCAGATTGTGGGCTGCAATTCGCCCACATGAAGGTGGAATCGCTAGTAATCGGAGATCAGCTGGCTCCGGTGAATACGTTCCCGGGCCTTGTACACACCGCCCGTCACACCACGAAAGTTGGGTGCAACCAAAAACGGCGATCTAACCCGCAAGGGAAGTAGCCGTCCAAGTTGTGACCAATGATTGGGGTGAAGTCGTAACAAGGTAGCCGTACGGGAACGTGCGGCTGGATCACCTCCTTTATTTTTTCTTTCGCAAGAAAGAGAGAATAGGTCGATCCCTCGAGTGCAAAGGCACTCTCTCGCCTGCGTGATTACGATAAGACGAAGTTTAAGAGCCGGCTTCTTTATGGGGCTGTAGCTCAGCTGGGAGAGCGCCTGCTTTGCAAGCAGGAGGTCGCCAGTTCGATCCTGGTCAGCTCCACTCTCAAGAAGAACGCTGAGCGAAGTTTGCAAATGCCGGAGTCCCTTCCTCGTTATCACACCGGACCCATAGCTCAGCTGGTTAGAGCGTACGCTTGATAAGCGTAAGGTCGGTGGTTCGATCCCACCTGGGTCCATTCAATTTCACGGTGTCTATGTTGAGCCAAATTTTTTTGGTTCTTTTACATAAAATGTTGTTCGTAGGGTTTTCCAAGAGCTGATATCTCCTGCAAAGGAGTCTGACCTCAAAGGAAGAATTCCGCGAAACAAAAACTTAGAGAACAAGCGTCATAGCGAATAAAACAAGTAAGAAGCATGACAACGTCGAACCTGACTGGCCTGTATAGGAGTCAGAACCGTTGTCTTGCCAGTGTGTATTCATTAATGCGGCGAAAGAAGTAAGAGCGTGTGGTGAATGCCTTGGCGCCAGAAGTCGATGAAGGACGTGGCTAGCTGCGAAAAGCTACGGGGAGCCGCAAGCAGGCTTTGATCCGTAGATGTCCGAATGGGGAAACCCAGCATTCTGAAAAGAGTGTTATCGATTACTGAAGGACCCGCGCAAGCGGGTATATAGGTAATCGAAGGCAACCCAGGGAAGTGAAACATCTCAGTACCTGGAGGAAGAGAAATCAACCGAGATGCCCCTAGTAGTGGCGAGCGAACGGGGCGAAGCCTAAACCTTGATGCGTGCATCAAGGGGTTAAGGACCATCTCCCTTTAATGGGGAGGAGTTACAAATCCGAGCATAGCTGAACGGCATGGAATGGCCGATCATAGAGGGTGACAATCCCGTAAGCGAAATGTATCGGACTCCTGATGGTATCCAGAGTAGAGTCGGGCACGTGAAACCCGGCTTGAATTCGGGGGGACCACCCTCCAAGGCTAAATACTCTCTGGCGACCGATAGTGAACAAGTACCGCGAGGGAAAGGTGAAAAGTACCCCTGACGGGGAGTGAAATAGAACCTGAAACCGCATGTTTACAAGCAGTGGAAGAGCTATGCCTCTCGCAAGAGAGGAATGCTCGACCTCGTGCCTGTTGAAGAATGATCCGGCGAGTTTATAGTGCAAGCCCGGTTAAGTGTCCGCTGAGAGGCGGGCGCGTAGCCATAGCGAAAGCGAGTCCTAACAGGGCGACTATGTTTGCATTATAAGACCCGAATCCAAGTGATCTATGCCTGTCCAAGGTGAAGCGATGGTAAAACATCGTGGAGGCCTGAAGCGTTGGGTGTTGAAGAACCTCTGCATGAGGTGGGCATAGGGGTGAAAGGCCAATCGAACTTGGTGATAGCTGGTTCTCCCCGAAATAGTTTTAGGACTAGCGTCGATCGCTCCTTCATGGGGGTAGAGCACTGGATAATGTAGGGCCTGCAACCCAGGTTCCGAAGTTAACCAAACTTCGAATACCATGAAATATGAGGTCGGCAGTCAGTGCGCGAGGGCTAAGCTTCGTGCGCAAAAGGGAAACAGCCTAGACCGTCGTCTAAGGTCCCAAAGTGTATGCTAAGTGGTAAAGGATGTGGATTTACCGAGACAGCTGGAAGGTTGGCTTAGAAGCAGCCATCCTTTAAAGAGTGCGTAATAGCTCACCAGTCAAGTGAATCTGCGCCGAAAATCAACGGGGCTCAAGCATACCACCGAAGTCACGGGTTTGTTCTGGATTCGTCCAGGACAAGCGGTAGGGGAGCGTTGTCATCTGCGTTGAAGGTATACCGAGAGGAGTACTGGAGCGTTGACAAGTGAGGATGTCGGAATAAGTAGCGATAATGTGGGTGAGAATCCCACACGCCGCAAGCCTAAGGTTTCCTAGAGCAATGTTCGTCAGCTCAGGGTCAGTCGGTCCTAAGACGAGGCTGAAAAGCGTAGTCGAAGTAGGGCATCAGGTTAATATTCCTGAACTATGTTACGTGCGTTATAGCTAAGAGGTGACACAGAAGGTCAGACCATCCTCCCGTCGGTCGTGGAGGTTCAAGCAGGTAGAGGGATCGCGCAGGCAAATCCGCGTGGTCGTTAACCTCGAGATGTGATGTCGACTTGGGGTCAAACCCGAGGAAGTGGTTTCCACCACGCTGTCAAGAAAACCCTCGTAGTAAGCACGTGATGTATCCGTACCGTAATCCGACACAGGTGGGCGAGTTGAATATACTAAGGCGCGCGAGAGAATTCAGGTTAAGGAACTCGGCAATCTACTCCCGTAACTTCGGAAGAAGGGAGGCCTCTACGTATAAACCCGTACAGGGTAAGTACTAAGAGAGGTCGCAGAGAAGTGGGTCTCGTGACTGTTTAACAAAAACACAGCACTCTGCTGAAATCACAAGATGATGTATAGGGTGTGATGCCTGCCCGGTGCTGGAAGGTCAAGGGGAGATGTCATGGGAGCAATCTCAGAAGCATTGAACTTAAGCCCCAGTAAACGGCGGCCGTAACTATAACGGTCCTAAGGTAGCGAAATTCCTTGTCGGGTAAGTTCCGACCTGCACGAATGGCACAACAAAGAGA
>JAYTIE010000084.1:0-1921 GCA_043732015.1 Elusimicrobiota bacterium | reverse complement strand
TCTTCCCGGACCATGACCGCGTGTTCATGCGCGCCGATGGAAGCTTCTCCTTCAACGACCCTTTCTCTCGAGCCGATCCCACGGACTCTCTCGCGGTTTTCGGAACGGACGCGGAGGCGCAGGCCGCCATCGCGCTTCTTTCACGGAATGACTTGAGCGGAGCGGAACCCGTCGTGGCGTTCTTCAAGGCGGAGTTGGCCCGACAGAAGGAAGGGCCGGACAAGAGATTCCGGGGATTCGCCCACTATTACACGATCGACGGAAAGGAGTCTCTCGAGCACCGGCTTTTCTCCCGGCAGAAGGACTCGGGTCCGCACGCGGAGACGGCGTCGAACCTCTGGATCGGCATCATGGCGATGCACCACTACCGCGCCAAGAAAGATCCGTCCTCCCGGGCGCTCGCGGAAGAGATCGTCAACTGGACCAATGATCTGAATGGAAAGTTGCCGGGCGCCGTGATGGGTCCGAAGGCAGGAGATGCCAACTGGCCGCGTCTTTACTCGACCCGCGACAACGTCCTTTATTATTCCCTGCTCCGCATGCTGGTGGCCGATGACGCCGGACGCGAGGCAACCGGGCCCAACGTGAACAGATTTCGCGAAGAACTGGCGGGTGTTCAGGGAGTGATCCGTCATGGACTGACGGCCAACCGCGGTGACTGGCAGGGGCTGCCCTGGCGCGGCGGCCAGCTTAATGAGCGCAACGCGCTGGAGCTGGAAGGCGTCCGCCATCTGTCGGGCGTGGCGCAGCTTCTGTTGGCGGCGGGACCGGAAGGGATGAAGAAGGATTTTGAATACACGGATGCGGTCCTGGACCAGCTCCTCCGGTTCATCGACACCGAGTTCGGCGTTTCCGATAAGACAGCCACCGGCTTTGGCATCGTCGGCTATGACGTGGCCAACGCGGACGGCCGGAAACAGACCGGCCGCGGACCGATGGTTTTCGTGGAGACGTCGGAACAGATGGAGCTTGTTCTGAGATCGTTCGCGGCGCACTTCCGCCGGAACGGAAACAAGGCACGCGCCGACGAGTTGACCGCGCGCGCCGTGCAGATCCGCCAGCACACGACATCGCTTCAGACGCCACAGGGGTCGTATCCGAAAGCGGACAAGAATCTCCGGCCGTTCTTCGACAGCTGGATGAATTCGCCGCGCACGACCGGATCGGCCGTCTCGACCGCGATGGTTTCATTCGCGGATGGCTCCTTCAACCCGCTGGCGCTGGACGGTGTCCTCGATCCGGGACCCTCCGGCGTGACGCCGGCGCGCTCGGCGGGTGTCGCCATCGAATTCCCGAACGGCCGTGCGGCCGTGATTCCGGGATCGTTCTGGGAAAGAAACCAGAAGGGCAAGGAAACACGGGCCGTGAACCCGCTGGCTGGAGAAGCGACGGATTTCGATCCGGATTCCATGATCGAGGGCGTGCAGGTTCCGGGTGCCATGGTTCCCCTGCGAACCCTGGAAATCGGTCCGGGACCTGACTACCTGCCCCGCAAGGACGAAGAAGGGAAGGAAATTGAACGGCGGAAATACGCGTCGCGCATCCTGAAGGCCGATAACCCGGATGACCTTCGCGCCATGAAGACTCTCCCGGGCTATGTTCCCGGGACGATCGTTTATTCCGTGACCACCGTTTTGAAGGGCTTCGACGAAAAGGGAACGCCTTTCGAGCGCAAGTTCACGCTTTATTATGCGAAGCACACGCTGGCCGCGCAGAAAGGCGTGAAGGGTCGCGAGGTGGACCAGGACCTGTACGAACTTTCGCGCATCGACGATTCCGACAGCGTGCTCGTGTTCTCCTACGACAAGAACCGGCCGGGATATGGATTCCCCTCCGGTTACCAGCGTTACGCCCGAATCCCCGCCGTAGTCGCAAACCGCGGCAAGCCCGCCGCCGCGGAGAAAATCGAACTGCGCGAGAC
>JAYTIE010000083.1:0-1931 GCA_043732015.1 Elusimicrobiota bacterium | reverse complement strand
CGAAGAAGCGGCGCGGGTTCCACCCGGTCGCGGTTTCAATCGCGTTGATCAGGTCGAGGCTTTCCACGACGCTCGCGCGGTTGCCCCGAACATAAGTGCTGATGGATTTCCGGAAGGCTTCTTCTCCCAGAAGCCGGTGGAGCATGTGGAGAACGAGTGAGCCTTTCTCGTAGAGATGCCGGTCGAAGAGATCGCTGGGGCGGTTGTAGACCTTGGTCGAGATGGGACGGCGGTAGTGTTCCTTGTCTTCCTGAAAATAGGCGTCGGCGTTTCCGCGGAGCTGGTAGAGGAACTCGTCTTCACCCTTGTCGTGGCGTTTGAAGAGGGCGTCGAAGTAGGTCGCGAAACTTTCGTTCAGCCAGGCGTGTCCCCATTCATTGCAGGTGAGGTAGTCGCCGAACCACTGGTGAGCGAGTTCGTGCGCCACCAGCTCGTCCGAGTTGTAATCCAGACTGACCCGTTCGTCCAGGAGTGCCGAGTCCGTCTGCGTCGTGGAGGACGTGTTCTCCATGCCGCCATAGATGAAGTCGGCGGCCGCGATCTGCGCGTACTTTGCATAGGGATACTGGACACCGATGAATTTCGAGAAGAACTCCAGCATCTTCGGGGTCTTTCCAAAGGCGCGCGCGGTGTCCTCTTCACGGCCCTGTTCGCAGAAATATTGAACCGGGATGTTTCGCCATTTGTCCCGGATTTCCGAGAAGCGGCCCACGGTCAATGTCACGAGATAGGTGGCGTGAGGAATATCCTGCCGGTAGTGGAAAGTCTCGGTGCGGCGCTTTGAGCTGCGCGTCGTCTTCAGGAGCTTGCCGTTCGAAACCGCGGTGAACCCCTGCGGAACCGTGGCGATGACTTCGGTCGTGGTGCGTTCGTGGGGCGCGTCGTGGCAGGGGAACCAGTAGCGGGCGTATTCGTCTTCGCCCTGCGTCCATACCTGGGTCGGGCGGTTCGGATATTTGCGGTCCGGCTTGATGAAATGGAATCCCAGCTTCGGACGGGTCACGTCATAGGAAATCTCGATCTCGGCGCGGCGGCCCGCGTTGAACGCGGAGGGGGCGGGAACCGTGATCTTGCCGTCCTTGTAGGTGAACTTCACGCGGCGGCCATTCCACCGGGCTTCCTTCACGTTGAAATTGACGGCGTCGAAAACCATCTGGCTGGCGCCATCCGCGATCGCCCGAACCGTGGTTCGGCAGCGGCCGGTGATGCGCTCGCGTTTCAGATCAACGTCGAGCTCAATCCGGATGTGCTCGGTGTCAAATGTCCGGTCCGGCGCGTAGTTGGATGAAGCGCTTTTCATCGTGAAACGGGCGTCGAAGTGACCGCGGCAAAAATGGTTCAGGGATTCCAAGGGAGCCTCCTAAAGAGATTGGCTCATTATCCATTTTTGTCCGGGGGAACGGGCGGAAGAGGTTGGACGGAACGAATCAGGCGGGCTGGGACGGGGGCTTGGGAAGCTCCTGGGCTTCCATGAAGGAGAACACCTTCGCGAGACGGGCGTCCAGACTGGTCCATTGCTTCGTGAAAACGCCGTAGAGCGGCTCGCCCATTTCTTCCCGGCGCCACATCACTTCACAAAGACAGATGGACTGGCCGCCGTTCGCGGAATACAGGATCACGCTGAGCGCGGATCCAACCGGAACGCTGTAGGGAACTTTCAGACGCATGCCCTGACGCGACACATCAAGAGCGGTGCCCGGGATAATCGCCTCGAACTGAGACACGCCCGGATCGTCGCCCATGTTCAGGACGTCGACGTGGAATGTCGATTCGTATCTGGGGTGCAGACGTCGATCCTTTGGATCCATGGAATAAGTGTGAGGGCCATTCGTGACAAACCAGTGACAAAAAGCTGTGAGCCGGAAGAAAAAATTGCGGCTCTTAAAGTGATCTGTTTCCGTCGAGTAAACGGGTTCCTGCAAAAAAGAAGC
>JAYTIE010000082.1:0-13449 GCA_043732015.1 Elusimicrobiota bacterium | reverse complement strand
GTGGCTTCAGTTTGAGGCTTAGGATCAGGGGAACGATACTTGCGTAACCCAAACCGCGCTGTTCGACCCCGCCGGAATAGCGGGCCTCTTTTACTGGTACCTTCTATACCCGGTCCATGCGATTATTTTCTCGGGAATGTTGAAGGGAATCAGAAACCGTGGAGAACGTCCCTCAATTCCCAAGAATTAGTCTTCTACAAATAGAACCCAAAAAGGAAACCGCCCAATGAAACTGAGAATGGCCGCAGCCCTGCTTTTGGTGACCGCCGCCGCATACGCCGACACCAGCATCCCTCCGCTCGACGACATTCCTTCCATTCTGTCCGCGACGGACAAAGCCGCGTTCGGCGCCCGGAAGACGGCCCTTGAGGGAGAACTGAGGGACTTCCAGCAGGCCGGCAACGCATTCAACGCCAAGCCCGCCGAAAGCCAGACTGATCAGGAATTCGGCGCGCTCCAGACCCAACAGGCCGCCTACATTTCCACGGCCACCGCCTTCAATTCGGACCTGACGAACGCCTGGGCGAACCGGGTTCGTGACCTGATGGTCGAATCGGTCGCCACCCGGGACTGGACCCGGGATGAGAAGGACCGCGCGCGCGACCTCCTGACGAAACTCGATGAGGACGGCGATTCAACGAGCAGCGCTTCGGTCCGGAAAACCTGGAAAGACATCCAGGGACGTCGAGCGAACGGAACGTTCGCGAAGGAAGCGGCGGGGGGGACCGGGCCCGGACTGCCCGGTTCGGGGAACCAGACAATTCACGAGGATTGCGCCGTGTTCGCTCTCGCCAACGCCGCCGGCGTTCCCTATGGGGTGGCCGCCGCCCGGGCGACGAAGGTCATCAGCGACGGCGCCTGGAGAACGGACGCGGAGCGCGCCGATGCAACCAGGACAATTGAGGAAGGCGGCCTGATGGGAGGGGAAGTCATTCTTGTCGCCGAGGCGCTCGGCACCGCGACGCTGGTCCCGAGCACGTCCTTTGCAAAGACGCTCAGCGCCGGTCAACCCGTGCTCGTCAACCTGTATCCCTACAACGGATCACTCCGCTCGGGTCACGAAACCGTTCTCACGAAGACGTTCAAGCACGGGACGGAGACGTGGTTTGAGATGATCGATTCGAACGAGAAGGGATCCCGGCAACGGCTTTATCTGAGCGAAAAGGAGCTGGGTCTGCTCCTGAAGGAAAACGGCGTCTCACTCGCGAGACACGAAAAGAGCACGCCCGCGCTGCTCAGGAAGTAAGGGTCACTGCGAGCTGCGCAGGGCGTCGAGATACCAGACCAGAGCGCTCACGCTGACGGTGAGGAACAAAAGGCCCCAGATCCACGCACGAAAGACCTGGGGCCAGTCCATCGCCGTGCGCCGTGCCCAAAAAAGGACGTGGTCGCCGCTGTCCGGTGCCAGATGGCGATAACACCCCATCGGGACGATCGGGATCTCGAGAAACACCCACCACAATGACTTCACCTGGGAGCCGCACGCTCCGCAGGGCGTCGATCCGCCGTAAAATTTGAATCCGGCCATGCTCATCCCGGAAAGGTCACCCGGGGTTTCATCCGTGGAGGAATGGGTGCAGGAGGGGCAGAAAGCGCCCGGCACAGTTAGCGGCCCCGTGCTTTGTTGACGTAAAAGACGCCCGTCAGGACCACTGACGCGACCGCCCAGCCGACCAGGTAAGTCATGAGAATTTGTTTCGTGTTGGTTGCGGTCTTCCGCGCCCAATAGTTTTCCTTGAAGACGCCTGTCACCTCGGCCGTCTTGTAGCGGTAGGAGCCGCGCGGCACGAGGGGAATGTCCGCGAATGTCATCCACAGGGTCCGGACCACCGATCCGCAGGAACCACAGGGGTTTGCGGAGCCGTAGAACTTGCGCCCGACACCGTTGACGGTGGACACATTGCCCGGCGACATATCCGTGGACCCTTCTTCACAGCCGGTACAGAATCCCGTTACGCCTTTGTTGCTTTCCATTTTTTTCCTCCTGACTGCTCTGCTCCAACATCATCGGAATCCGCGCCCGGATCAATGGGCTTTTATATTGCGGCAGTCCATGTAAGACGGCCTGATAGCAGTTATATCCTGTTCATGAACAACCGAGACCGACGACCCTCTTGCTTCCTCGTGATAACGCTCGCTGGCATGTCCTTTTTCCTTGCGTTCAGCACGTTGTCTTACGCCCGAAGCGATAACTGCGGCGACGGTTCGTGGTGCGATTGCCGGCCCGCCGAAACCCAATGCCTGGCGCCCTACGATACCTGCGAAGAAGCCTGCGGAGGGTGGGCTTCCGTGAACAACGACGTATATGACGACTCCGGGGAGCGGGCGCAGCGCGCCGCGGACCGGGCAGAGCGCGCCGCTGATCAGCGCGTCTATGACGCCGCCTTCGAGACCGCATGGTCCACGATCCATCAGGGCAACTACCGGGAGGGTCTGGAGCTTCTTCACAAGCTTCAGAAGCTGCGCAACGGGCCCAGCACCCGACGGGCGATCAAGAAGATAGGGGCGATCGTCCTGTGGACCGACGCAAAGACGCCGGCGGACTACCGGAAGGCCTACAAAATGTATCCCGGCTCTTTCTCCACCGAAAATCTGGCGTGGCTTGAGGAGCAGGAGGCGACTGAGGCAGCCGACAAAAAGGCTGAGCGCGAGCGCCCCCGGCGCGAAGCGGAAGAGAAAAAGAGGGTAAAAGAATTTTCCAAAACGGAACTGAGAGCGGCGGCACAGGCGCACAAGACGCTCGATGACCTCTCTTCGAGGCTCCAGACGCCGCTGACTCCTAAAAAAGACAGTGTTCGCGGACCCAATTCGATGGACGCGTTCGAAACGGAAAAAGCCCATCCTCTAGATTTTGGCGACCCGACGTCGCTGGAAGCGGCCAGCGACCAGGCTCAGGAAGGGTGGGATAAGCCCGGAAAACTGATCGCCACGCCACTGACCGTGACGGCCCCGCCCCTCCCGGAAGCCGAAAGCAAGGTGATGAAGGATCCGCGCATGATCGAGACCAATCAGGAAGTCGCCCGCCTGGACGACGAAAGGGCCCACATGGAAGACGACATTTCCCGCCTCACCAAGGAACGCATGACGGTGACGGACCCGAAGCGGATGAACGATCTCACCGCGGAGATCGATAAGGCGACCAACAAGAAATCGGCGACGCTTGTGGAGCTGGTAAAGGCCAAAGAGAAGCAATCCAAGGTACATCGGACCATCGAGACCGAGGTCAGCGCCACAACCGAAAAAGTCCGAGGTGGCAAATGATCGTTCGCCGATCACTTTTTCTAATGGCGCTGGCGCTCGGACCCATCTGCTGGGCTGGTACCGCGTTAATCACGCCGGCCGCCCGTTCTTTTGGTGCGGCGATTCTCGGCATGATGGAACAGACGCCGGAGTATGGTGACCTCAAAGCTCTTTACGACGCTCAGCTTGCCACCGACGCTGCGGCGGGAAGGCCGTCCATCCGGGGAAAAAAGCTGCTCGCGCGCCTCCAACGGTTGCGCGGCATTGCTGCGAGCGCGTCGACCGTCGACCCGGAGAATCCGGGCGGGAAAGCGGTTGTCAACATCGCCTACACGAAAGGCCGCATAGACCGCTTCGAAAACATTCCTCCGACGTGGGTGACGGAACCGGGCGAACGGCAGGACGCCGCGGCCGCGCAAATTTCCAGAATCATACTCCAGGACGCACTGGACGACGGGCTCATTCCGTTTGATATCGCGAAGGAAACGCAGGACCAGGTCGATTCAGCCATGGCCCGGGGATACGAGGCCGCCCGAAAGAAAAACTTCACCGGTGCGATCGCAGAATTCGAGAAGGCGCGTGCCCTCGCGCCGAAGTCTCCGGACATTTTTTACAACCTCGGTCTCGCGGAATCCAAGGTTCCGGGGAGGGAACTCCGCGCTGTGTGCTGGCTCAACGCGTATATAGACTTTGACCCGAATTCCGAGAACGCGGCGGCGGTTCGGGGCCTCATCGACGAGACGAAGGCCCGAGGCATCCAGCGCTTTCTCAAGGCCACGCAGGACGTGGTGATGAAGATTCCCGACTTGTCCCTGAAAAACATCTGCCTTCAGTCAATCGTCGAATTGTGGGCGAACCTGGGTGACTACTCCGCCGCGTATGCCGCGAACGCCTTGAGCACGGACGCCTACCAGATTGACTTGGGAATCGGGGCTATCGCGAATGAACAGGTCCGGCGGGGAGACATGGACGGAGCGCTCAAAACGGCGGCGACGATCCGCGACGCCGGGACGCGGGGCGGCGTTCTTCGTTCCGTTTCGTACCTGAAGTACGAAAGAGGCGATCTGAACGGCGCGCTGCAGGTCGTGGCGGGCATCGACGATCCTTTTTGCAAGGCAACGGCTTACGAGAACCTGGCAAATGCGCGAGCCGAGGCTCGTGATTTTTCAACCGCCGCCGACCTCGCGCGAAAGGGAATTCCCGTCGCGGAAAAGATGGAAGCGAACGATGTCCTTCGTGAAAACGCGATGGAGGGTTTGGCCACCTCCCTGGCCTGGGCCGGCGACTTTGACGGCGCGCATGCCACGATCGCGAAGGTTCATGGCACGTTCCAGATTCGCCTCGGCAAACTTTACATCGCAGAGTACCAAGCCATGCACGGCGACACTGCGGGATCGCAGGAGGCGCTGAGGGAAATGCGCGCTTCCCTCGACGCCCAGCCGGACTCCATTCTGGAAGGCGCCTACCATGAAATCCAGGGCCGGATCGCCTCCGGGCGCGCCGGCGTTCCCGATCGGGACGTGCCATCAAAGCCATTTCATTCGCCTGCGTATTGGATCAGCCTGATTGAGACGGAGCTCTCCGGACGGGAATATACCGACCTGAAGGCGTATTTCGCGACGCTTCCTACGGCCCGGCCGTACAACATGATCGAGGCCATGGAAGCAACGGCGAAGACGATGCTGGCCACCTACAACGGAAAGATCGAGGAGCTACCGAAGTGAGGCGCTGCCTGGTGATCCTCGCCCTGATTCTTCCGTACGCGGCCGCGAAAGCGCCGCTCCTTGCTGCGGAGCCGGCGACGGGCGCGATGGATTACGATCCGATGCCGAGTCCCGACCTGAACCACACACGCCTCCACAGGGCGGCGGAAAAGTGCGACGCCGGCGCCGCGACATCGGAGCTGGGCGCCCATCGTTCTGCCGATAAGAAGAAAGAAATCAACCGCCTCGACCGCGAAGGTTATAGGCCGCTCGGGTATGCCGCGCAAAGCGGATGTCTGGAAATCGCGCAGATGCTGTTGGACGCCGGGGCTGCCGTCGATCTAACGGATCCGCATTCGAACTGGACGCCCCTGCTCCGCGCCGCCGAGGGGCGGCATGCCGACGTCGTACGCCTGCTGGCAAAGAAGGGCGCAATGGCGGATGGCTCTCTACCCGACGTGTCCCAAATGCGGCGGGTATTTCCACATGACGATGGGGGGAATGCCCGTGATTCTCGGGCCGGGAACGCGCATTTGCGGCACCTGCAAGACCGAGTTCCGGGACGCTTCGGTGGCATGGTCGGCAGTCCCGGGTTCGCAGAGACTTAAACCTTGTTCCGCACGGATTTTAAACTTTCCTCTGTTTTGATGCTCTCTGTGCCGTTTATCGGCCGCGGCAGAGCTTCGGGCGATCCGCTCATCTCGACCTGGCGTCGGCGTGACGTTCGAGATGATCGACTCGACTGAGAAGGGATCCCGCCAGCGGCTCTATCTCAGCGAAAGGGAACTTGGGAAACTTCTGAAAGAAAACGGTGTCTCGCTCCAGGGGGACGAAAAGAGCACGCCGGCCCTGTTGAGGAAGTAGCGCTCAGCGCGCGCAGGGAATCGAGATGCCAGGCCAAGGCGCTTACTGCGACAGCGAGAAACAGCAAGCCCAAGATTCATTTGCGGAAAAACTGGAGCCATTCTATCTTCGTACGGCGCGCCCAGAAAAGCACGGGCCCGGCGAAACGTTCTCGGACGCGCTTTCGCAGCTTGAACAGAATCCGGTCGCTGTCTTGTTGCTTTCCATGTTCCTCCTCATCCTCATCTGATTTCGGAGAAATTGCACTCCGAATCAATGTCATTTTTTATTTTTTCGGGCCATGAAAAGTGCCCGAAAAGCGGCTATAACCTGCGCATGTTCGCGCGAAACCGGTTCCTTCCCGTCCTTTTGGCCTCCCTGTCTGTTGCAGTTGTCGTCGTCTCGTTTTATTCACCGGTCCACGCCTATTGCAATGGCTGCACTGGCTATTGCTGCGGGTGTCCGGGGGAAGCCCAGTGCATGGACGGCTATTCCAGCTGCGAGGAGGCGTGCGGACTGTCCTCGGGAGTGAGCAACAACAATAACAACACGTATGACGACTCCGCGGAGCGGGCCCAGCGTGCCGCGGATCGGGCCGCCGCGCGGGCGGCGGAGCGTGAGGAGGAAGAAGCGGCCCGGGCCACGCGACAGGTGACGTACGACGAAATTCACGGTCGGGTCGAGGCGGCCTTCGAGCGGCGCGACTGGAAGGAAGCCCTCAGGCTTTCCCAGGAGCAGAAAGCCTTTCGGGACGGTCCAAAGGTGCGGGAAGCGATAAAGGAATTCACCGCACTCGTCGACTGGGAGAAGGCCAAGACGAGCGACGAACTCCGCCGCGCCTACAATATGTACCCGAAAACTTTTTCTCCCGAGGATCTCGCGTTGATAAAAGAAAGGGAAGCCGCGGAAAAGAATGAGCGAGAGCGGCCTAAGCGCGAAGCGACTGAAAAGAAACGGCGGGAAGAGCTTGAGAAAAGGGACCGAGAGGCCGCTCTCAAGGCGCACAAAGCTTTGGAAAATGTTGTGGGCACTCTCCAGACACCAGTCCCGCCCGACACAGGCATCACCCGCGGCCCCAACACCAACGATGCCTTCGGCACAAAGAAGGCAGATCCCAACCTGCTGGAATTTGGTGACCCCGCGTCCCAGGAATCGGTCAGCATCCAAGCTCGCAAAGGGTGGGAGTCTGACGGAAAGTTGATCGGGACGCAGACGACCATATCCACCCCGCCCATTCCTGAAACCGTGGAGATTGTGGCGAAGGATCCGCGCATGATCGAAGCCAATCAGGAAGTCACCCGCCTGAACGATGAGACGACGAAGATGGAAGCCGATATTTCCCGCCTCACGAAGGAACGGGGCGCCGCGACAGACGCGAAGAAGATGAAGGACCTCACGGCGCAACTCGACGTGGCGACCAGCGAAAGGGCGACGAAGCTTGTCGATCTCGCCAACGCGAAGGAAAAGCAGACCAAAGTGCACCGGATCGTCGTGACCGAGGTAAGCAAAAAATCCAAAAATACCGGAACACACAATTGATCCTGCGTCGCTCGCTTTTGCTCATGGCGCTGGCAATCGCGCCAACCTGCTGGGCGGACACCGCGTTCATAACGGCACCCAAAGGCTCCTTTGCGGCCGCGGTTCTGGGAAAATTTGAGCAAACAGACGGCTACGAGGGACTCAAGGCGCTTTATGACGCGCAGCTCGCCGCAGACGGCGCAGCCGGAAGGCCGTCCCTTCGGGCTAAGAAGTTGTTCGCCCGGCTCCAGCGGCTCCGCGGCATCGCCGCGAGCGCGTCGAACATTGATCCGGAAAGAACCGATGGAATTCGGGTCATCAATTTCGTTTTCACCAGAGGTCGCATCGAGCGTCCGGGCATCGTTGCCCATTATGCAGACGAGCCTGGTGAGCGGCAGGATGACGCGGCCGCGGTCATCGCCAGGTTCATTGACCGCTACGCCCAGGAGGAGGGCCTCGTTCCCTTCGACCTGCCGCCCGAGGTTCAGCCGCAGGTCGACGCGGCGCTGGCCCGCGGATTCGAAGCGGCCCGGAAGAAGGACTTCGTCGGCGCCGTTGCGGAATTCGGGAAGGCGCGGACGCTCGCACCCAAATCGCCGGAAGTGTTTTACAACCTTGGTCTTGCCGAATCGAAGATCCCAGGACGGGAACTGCGCGCCGTGTGCTGGCTCGGCGCTTATCTCGATTTCGATCCGAACGTGGACAACGCCCCCGCGGTTCGCTCGCTCATCGACGCGATAAAGTCCGTGGGCGTTAAGCGTTTCCTCAGGGCGACGCAGGACATCGTGATGACAATCCCCGACACGTCCGAGAGAAATATCGGCCTTCAGGCGGTCGTCGATCTTTGGGCGACCCTCGGCGACTATCCGGCCGCCTATGCTGCCAACGCTCTGAGCTCTGATTCCTACCAAGCCAACCGGGGAATAACGGCGGTGGCGGACGATCAGGTGCGGCGCGGGAACATTGAGGACGCCCTCAGGACGGCGTCAACGATCAAGGATGCCGCGGCGCGCGGCGGTGTTCTTCTTGACGTCGCGGAGATGAAACAAAAGCGGGGCGATATGGACGGTGCGTTGAAAGTTGTGGACGGCATCGAATCTCCCTATTACAAGGCGACGGCCTATGCACATCTGGCGGATTTCATGAGCAGGACCCGTAACTTTGCCGCGGCGGCTGACCTGGCGCGAAAGGGCATCGCCGTTGTCGATGCAATAAAGAATGGGACCCTTCGTGAAAAAGCCATGGCAACATTGGCCGGCTCCCTCGCCCGCGCCGGGGATTTTTCCGGGGCGCGGGCCGCGATCACGAAAATTCACTACTCGTTCCAGATCGGCTTCGCCACTCTCGCGCTGGGAGAGTTCCAGGCCATGTATGGCGAAACGGCGGGATCACAGGCGACGCTCGGCGAGATGCAGGCGTTCGTCAGCGCCCATCCGGAGGCTCATCTCGAAAGCATTTACAGTGCAACCAAGGCAAAGATTGCCGAGGGGCATGCCGGTGATCAGGAACAGAACACTCCCGATAAGCCGTCTCATTCTCTCGCGTATTGGGTCAACTTGCTTGAGACGGATCTCTCTGGTCCGGAATACATCGACTTGAAGGCGTTTTTCTCCTCCCTGCCCATGGACCATCCGTCCAAGGTCTTCGAAACAATGAAATACGCGGGGACGAAAATGGTAGCCACCTACGGAAAGATAGCGGAGCTCTTGAAGTGAGGCGCCTCGCCGCGAGCTTCGCCCTGCTTCTCCCGTTCGCGATCATGACACCCCCGCTCGTTGCAGTGGAACCGGTGATGGTCCCTAGGGTTTACGATCCGATTCCAAGTCCCGACGAAAGCCACACAGATCTCCATAAGGCGGCGGAGAAATGTGACGTCGGTGCGGAGAAGACAGCGCTGGGTGCTTTTCGATCGAGTCAAAGGAAAATCGAAATCAACCGCCTGGACCGCGAAGGGATCACGCCGCTCGGGTATGCCGCGCAAAGCGGTTGCCTTGAAATCGCCCGAATGCTGTTGGACGGCGGGGCCGCCGTCGATCTAACGGATCCGCATTCGAACTGGACGCCCCTGCTCCGCGCCGCCGAGGGACGGCACGCGGACGTCGTGCGCCTGCTGGCAAAGCACGGCGCCAATGCGGACGTTGTGGGCGTCATGGGCGACACCCCCTGGACGGTCGCCCTCCGGGGCCCGCTCGTCGGCGAGGACCGGGTGGGCGACCGCAACGCGACGCTGCTTGCGCTTCTGGAAAACGGCGCCGACCCGGAAACGGCGGAACGGAAACTCCGGGAGAAGAACGCGGAACTCTTAGACCAGTTGAAGAATGCGACTGGCACGATCCTTCGTCTCCAGTCTGATCTCGAGGAACGGGAACGACTTTTGAAAGAGATTCGGTCCCGCGTCGGCAACGACGCGCCCGGACCAAACTAACGAGGGGGATGTTCGATGGCGCGATACCTGATGTGTCCGAAATGCGGCGGGTACTTCCACATGACCATGGGGTGGAACCCGGTGATCCTTGGTCCCGGTGCGCGCATTTGCGGCTCCTGCAAAACCCAGTTCCGGGACGGCTCGGTGGAATGGAATGACGCCACCGGCTGGCAAAAGCTCAACTATCTTCTTCCGCACGGGTTCAAACTGTTCGCGATCCTGATGCTCTCTGTACCCTTTATCGGCCGCGGCCGCAATCCGGGCCATTCGCTCATCCACGACATAGCAATCGGCCTGAAACTCGTGCTGACCTTCTGGGTTCCGTACGGGCTCTTCGCGGCTTACAACATCTACCGGTCACGTCAGAGGAAATGAAGAAAAGTTAGGGGCCCCGAGGTTGATTGGCCCATTTAAAGGCCCGTTGCGAAGTTCGTCTAACACGGGGAGCATCTTTTAAATGATCAAGAGGGGCCGCCGTTATGGTTAACGACGGCTTTCTTTTTCCCGTCGGAGAATCTCTGCCCAATCTGATGCTCGTGAAACGGCATCGCTCGAGACATCTCAGTAGCATCGATTCATCATATTCGCGCTAATCGATCCAGGTAGAGCTGCTGGAACAAGTTCAAACAGGGATCCCGCGTGATTTCTGGGGAAGGGCCCCGCTTTAATGAGCGGCCAAACGCCGCCGAATCTTCTCGGATGATTTTTCGATGGCATTGAGGAGCTCGCTCAGCGCGTGATCGGAAACGCCAGCCAATTGCATCTCTCGCTGCTGACGCTGATTGGCCGGGAGGCGGGCGATTATCTTCCGCGAATACAGACTCACGATATGTTTTGACCATATGGTTTTGTGGTCCGACAGCCGTTCAATCCGACAGGACAAGACGATGGGCGTTAGAAAGCGATTCGTAACAAAGGAACCGCCGATCCAAGTCAGGCTTTCGCTCGCCAGCTCCTCCGCGCTCACGCCAAGCGCCAGCCATTGGTTGCCGGTGGCTTTCTCAACGATGATGCCCTGAACCGCGGCTTCAACCACACCCGATCCGACCAGGTAAAAAAGCCATTTCCCGGGAACGCGCCCGTAAGCCTCGACCGTCAGGAATATCCCAGCCTCCGCATCCAATGGCGCCACCGCTAAGATGGCGGATGAACTCACCTTTGCCGCAAAGTTGTCGGATAGGCGCGTCTTTACACGTTCCATCTCCTGCTCAATGAGCGGCTGCTCCGTTTCCTTACTCAGTCCAGATGGCGCTGAGCGAATGTATCTGAGATGGCGGATTCGTACGGAACTTTGCGTTGGTGCTATTGAAACGCGGAGAGGCGATAAATCCTGCGCACGCCTGATGTTCTCTCTCGGGCAGCATCCGAAAAGGATTGCGAGCAGGGCTCCCGATGCGATGGATGCCTGCTTATGCAAGAAGGAGCTAGAAGAAATCACCACTTTTTCTGAATGCATCAGAAACGGAGTTTATCACGCGGTTTGCAACTCAGAGGACGGCCGTGTCCGGTAACGCACAGGGGCAAATAGAATTCAGCTTCTTCGGAAGGGTATTCTCGTTTCGTCAAAAAGTGAGGGCCTTGCTCGGTGGCCCCAGCGTCACTGGGACAAAACGTTTTCGAATCTCATTAATTTCGTCTAATAATGCGGTGAAAATTACCCACCGAGCCGATTCCACCAGGATATTGTGTTGTTGTGCGATTCTCTTTGCTTTTAGCTTCGTTCCGGTTTGCTGGGCCGGCGTGACCCCGCGACTCAGCGTTACGATCGGGCCCGACGGCTATCGCGGCTATGACGTTTCATCCGATATCGCGGTGCCGTTGAACTATTTTGCCGGGGAGAAACGCGAGGGGTCGTTCCACGTTCGCCCGGGAATCGCGACCTACAAATCGGATCTCTCTCCGGATACCCGCATCTACCGAGGAAGCGTCGGCATGGAGAATCAGCGCGGAAGTTTCAATCTGAACGCTCAGCAATCTCCGGAAGTGGATGGCTACAAGATGCGGGCCTGGGGCGCTGACATTTCGGCAAACTTCCCTCGCGGGGACGGCGTCCCAGTCTCCGAGACTCAGGAGGAGGAACACGCGGCATCGACCGTCAAAAAGCCCCACGCTGAACGACGCCTTCTTTTCTCGGTCATCGCCGGTTTCCTGTTGAGAGATCATGAAGACCGTTTCGCCGTTGCAACGGGCACAGCGGCGTCTGCCGCTTTCGTTCAATCCAATCAAGGTAAGGGGCGTGGCGGTTCACCCAATTCTGGATCTTCAAATGCCGGGAATGCGCGAGGCCTCACGGGAACAGTGCTGAGACCCATCCCCATCCAAATCCGGCAGACCGATGTGTTCGCCGGTGTCGGCGCGAGGTGGGAGCATTGGCAATGGAGCGAACGTACAACTTTATCTTCTTACAACAAGGATTTGGAGCAGGTCGATGCGATACCGCCAGGCTACATTCAGCCGGAAGGTCTGAATGCCGCGATCCAGGGGTTTCCAGAATGGACTGTCGAAACGCATCTCAGCTGGGAAGTGACACCTTGGTTCACTCCCGCCTTGTCGTTTTCACGAACAAGATTAAAATTGGGCGCACCCGATTTTATCTCGACGGGGATTGAAACGGAGTGGGCCCTCGGCGATTTCAGATTCGAAGCGGCTTTTGCGCGTTACAGCAACGTGGGAAGTTCGCACGGAACAAATTATTACACCGCGGCTTTGAGCCGAAGTTTCTAAAGAGTCGTCGAATGGGGCACGATCTGGTCATCAAGCCGTAACCAACCGCTTGAGACGATCGTCTTCTCGCGGCATCGCGAACGATTAACCGCCTGATAGTCCTTTGATGGGAACAGCGGAGAAATCAAAAAGAGGCGAACAGGCGGCTCATCTTCCCTTGGAAGCCCGCCCGAAGTAATACCGGCCGCCGAGACCGGCGTCCAGCTGGAAATCTGCCTGGTCCGTAAACTCGATCAATGGGACAAGTTCCAGGAAGAGCTCGAAAGGCGCGCGGTGGAAAAAGTAAGTCGCGCCAAAAGGGACTCGGACACCGGCGGACGTGCGGTTGTAATGATGCTGGTAGTCTTCGTCGTGGCGATATTCACCCTCATTGTCGTTTTCGATTTGAGCCCCCAGGCCCATGTATCCGGCGACCCTCCCGCTCGGTGGTTGTGGAAACACTGTCCAACTGTGCCAAAGGTAATCGGCCTGGATTGTGAGATCACCGAACCCAATGGCAGCATCGAAAGCGTTTCGGTCGTTCAGCCAGTATTTTGCCGTGATGCCAGTGGGGCTTCCCAAGACGAGACCGACCCCGAAATCTCCGTTTTTCGGCTGAAACGCCGCCATCCCGCTCGTCGCGAGAAAAAGGCAGGCCGCTGCGGCCACCGCCGTCGTCCGAGTGAGTCTTCTTTTCATCGTTACCTCCGGGAGATGTTTCTTTGAGACTGATGCCAATACGGGAGTCCGTTTTGTTCCTAAAGGGAATTGCATGTCAACGCGATGTGGGGCTTTTCGATGCGGAAGTCAGTGTGACGGTTCGAAAGAAGTCGCCAGGTTACGGTGTGGCCAAACGTCTGGATCTTGGCGAAAGACCGACGACGAAATTCCGGGAAGACTGACTAACCATGTGTTCTGACCATATCATTTTGTGGTCTGAAAGCCCTTCGAGGCGGCAGGACAACAGGGTGACGTTAGAAGATGGCCGCTCAATTTCTCCACGCCGGATCCTAAAAG
>JAYTIE010000081.1:0-5268 GCA_043732015.1 Elusimicrobiota bacterium | reverse complement strand
CGCGGCCATCGCGGTCGCGGCCTTTGTCCCCGCTCAGGCCGCGCAGTCCCGGAACCCGGGCGAAATCGCGCCACCGTCGGACCCCAGGGTTCAGGCGCTCGTGGTCCGGCGGAACGCGCTCAGCCCGTACATCGGCAGCTATCCGCCCCGCTACACCGACGCCGCCCAGGCCGGGGAGGTCAGCAAGAAACTGACCGATGTGCTGACGGGCCTCACCGCGCTCTCGGCCCGTTCGCCGGACGATGCCCGCATTCATTATGAACTCGGCGTCGCCTACGCCATGGGCGACAACGCCGGCCTCACCGGCGCCTGGGCCAACGCGGAAAAGAATTTCAAGCAGGCCATCGCGATCGAGCCCAACCGTCCGGAAGGGCATGAGGAACTGGGCCGTCTCTACGTCAACGCGCGGCCGCCGCTGGCGGAGAAGGCCGAAGAAGAGTTCAACACCGCCCTGCGCTTCGCCGGCTCGCGCCCCAGCAGCGCCATTTACAACGGCCTTCTATTCGCCAATTTCTACCAGGGCAAGATCGACCAGGCCATCGCGGCCGGCGAGACGTCCCTCAAAATGGAACCCGAGAACCGCCAGTTCCGCAAGGCGCTGGACATGGTGAAGACGAAGCGAGACGCAGGCGAGAAGAAAGAAACGAAGTAAATTCGATCCGAGCGAGAAACCTATGCCAAAACGAACAGACATCAAGAAAATTCTCATCATCGGCTCAGGGCCGATCATCATCGGACAGGCCTGCGAGTTCGATTACTCGGGCACGCAAGCGGTGAAGGCCCTGAAGAAAGAGGGCTACAACGTGGTCCTCATCAACTCGAACCCCGCCACCATCATGACCGACCCCGAACTGGCGGACGGCACCTACGTTGAACCGCTGACCCCCGAAGTTCTGGAAGATATCATCGAGAAAGAGCGCCCCGACGCGCTCCTGCCGACCCTCGGCGGACAAACCGCGCTGAACCTGGCCGTCGACGCCGCGAAGCGCGGGGTCCTGAAAAAATTCAACGTCGAGATGATCGGCGCGAACCTGGAAGCCATCGAGAAAGCCGAAGACCGCCGCCTCTTCAAGGCCGCGATGGAAAAGATTGGCCTCGACCTGCCGAAGTCCGGTTTTGCGAAGACCCTCACCGAAGCCGAAGAGATCGCACAGGTGATCGGCTTCCCGCTCATCATTCGCCCGTCGTTCACGCTGGGCGGTACCGGTTCGGGCCTCGTCTACACCCACGATGAGTTCCTGAAGGCCGCCAAGAAAGGTCTCGACCTCTCGCCCATTTCCGAAGTGCTGATCGAAGAGTCGCTGGAAGGCTGGAAGGAATTCGAGCTGGAAGTCATGCGCGACAAGTCCGACCAGTGCATCATCATCTGTTCCATCGAGAACGTGGACCCGCTGGGGGTCCATACCGGCGATTCAATCACGGTCGCCCCGGCCATGACCCTCACCGACAAGGAATACCAGCGCATGCGCGACCAGGCTTTCGCCTGTATCCGCGAGATCGGCGTCGAGACCGGCGGCTCCAACGTCCAGTTCGGCGTGGACCCCAAGACGGGTCGCATGATCGTTATTGAGATGAACCCGCGCGTCTCCAGATCTTCCGCGCTGGCCTCGAAAGCCACCGGCTTCCCGATCGCGAAGATCGCCGCGTTGCTCGCCGTCGGCTACAACCTGGACGAACTGACCAATGACATCACGCAGAAGACGCCCGCGTCTTTCGAGCCGTCGATCGACTACACCGTGGTCAAGATCCCGCGTTTCGCGTTCGAAAAATTCTCCGATTCCAACCAGCAGCTTGGCACGCAGATGAAGTCGGTCGGCGAAGTCATGGCGCTGGGCCGCAACTTCAAGGAAGCGCTGCAGAAAGCGTTCCGCGGTCTCGAGATCGGCCGCGCCGGCCTGGGCGCCGACGGCAAGTATTTCAACCCGCTCATGGCCCCGGCCATGGCCGAGCGCCTCACCATGGACTTCGACGCCTGGGAAGACAAGTACGATGAGCTGCTGAACCAGCTTAAAGAAAAGATCCACGTCGGCAACTCCGACCGCCTCTTCGCCATCAAAGCCGCGCTGACCCTGGGCTTCACCGTGGACGAAGTCGTGAACCTCTCCAAGATTGACCCGTGGTTCATCAACCAGATCCAGGAACTCGTGGATTTCGAAAAGGAACTGCAGGCGTCCCTCACCGGAGAAACGCCCGAACCGCTCCGCCGCTCCACCGACCCCGTTATTCCCGCCTCTTCCGTCACCCCCGCGAAGGCGGGGGCCCAGGCGGAGAGCGCCGGCACCGAAGCAGGAAGCGGATCTCGGCTTGAGCCCTCACAAACGGTCGCCTCTTTGAAAAGCGGCGACCCGGCTAGATTCCCGATAGAGACATTCGGGAATGACGACCGGAAGAAGATTAGCCGCGATATGCTTCTGGAGGCCAAGAAGCTCGGCTATTCCGACGCGCAGCTGGCCTACCTCCTCGGGTCCACCGAGAAGAAGGTGCGCGAGATCCGCAAAGCCTTGAACGTGCTGCCGACCTACAACCTGGTCGACACCTGCGCCGCGGAGTTCGAGGCCTACACGCCGTACTACTACTCCACCTATGGGGAAGAAGACGAACGCACGCCGACCGACGGGAACAAGATCATGATTCTGGGCGGCGGCCCCAACCGCATCGGCCAGGGCATCGAGTTCGACTATTGCTGCGTGCACGCCGTCATGGCGCTCCGGGACGAAGGGTTCGAGACCATCATGGTCAACTGCAACCCGGAAACCGTGTCGACCGACTACGACACCTCCGACCATCTCTATTTCGAACCGCTCACGCTGGAAGACGTGCTGAACGTGGTCGAGCGCGAGAAGCCGGCGGGCGTCATCGTGCAGTTCGGCGGCCAGACGCCGCTGAACCTCGCGCTGAAGCTGGAAGAATACGGCGTGCCCATCATCGGCACCTCACCCGATTCCATCGACCTGGCCGAAGACCGCGAACGGTTCGGCCGGCTCCTGAACAAGCTCGGCATTCCGCAGCCCGCCAACGGCATGGCGCGTTCCTTCGATGAAGCGAAAGAGATCGCGACCCGGATCGGCTACCCCGTCATGCTGCGCCCGTCGTACGTGCTGGGCGGCCGCGCCATGGAAGTGGCGTTCGACGAACCGATGCTCGAGAATTATCTCCAGCGCGCCGTCGCGACCGTGGACTCGTCGCACCCCATCCTCGTCGACAAGTTCCTGGACAACGCGCTGGAAGTGGACGTGGACGCTTTGTCCGATGGTGAGGACACCTACATCGGCGGCATCATGGAGCACATCGAGGCCGCCGGCATCCATTCCGGCGACTCCGCTTGCATGATCCCGTCACGCAAGCTGAACAAGGAATCACTCGAGACCATCATCAGCTACACGAAGACGCTGGCCAAGGCCCTGAAAGTGAAAGGCCTCATGAACATGCAGCTGGCCCTGAAAGACAACGTGGTCTACGTGCTCGAGGTCAACCCTAGAGCCAGCCGCACCGTGCCGTTCGTGTCGAAGGCCACCGCCGTGCCGCTGGCCAAGCTCGCCGCGAAGATCATGGCGGGGAAGAAGCTCTCTGAGGTGCTGCCGCCTCATGTGAAAGGCAAGGAAGAATTCCGCACGCCGTGGACCTCCGTCAAGGAAGCCGTCCTCCCGTGGACGCGCTTCCCCGGAGTCGACGCCATCCTGGGCCCCGAGATGCGTTCCACCGGTGAAGTGATGGGCATCGCCGAAGATTTCCCGGCCGCCTACGCCAAGAGCCAGGCCGCCGCGAACAGCCCGTTGCCGACGAAGGGGAAAGTCCTCATCTCTCTTCAGAAGTCCACGCGCCACCGCGCCATCGACATCGCCACCAAGCTTTCCAAGCTCGGCTTCGGCCTCATGGCCACTGAAGGAACGGCTCAAGCTCTTCGCGAAGCCGGCCTCGAAGTCGAAATCGCCAAGAAAATCTCCGAAGGCCGCCCCAACGTGGTCGACCTGATCACCAACAAGGAAGTGAACTTCGTCATCAACACCCCCGCCGGAACGCGCGCGCGCAACGACGGGTTCTATATCCGCACAGCTGCCCTGCGCTCCGGCATCTGCATCATCACAACCCTGGCCGCCGCCGACGCCGCCACCGAAGCCATCGAGTCCATGCAGAAAGCCGACTGGTCCATCAAGTCGCTCCAGCAGTACTACGCCCAACTGAACATCGAAGTGAAGACCAAGACGTTTGGGAAGGTGGAGGGGAAGACGCCCGCCGGAAAAGCGAAAGCGTGACCGATCAACAGATCAACAAGGCAGCAAACGAAACCCGCCCTTCGGCAAATGCCGGGGGGCGGGTTTCTTATTGAGATGGAATCATCTCTGAAACTTATCCCAACCGGTCTCTGGTTTAGCCCTGCGCGGGTTTTAGAACGCTTCTATGAGATATGCGCCCTTCGCGGCATCGAGACTGTAATGCACGAATCCAAGTACCAAGAACCTCGAGAAGCGTGGATCACGGCGAGTTTTTTCCTTGGCCTTCGCGATCTTCACGAAACGGACAGCTGGCTTGCGCACGGGGATAATCCGCCAGACGTTCTCTCACGGCAGTTCGTGGATGCTCCAAAAGGGCGAAATGCACTAGAGCAATCTATTGAGGTTTGTGAATGGGAGAAGAACTCCCCACAGGCCTCACTCGAAACCGCGATTTCCAGCAAGCTCTCTGGCAAAGGCTATCCCGCAAACTGGACTCTTCTGTGCTACTGCCATAGTCGAAAAGGTCCCGTAGATTTTGAATCTGCATTTAAATATTTCGAAAACCATCCTCCAAAACTCGCCCAAATGTGGTGCCTAATGCGTACCGACACTTCAGAGGGGGATCACGCACTTGTCGAACTTTATCCAGGTCGAACTATACGGACATTCGACCTTCAGCGCCAATATGGGAAGTACAAAAGCCAAGAAGCCTCGTTAATTATTAAACGGGGAACCGGGACGGAAGACAGCGAGGCCGGAGAGATCTATGCGCCGCTTCCATAGCTATTCATGAATTCCCAGTTATGACCGATTCCGATCTGCACAAATTTCCGGAATTTGAGCTTGCGAAACTAATGTCGTTTCGGCCAGAAGCCTTTCTTCCTGACAAAAACTGCCAAGAAGACATCTGCAAATTTGTTTTAGCTACCGCAGCATTGTTCGATGAGTTTAAGACTATTCTTTACGCCTATCTGCGACTTGTGGATCTCAAACCGGATTGCGACTTCAATTTTCAAGCCTTTTATGGCCAATACCTCGCAATGGTTGAGCAGAG
>JAYTIE010000080.1:0-1947 GCA_043732015.1 Elusimicrobiota bacterium | reverse complement strand
AAAAGATCGAGAAGAGGCTGCTCGTATTTCGACAGCTTGAAGAAGTAGCTCTCCTCCGCCAGTTTCTGAACGGCGCGGCCGCAGCTCGGACATTTCTTGTCCACGAGCTCGGCTTCCGCGAAATAGGATTCGTCGTGAAGGCAGTACCAGCCTTCGTAGCTCCCTTTATAAATATCTCCGTTTTTCAGGAGTTTTTCGAAGACGGCCTGAACCACCTTTTCGTGGCGCGGTTCCGAGGTCTGGATGAAGTCGTCGAACGAGACGCCGAGCTTTTCCCACGCCTTCTTCCATTCGACCACGATGCCGTTGACGAAATCACGCGGTGTCTTGCCGGCGTCTTCCGCCGCCTTCGCGATCTTCGCCCCGTGCTCGTCGGTTCCAGTCAGAAAAAAGACCTCGTTGCCGGTCAGACGTTTCCATCGGGCGAGGACGTCGGCGGCGATGGTCGTGTAGGCGTGTCCGATGTGCGGGACATCGTTTACGTAATAGAGCGGCGTGGTGACATAGAACTTGGTCATGTAAGAGCCTGGGATTCCTTTTTCAAATCTTCGAGTTTGAGAAACAGGGCTTCGAGCGCGAGTTTGGGCGGAACGTTCCGGTCTACGCGCCGCCGGGTTTCCATCAGCGCTTCCAGCTGTTGAACCTGGCCGAGATCTCCCCCGCGAAGAGAACGTTCCGCGGCGTCGATGAGCTTCGTGAGCGCCTCCACGGCGTTCTTGCGGCCTTCCTTGCGGAAATTGGAGCTGCTGAGGAGCGCGAAGAATTCATCCACGGAATAATCGGTGATGTCGAGCGTTTCTGCCTGCTCTTCCTTCAGTTCGATCGCGCGGGCAAAAGAACCCGCCGCCCGGTCGGCGACTTCAGCGGCGCGCTCCGCAGTCATGGAATAGGTTTTCTCGAGCCAGGCGGACAGGATTCCTTCCGCCACCGGACGAAAATAAAGCACCGCGCACCGCGAGCGGATGGTCGAGGGCAGACTGTGCTCGTCCGAAACACAAAGTATCAGGCCCGCCTGCGGCGGCGGCTCTTCCAGAGTTTTCAGGAGCGCATTCGCGGCGTCGTCGGTCATCTTGTGCGCTTCATCGATGATCGCGATTCGCCGCCGGCTTTCAGCCGGGCGAAGGCGCAGAAACTTGTCGACGTAACGAACCCCGTCGATTTTGACCGTGTTCTGCGCTTCCGGCTTTTCGTTCATGACCGATGCCTGGGTGATCCGGTTCAAAACAAAAACATCGAGATGGTTCTGGTCCGCGACCCGGCGGCAGGGCGAGCACAGTCCGCATCGCGGCAGGCCTTTTCCGTTGGTGGGCGGCGCCTCGCACGCGTAACATTTCGCCAGTTCGAGCGCGGCGCTCCGTTTCCCGACGCCATCCGGACCGACGAAGAGGAGGCTGGGCGAGAGATGGTCGGTTCTCAGTCCCTCCGAGAGATAGTGGATCGCGCGGTCGTGGCCGATCAGTTCCATCTAACGTGTCTCTTGATCATGTTCTGGATGTCCTTCCGGGTCAGATCAATGGAGGAGCGGACTTTCACGAGCTTGATCCGGCGCGGCTCGCGTTTCGCGGCGGCCAGAAATCCGGCGCGAACCTTGCGCTGGAATTCGAGGCCCTCGTTCTCGAGGCGGTCGCCGTTTCCGCTCCGCTCGAGCGCCTTCCTCAGCCCCTGTTCCGTCGGAAGATCGAGGAGTATCGTCAGGTCGGGTTTCAATCCCGACGTCGCGATGCGGTTGAGCTGGTTGATAGCGGTGAGACTGAGCCCGCGCGCGCTGCCCTGGTAGGCGACGGTGGAATCGGTGAAGCGGTCACAGATCACGACCTTGCCCATGGCGAGCGCGGGGCGAATCACCTTCTCGACATGCTCGGCGCGGGCGGCTTCGTAAAGCAACAGCTCGGTCAGAGGCGCCATCTGGCCCATGGGATCGAGAAGAATGGATCGGATCTGTTCCGC
>JAYTIE010000079.1:0-1952 GCA_043732015.1 Elusimicrobiota bacterium | reverse complement strand
CCGGTCAATCCAATGATCATGGTCCGGCGAGTATAACTTTTCGGTGGTGAGAGTGTGCTCGCTGGGACTCGAACCCAGACCGCAAGCTTCGGAGGCTTGAGTGATATCCATTTCACTACGAGCACGCAAAAAAGGCGGGAACAACCTGGGTACTCTAATACTTCTCCCGGCGGTCATCAACCAAGAGTCAGGACGGCGGATTTTTCATGTAGAATCCGCCTGCCCGAAAGGAGGGTTTTTTGGCGGATAAGAAAATCGACAAAGCGGACCTCGGTGAATTCCTTCTGGCGGCCCAGAATGACCTCGGAAACGCCATGGCCTTTCTCGAGCCGAAAACCGGCCGCATTCTCAAGTCCAATGACTTTTTCTCCAAGACGTTTGGCTACACCCCCAAGGAATTTCTCTCCCTCCCCTCTTTTTCCTCGCTTGTTCCCGCTGAGAATCAGCCGGGCGTTCGTGAACACCTGAAGGCTTCGGACACCAGTTCGTCGTTCGAAACGATGGCGGTCGACAAGACCGGCCGCCGCCTCTGGGTCGAGATTCATCTCCGGAACATCAAGGTCAGCGGCACATCGCAACTGGCGGCGCTGGTGTCGGACATCACACGCCGGCGGGAAGCGGAAGAACAGGTTCTCCTGCTGGAAACCATCACGCTCGCCGTGAACGAAGCGCCGGATTTCCAGACGGCGCTGGGCGTCGTCCTTCGCAAGGTCTGCGTCACCACCGGCTGGGAGTTCGGGCTTGCCTGGGTTCCGCAGGCGGAGCGAAAGGTTCTTACCGTGGGCACCGGCAGCTACGGCGCGGGCCGTGGCCTCGACCGTTTCCGCACGGCGATGGCGGACATCGAGATCGCGTTCGGTGATGACCTGCCGGGGAGGGCCTATGCGATGCGCCAACCTCAGTGGGTGGAGGACCTGAGCCTGCTTCGCTCTTTCCGGCGTCAGGCGATCCTGCGGGAGTTCGGCGTCCAGCTTTCAATGGCGATCCCGGTTGTCGCGATGGAACACGTCGTGGCGGTTCTGGAGTTCTGCGTGACCGATCGCCAGGCGCACGCGAAAGATTTTTTCGTGGGGCTCGCCTCGGCGATTGCGCCACAACTCGGCTCTCTGTTCCAGCGGAAGCGCGCCGAAGATGAGCGAGACCGGTTCTTCACGTTGTCCCCCGATCTGATGTGTGTCGCCGGCTTTGACGACTACTTCAAACGAATCAATCCGTCGTTTGAAAAAATCCTCGGATATAGCACGGCCGAGCTGCTGTCGCGCCGCGTGTCGGAATTCATTCATCCCGAGGATCGGGTGAAAACACTGGAGTTGGGCGCCCGCCTGAAGGCCAAGACCCAGACAAGCGAATTTGAAAACCGCTACATCGCCAAAGACGGATCGGTAAAATGGATCCTTTGGGCCGCCATCATGGACATGGACAATCAAGTGGTCTACGGAATGGGGCGGGATATCACGGCCCGGAAAAAGGCCGATGAAGACCTGAAGCGCTCGAATACCTTCCTCGACAGCATCATCGAAAACATCCCGAACATGATTTTCATCAAGGACGCGAAGTACCTCCGGTTCGTGCGCTTCAACAAGGCGGGCGAAAAGCTTCTCGGAATGAAGCGCGAGGAACTTTTCGGGAAAAACGACTATGACTTCTTTCCGCCCGAAGAGGCCGACTTTTTCATTGAAAAGGACCGGCAGGTCCTGAAGAACGGCGAACTTGTCGATATTCCCGAAGAAATCATTCACACCAAGAATGGAGTGAGGATCCTTCACACCAAGAAAATTCCCATTCTGGATGACGACGGGAAGCCGCGTTACCTTCTCGGAATATCGGAAGACGTTACCGAGCGGAAGAAGCCATAGCCGTCATTCCCGCGAAAGCGGGAATCCAGGCCAGAAGATTTAGGGCGGAGTGGTCGTTGGTAAGGGCTTGAGTCAGGCAGTGGAACTGGATCCCCG
>JAYTIE010000078.1:0-5315 GCA_043732015.1 Elusimicrobiota bacterium | reverse complement strand
TTACCGCCTGAGTGTTCGCCTGAAGGATCCCGCCAAGCGCAGGAAACTGGAAGACAGTCTTCGGTCCGCCGGCGCGGATGTTTCGCTCCGGAAAGGCGCTGAATCGGTCCTCGTCGTTCGCCGCCGCGGGCGCGTTTACCAGGAAATCACCTTCGTCGCGCCCTGATCCCGTGAAAATTCTCGCCATTGAAACCTCCTGTGACGAAACGGCCGCCGCCGTTGTCCAGGACGGACTAAAAATCCTCTCAAGCTCTGTTTCCACCCAAATCCCGTTCCATCAACCCTACAAGGGCGTGGTGCCGGAACTGGCCAGCCGCGCCCATGTGATAACACTGAACCGGGTCGTCGCGGACGCGCTCAAAAAAGCGCGTCTTTCTCTCGACAGCTCAAAGAAATCTGCGAGGCCTGATGCGATCGCGGTGACGGTCGGTCCGGGCCTTGTTGGCGCTTTGCTGGTGGGCCGCATGGCTGCGGAAGCGTTCGGCTGGGCGAACCAGATTCCGGTTTATGGCATGAATCACATCGAAGGGCACCTTCTGTCTCCGGTGCTCGCCGACAATGACGTGAAGCCGCCGTTCCTGGGGCTCGTCGCCTCCGGGGGCCACACGGAACTCATCCTCGCCAAAAAGTGGGGAGACTACGCCCTGTTCGGCCGCACCCTGGACGACGCTGCCGGGGAGGCGTTCGACAAGGTCGCCAAGATGATGGATCTTGGCTATCCGGGCGGCCCGGTCATTGACCGGCTCGCCGAAAAAGGCGATCCGTCGCGCTTTCCGTTTCCGCGTCCCTGGCTTCCCGGAACCTGGAATTTTTCCTTCAGCGGTCTGAAGACCTCCATGCTCTATCGCCTTCGCGAGAAGTCACGCTGGACGGCCCGGGACAAGCGCGACCTCTGCGCGAGCTTCCGGGAAGCGGTCGTGGATGTGTTGACCCGGAAAACCGTCGCCGCCGCCCAGCTTCTAAAGGTCAACACCATTGCCGTGGGAGGCGGAGTGGCCGCCAACCTCCTGCTACGGCGCCGATTTGCCGAGCTCTGCCGTCCGCTGGGGATTCGCTTGTCCATTCCTCCGATCCATCTCTGCACTGACAATGCCGCCATGGTGGCGTCCGCCGCCTTTTACGCCATCCGTCGGGGCGACCGGCCGGCCGCGCTCAAGGTGACACCCCAGATGCAAATCCCGCTTTTGAAGCGGAAACTGCCCGGCTTCCGCCCTCAGTCCTAACGCCCGCTTTTTACTGATTCCTCTGGCGATCACGCGGTGATTCCCTTACGCTACGGGAGAATCACCATGACTATCCGCCGCCGCCTCGCATCATTCATTTCCCTCATGATGGCCATTATGGTCGTGATGGGCGCATTGATGTTCTTCGGAAGCCCCATCGTGATCCGGGCGTTCCGCCAGTCCATGGAATCCATGACCGCGCTGAACGCCATTCGCGAACTTCGTTCCGACCTGACCCGCCAACGTGCCGCCTTGAACCGATACCTTTTGCTCGATGACACCCAGGAGCTCCTCTCATTCGAAGAAGCGGCGCGGTCCGTGACTGCCAATCTGGACCAGATGGGCCGCCACGCCGGCCGGCGCCCGCCAACCTGGTACGTAGACCTGAAGGCGCTGATCGATAAGACGTGGAGCGGTGTGTCCGAAGTGAAGCAGCTCTATTCGGCCGGTCAGAAGCTCCGGGCCCATGAGACGGCTGCAGGAGTTTTTGACCCGCTCCTGAAGCGGGTGGCGGATCTGGAACGCGACTGCAGCACGGAAGCGGCGAATAATTACATCCGGGTCGAACGTCTCACCCGCCAGGTGGAAGTCGGCGTCCTGACCGTTCTGGCCTTCGCGCTGATCGGCGGCGTTTTCCTTTTTCACTCGCTGTACCGGGCGGTCATGATTCCGCTGCAGACACTGCGGCGTGGCGCCGAAGAATTCGGGAAGGGAAAGTGGGACAAGCGAATTTCAATTTCGGATCACACCGAGTTCGCGGCGCTCGCGAACTCTTTCAATACGATGGCGGAAAACGTGAAGCAGCTCCAGCTGCAGGCCGTGCACCTGGACCGCATGAGCGCGGTCGGTCAGCTAGCGGGCGGCGTTGCCCACGAAATCAACAACCCCCTGACCGCGGTGCTCGGGCAGTCGCAGATCCTGCTGGCGCGCCTGTCGAAGGATGAACCGATCTACGCGCAGATCACGAAGATTGAACAGGCCGCGCTTCGCTGCAAGAAAATCGTTCGCGGGCTTCTCGATTTCTCGCGGCCTGGACAGTCCCAGTTCGAGCCGGTTGAGGTCGGCGCGATCATCAACTCCACGCTGGACCTTTGCGAGGCGGACCTGAAAAGAAGCCGCGTCGTGGTGGAACGGACCAGCGGTCGGACCATTCCGATGGTGGATGGCAACGCTTCCGAACTCCAGCAGGTGTTTCTGAACCTGATCAACAATTCGATCCACGCGATGGCTCGCGGCGGCACACTGACGATCGACTGGCGCGCCCACAGCAACACGCTGGAGTTCACCGACCGGAAGACCGGCGTCACGCGGAAGGGAAATGGCCCCTGGATCGAGATCATCGTGCGCGACAGCGGCATTGGAATTTCGAAGGAACATCTTTCGCGGGTGTTCGAACCGTTTTTCACCACGAAGGAAATCGGGAAGGGAACCGGACTCGGCCTCGCCGTTTCACTCGGCATTCTCCAAAAGCACGGGGGAGACATCCGTGTGGACAGCCCCGGCATCAACAAGGGGGCGGCGTTCACGCTGGTTCTGCCGATCAGCAAGGGAGCGGCGGCCGCCCCGCCGGCCCCGGGGGCGACGGCATGACGCGGGCGCTCATTTTTGAAGACGATCCGGACGTGAGCGAGACCATCCAGTCGGTCCTGACCGCTTTTTATCCGGGTGTTGAAATCCTCCACATTTCCGATGGTGTTACCTTTCGGAAAGGCGGATGGCGCAAGGGTCCGTGGGATATCGTGCTCCTCGACCTCATGCTACCGGGAGTGACCGGGTTCGAGATCTGCGAAGCGCTGCGTGCCAATCCTCCCACCGCGATGGCGCCCGTGCTGGCGCTGACCGGCTACGACACTCTTCAGAATGAAGACCGCATCAAGGCCGCGGGGGCGAGCTCGTATCTCGCGAAACCTTTTGAAGTCCCTGCCTTCCTGGCGGAAATCTCACGTTACCTAGGAAAACCCAATGGAATTTAAGGACATCGACTCGATGTTTGAAGACGCCGCGAAACGCCTCAAGGGCGGTGTCAATCCGACGGCGGCCTACGGTGAACCGCCGCTCGCGTCCGACCACTTCCTGCTGAAACGAAGCTGGGAATTCTTCCAGAAGCGCCTGAAGGCGATGGAAGACCATTGGGTACAGATCACCTCCGCCAAGGAAACCGCCATTCAGGCGCTCCTGAAAGCGCAGAAAGAGAGCGGAGAAGAATTCGTGAAGATGAAGGACCGCGCGAATGAGACCGAAGAGATCGACCTGACGCTGGTGTCCGGGCGCCTCGAAGATCAGCGTTCTTTCGCCGCAGATCTGCAGTCGCTCCGTGAAACTTTTGAGCAGGAAAGGGAATCCCTCGAGCGCCGGATCACAGACGCCGAATCGCTGAAGAACCGTATTCGCAAGGAAGCCGAAAGTCGTTTGAGCGTGATGCAGGCGGAGATACTGGAACTCCGCGCGTCCCTCTCGAAGGCGTCCGAGGAAATCGCTGAACAGGCCGGTAAGCGCCTGGTCGCCGACGGCACCGCCGCTGAAACCGTTTTAAAGCGCGATGAGGTGATCAAGTCCCTCGAATCGAAAGTGGAACTTCTCAAGAGTGAACTGGCCCGCCGCGAACAGCTCCAGCGCGACAGCACGGATCGGGCTCACGCCCTTTCCCGCGACCATCAGCTTCTGGAGGGGGACAACCGGTCGGCGAATTCAGAATTGAACGCCGCGCATGAGCGCATCGACGACCTGGAAGTCCGGCTACGCAGCGCCCGCATGGAAAGCGACGCGTTGCGGGATGCGCGCAAACAGGAGCAGGCCGAATGGCGCGAGCTCTGGGAACGTGCGCGCGAGATGTGGGAGCTGGAAAGAAAAAACAACCGCTCCGTCTGAAAACGCTTTGTTGACACCACCACAGGGCTGTATTACAATCTTTCCCGCAACCCCCACGCGCTATGAGTGAACTCCAAATTACAGATCAAAATTTCGAACAAGAGGTCCTTCAGGCCGCTATGCCGGTTCTTGTTGACTTCTGGGCTCCCTGGTGTGGTCCTTGCCGCATGCTGACCCCGATGATCGCCGAACTGGCCACTGAATACGCGGGCCGCGCAAAGATCGTCAAAATGAACACGGATGAGAATCCGTCCACGGCGACCCGCTTCCAGATTTCGGCCATCCCGGCGCTTCTTTTCTTCAAGGGCGGAAAGCTCGTTGAACAGCTCGCGGGTGTTCGTCCCAAACCGGAAATTAAGTCCGTCATCGAACGCCTGTTCTAGTCTCTTTCCAGCCTGAACGCGCGCCCGTTGGTGGTTCTTTGGCGCGTAAATCTCCAAACAACGGTATCTCCTTGCTAAGCCTGTACTCTCTCGCCCTCATTTCCCTCGTTCTGTTCACCGGCTGCGGTTCCCAATCGCGAAAAGCCGGCGCGGACCAGTCTGCCCAGAACGAGATTCAGCAGCAGGAAGCGGCCCAGCTCGCGCCTCCGCTCGAACTCGACGATCTCAACGGCATTCATTTTTCTCTGGGTGCGATGAAAGGCAAGGTGGTGTTTCTGGATTTCTGGGCCACCTGGTGTCCGCCTTGCATCCGTTCGGTCCCTGAAGTCATCAAGCTGGAGCAGGATTACGGACCCAAGGGTGTCGTGATCGCCAGTCTCAGCGTGGATGAAGACGTCTCTGCCCTTCGACGGTTTGTGGCCAACAGGGGAATGAAGAACCGGGTTTTTGCAGCTTCGGGAACGCCCGCACCGGAAGCGTTCGGAGTCCGGGCGATTCCGCGATTCCTAATCATCGATAAGGAGGGTCGGATCGTCGGAGCCTGGGAAGGCTTCCATCCGGCCATGGTGGACAAATGGCGATCGTTGCTGGATCGCCTGCTCAAGAACTGAAAACCCCGCCCGCCGACTCCCTCCTCCAAATTTCCTAACAGAAAACCAAAAACATCATGCCGAAGCTCTGTCTCTTCGACGCAAGCAATTACATCCATCGCGCTTTCCACGCGATTCCGCTGCTCACAACCTCCAAAGGGGAGCCTGTGAACGCGGTGTATGGCTTTGCGCGCATGCTTTCCAAGATCCTGAAGGAAGAGAAGCCCGACTTCGTCGGCGTCTGCTTCGAC
>JAYTIE010000077.1:0-13626 GCA_043732015.1 Elusimicrobiota bacterium | reverse complement strand
GTCCGGCGGTGAAGAGGCCAACGCCGTACGGGTGGCCCGAGAAAAGCGGAATGAAACCAAGGTACCTGATAAGAAAAGGCTGAACCGCAGCCATCATGGGAACGAGAATGAAGATACCCATCAAACCGAGCACGACGCTCGGTATCGCCGCGAGGAGTTCTATCAGGAAGGTGCAGGCGTTCGATATTTTCTTGGGCGCCAGTTCCGCGAGGAAAATGGCCGATCCAACGCCGAGCGGGACGGCCATCAGTAGCGCAAGCGCCGCCGACACCACCGTGCCGTATATAAATGGAAGGGCTCCATAAACTTCCTGGACCGGATCCCAGACATCGGTCACGAGAAATTTGAAGCCGAATTCTTTCCAGGCCAGAGTCGAATTCCTGGCCAGCTCAACAAAGATCGCCACCGCCAGCGCGATGACCGTGAGCCCGAAAGCGAGCATCAGGTAACGAAAGGCCCGATCTCCGGCGCGCTCTTTCAAGCGTCTTCCCAGGGGGCGGGAAGCGGCGGCCGGAGACCGGGTTTCGTTCTGAACTTTTTCGATCAGTTGCTGAATCAATTTTTCACCGAATGGTCTGAATGGTTTCTTTGACCATCGCCTTCACCGATTCCGGGAGAGGCGCGTAGCCGAGGGCGGGGGCGATCTTCTGCCCGCCGTCCATGGCCCAGGTCAGGAAGTCTTTCAGGATGGCGCCCTTCTGGCCTCCATTGTTCTGATAGACGAGTAGCCAGGTGTACGAGGAGATCGGGTACACGCCTTTGCCCGGCGCGTCCACGATTGAAACCCGGTAATCCTTGGGCATGCGAGGGGCGGCTCCGGCGGCAGCGGCCGTCACAGATTCAACTTCCGCCTTCACGAACTCGCCTTCCTTGTTCTTCACGGCCGCCGACGAAAGCGCGTTCTGCTTCGCGTAGATCGCTTCGACGTAGCCGAATGAGAACGACGTCTGCTTGATGGTTCCGGCGACACCTTCGTTGCCCTTTCCACCGAGTCCGACTGGCCAGTTCACCGAAGTTCCCTTGCCGACCTTGGACTTCCATTCCGCGCTGACGCTGCTCAGGTAGTCAACCCATACGTAGGTCGTTCCCGACCCGTCCGCGCGGTGAACCACCGTGATGGGATTGTCGGGCAACTTCGCTTCGGGGTTCAGCGCCTTGATCGCCGGATCTGACCAGATCTTGATCTTCCCGAGGAAGATGTCGGCGATGACTTCGCCGGTCAGGTTAAGGGTCTCAACACCCGTGACGTTGAAGCACGGAACGACCGCGCCCAGAACCGTCGGGATGTGGAGAGACTTGCCGTCGACGCCGAAGAGCTGCTTGTCGGTCATCGGGCCGTCGGTGGCGCCGAAGTCCACGGTTTTGGCCGTGAACTGACGGATGCCTCCGCCGGAGCCGATCGACTGATAGTTGATCTGCACGTCCGGCTTCGCCTTGTGATACTCGTCAAACCATTTGCTGTAGATCGGATACGGGAAGGTTGCGCCCGCTCCATTGAGCGTCTCGGCCATGGCGCTGACGATCGGGGAAACCGCGATAGCGGCGGCAAGGGCAAGGCCGGTAATTTTGTTCGAGAACTTCATTGATCCTCCAGAATTCATCTTCGTTATAGACTTCATATGTGACAGTGGCGTGACAGTGGCGTAACGCGCGCGTTTAGAACTTCACGTTGAGGTCGACCTGGTACCGGTGAATCGGCTCGCCCTGGGCGGCGCTGACGCTGGGCGCCAGGCTGCGGGTCACGACTTCCGACTGAAGGTACTTGGCGACAAGCGTGGTGAAGTCGGTCGGGGCGTAGGCGATCCACATGATGTGGCCCTTGCGGTTCGTTCCTCCGTCTCCGAAGTCGGAGTCGGCCACGTCGGCTTCGGTCGCATCTGTCTGGAGATACTTGCGGAAGTAAGCGACTTCCCAGGTTCCCTTTTCTTTGGCCTTGCCGAAGATCGCTCCCACCTGGAAGCCCTGGTTCAGCTTTCCGACCTTCGTCGTTGACGTCGCGACCGAGACACCAATGTCTTTGGCGCCAATGTTGGTGATCGACGTGCCCTGCATTGAGAGAGGGAACTTGCCAATCCAGGTCGACAGTTCGCCGGTCAATTCGATTTCATTGAAGTCATTGATCTGAACGCCGCTCGCGTTGCGGCGGTTGCCCTTCTGCTGAACGCCGCCCGTTGCGATGGGGCTGCTTCCATTCCGGAGGTGCTGCCAGTAGTATTTGGCAGCGGCGATCTTCAGGCGGGATTGAAGCGGGAGACGGGTCTCGAGACCGATCTGTTCGCCGAACATCCACTTGTCGTACTGCTGGCCCTTGTGAGCCGCGTCGGCATTGGAGCCCGAGTCTTCGCTAACGACCATCTGCAGGCCGTTCGCGAACAGGCGGAAGGGGCCTACCAGGGTGTCGATACTCTGGCTGAAGCCTTCGGGGGTGAAATCGTTGTCCCAGACTGCGTCGCTGGAATACTGACGCCAGATCGGATTTTCCATGCGACCGCCCTGAATTTTCAGGAACTCCCATGGCTGATAGGCGAGGTAGGCCTTGTCGATCCAGATGCTTTTCTCACCGCCAAGGCCGGTAAAAGACTGGTTCGTGGAGACCTGTTCACCCGTGCCGGACGCGAACGTCAGGCGGGCCAGCAGGTTGTTCGGAAGCTTAAAGTCGGTGTTGAGGCGAAGGCGGAAGCGAAGGCGCTTGCGGTCCGTCTCGGATGCGATCGGTCGGTTGAAATACTCATAACGGAGACGATAGTCTCCGCTGACTTTCACGTCCTCGACCCATTTGCTAAGTGTCACTGTTGGTTCTGCGAACGCTTTGGCTCCCAGCCCGCTCATCATCATGGCGGCGGTGGCGGCGAAAATCGTCCCCCTGAATTTCGATAACTGCATTTACTTCCTCCTGAACTCGATTTAGAACGACGGGAGTGTAGAGGTTGCGGTCAGCCCGAACCATAGCGCGCGGGTAAAGCCTGTGTGACAGCGGCGTGAAACGAAGGAGCGGAGGGTATTAAGGAAGGACGAGCGGAAGACGGACGGTGAAAGTGGTGCCTTTCCCCTGCGCGCTCTCGACGGAGACAGCACCGCCGTGCGCATCCACGATGTGCTTGACGATGGAAAGGCCGAGGCCGGTCCCCCCCATTTCACGCGAGCGCGCCTTGTCGACGCGGTAGAACCGTTCAAAAACGCGCGGAAGATCCTGAGACGGAATGCCGATGCCCGTGTCGGAAACGCGGATCTGCATCCATTCGCCGGCGACGGACAATTCCACGGCGACCCGTCCGCCCTCGCGGTTGAACTTGACCGCGTTCTCTATCAGGTTGGCGAAGACTTGCCGGATCTGGTTGCGATCGACGTCGGCCGGCGGAAGATCGGCCGGCAGCGACACCGTCAGCTCCACCTTGCGGCGGCCCGCGAGCGGCCGGAGCGAGAGAATCACGTCATCAATAATGTCGCTGAGCGCGGCCGGCTGGCGATTCGGCTCCCGCTGTCCTGACTCAATCGCCGTCAGGTCCAGCAGGTCCTCGACGAGCGAGGTCATCCCGTCGGCCTGCTTCTGGATGGACTGGAGGAAGTCGACGCGGTTCTTGGGATCATCCATCGCGCCCATCTCCAGCGTTTCGGCAAATCCTTTGATGCTTGCCAGCGGCGTGCGAAGCTCGTGCGACACGTTCGCAACGAAATCCCGGCGGACCTGCTCCAGACGGCGCAACCGCGTGATGTCATGGAGAACCACCAGCACACCGGAGAACTGGCCATCTTCATTCAAGGGAACGGCCTGCGCTTCGAAAACCCGTTCGTCCGGCGCGAAGGTGCGGACTTCTTCAATGGCAGGTTTGCGTTCGGTTTGGACGCCGCGCACCAGCTGCTCGAGCTGGTGATGGCGAAGCACTTCAATGAACATCTTTCCGACGGCGGCGGGGGCGTCCACGGAGAACATGCGAGAGAGCGCGCTGTTCACCGCGATGATGCGCCCCGTAGCATCCATCGCCACAACGGCCTCCGTCATATTGGAAAGAATGGCCGAGAGCTGCGCCTTGTCGCGGGAGAGTTCCTGGATCTTCGACTGAACGCGCTCCGCCAGAAGATTGAGTGTGTCTCCCAGCCGCCCGTGCTCGTCGGGAAGAGTCGACTGGATTCGCGCGCTGTAGTCGCCGGTGGCGAGACGTCCGGCCACATCCGCCATTTCCGACACCGGCCGGCTGATGGACGACGCGAACCCAAGCGCGACGAAAAGCGTCACGAGCAGGATGACGAGCGTAACCATCGCCGTGCGCCTCTGAATGCGGGAAATCTTTTTCTCAATCTTCGTCAGCGGAAGAGCGGCGCGTACGACACCCACTGTTTCTCCGGCAAGTCTCGCTGGCACCGCAACGTAAAGCATCCTCTCGTGAACGGTGTGGCTTAACCGAACCACGCCGACCGGCTGGCCCGACATTGCGGCGCGGACTTCGGGACGATCCAGGTGGTTCTCGAGTTTCCCGAGGTCAGCCTCCAGGACGGAAGAATCGCCAAGAACCGTTCCGTCCCTGGCCACGAAGGTGACACGCGCGCCGCAGGCCTCCGCCAGATACCGGGCCTTTTCCTGAAGCCGACGGGAATCACGGGTGACGAACTGTGACTTGTCCACTTCCGCTCCGACAACCGATGCGGTCGTGGTCAAGCTGACCGTCAGCTCATCCTGGAGAATGGTGCGGACAGCGCCGCCGACGAGGAAGCTGGTGAGCGCAATACCGAGAAGGCTGGTGAGGCAGAAGGCGAGAACGAGCTTGCGGTGAAAACTTCGGCGAAGCCAGCCGGCCATGTCAGTCCTGCCGGAACCGGTAACCGACGTTCTTGACGGTCACAATGCGATCCGACTCGGCGCCCAGTTTCTCGCGCAGACGCGCGATGTGCTGGTCCACGGTCCGGGTGTCGATCTGCATACCGGCGTCGTAACCCCATACCCGCTCCAAAAGCTGATCCCGCGTGAGAACGCGGCCGTTGGCCACCAGGAGGCATTTCAGGAATTCGAATTCCTTGGAGCTCAAGGGGACAGTTTCCCCGTTCACCGTGGTCACGTAGCGTTCCAGATCGACTTCAAGGCCGCCGGCGCGCACGAGCGCCTTTTCGCCGTCACTGTCGGTTACGCGGCGGAGAATGGCTTTCACGCGGGCGAGGACCTCACGAACACTGTAGGGCTTGGTCACGTAATCATCGGCGCCCAGCTCGAGACCCAGTATGCGGTCGACTTCCTCGGTCTTGGCGGTGAGCATGAGAATCGGAACCTTCGAATCCTGGCGGACCATCTTGCAGAATTCAAATCCATCGAGCTTCGGCAACATGATGTCCAGAATGACGAGACCGGGCTTCTCCTTGCGGAACGCAACGAGACCCGCCTCGCCGTCGTGGGCGACGACAACCCTGTACCCTTCTTTTTCGAAGTTGTACTTCAGGATTTTAACGAGGTCCTTTTCGTCTTCGACGATCAGGATCTTTTCTTTCGACATCTGGGGAACCACCTGGAGCGACTCAAAATCGGAAAGATTGAATGCGCGCATCCTTATATCACTTCCCATCCGCACGATTGGAGTTTTGGAGTTTGTACCCCAAAGCAATGATAGGGAAGGAAGGGTTCGGCGAAAATGGCTTGAGGGTAAAACCCGTCTGACGGGCCGGTGACAAGAAGGTTATGAAGGAGTAAAGAGAAGGCGGGCCAGCGGCTGTGATCCAACGATGCCTTTCAGCTCGGCCGAAAACGGCTCGATGGTCAGGCCTGACGCTCGCAGGACCTGCGCCGCGTCCACGTCATCAACAAGGGCCTTTGAGATGACGACTTCCCGTTCGCCGGATTTCGCCTGGACCCGGGCCGCCATGTTCACCGTCGTTCCGAAGTAGTCGAGGACGCCGCGGTTGTTGAAGGCCACGGCCGATCCCTCGTGCAGGCCCACGCGCAGGCCGATATAGACATCCAGTTTCTGGCTTTTGAGAAAGTCGTCCCATCCCTGCTGCATCTCGATCGCCGCGGTCAATGCCTCTCGCCCCGAGGGAAACGCCGCCATGACCGCGTCGCCGATGGTCTTGATCAGACCGCCGTTGTTGCGCGCGATGCAGGCCGTCAGGAAAGTGAAATGACCGTGAACGAAGTCAAAGGCCTTCACGTCGCCGATTTCCGAATAGAGCGCGGTGGACCCCTGAAGATCGGTGAAGAGGACCGCGAGGCGACCGACGCGTATTTCCTGCCCCGGCGCGACCGCCTGCTCCGGAAAGAGATCGCGGAATTCCTGAATGGTCGCCACCAGCGACGCCGTGGCCGCGGTGTCCCGCCAGTTGTCCTTCTCAATTACGATGAGCGCCTCGCGGTCGAGCCGGTTCGTCAATGAAATGTGCAACGGAACGTCGGCTGTCACCCGGTCGGCGCTGATGGTGAACTCGGGAGAGGTCGACGCCACTTGAAGGGCTGCGCTGCTCTCGTTCTTCTCGGCACGGAATGACCGGATGCCGGGCGACTGGTAGCAACGCGCCGTCAAAAGACCCTCATCCGCCACCAGACTTTCCACACGGCTTTCGCCCGGCTCCAGACGGAACTGGCCGATGATCCGCGGCATGTTCGCGGGACCGCCGATGCAGAAACTTCCGCGGTTCGCGACCCGAATGGCCGGATTGACCGTGAAAATGGCTTCGATTGATTCCGAAAGATCCGACCGGAACGACTCCTCGCACGTGGTGCAGGCGGCCTGGGCGCTGACACCTGACAAATTGGCTACGGTGGTCGCGGCGGCCTTGCAGTGGGGACATACAACTTCCCAGTTCAGATCCACCAGGCCGGCCTTCGTGGCGTGGAGAAGGAATCGCATGACGTCATTCCGGTTCTCTTTCCATTTGTCGGCCAGCTCAAAAGGACGGATGTGCGAAACGTCCGTGTCGGAGCCGTTGCGGATGAATTCAACGAGAAGATTGGTCAACGCAGGCGAGCCCAACGATTCCGTCAATGCGCCGAGGCGGGCATCAAGCTGGGAACCGAGAACCGCCGGCGGACGAAGATCAACCTGGAATTTTCCGGCCAGATGAAAGCCTTCTTCAAACGCCTTCACCTGTTTCTTGAAGCCTACGATGGCCCTCTTGCGAACCAGGAATTTGACGAGAAACGAGGCCGCAGCGAACCGCGGCGTCACGTCGGCGAACAGCTCGAGGGACGAGCTCTGGGGCGTCACCGCCGACATGCGAACGCCCACGACCATCTGCCGGAAGGGGCCGGAAGGAAAACGGCGCAACACCCGGTAGTAATGATTTTCCGCCCACTCGAACGGAAACTCTTCGTACTTGAGTCGAATCGGGCCCAGGCGCGCTTCGGCAGCGTAATGCCCCTTCTTCGACGGGTCGGGATCCGGAACAAACGAAACGGTTGGCAGGCCCACGCTGCGGTTCAGGCGGTCGGTGTCGTAAAGGAAATGCCAGAGGTCCTGAACGGGAACGTTGACCGGGATGGTTTCACTGACGTAAATGGTGCTCACGCGCCGGAACTATACCAATTGCGCCCAGCGCCGCCGACGGGGGGGGGCTGCGGTGAAATGATATAGTTCGCGCAGTCTTCCGGTTGTCACCGGCCTTTCACACGCCGCAAATGCCTGACTTCTAGAATGCCGCGGATCATGAAAACCAATCAATCAAACCGATCGCCTCAACCCCAATGGCGATCTTTTTCAGATTACCTGAAGAAACTGTCCTCGCGAACCAGCGACGGACCCGCCCCGCAGGTTTCCAATGACCGTCTTCTCGACCGCGACCTGAGCTGGCTCAATTTCAACGACCGCGTCCTCAGCGAAGCGGCGGACGATTCCGCTCCTCCCCTGGAGCGTCTCAAATTCGCGAGCATCGTCAGCTCGAACCTCGACGAATTCTTCATGGTTCGCGTCGCGGAGCTGACGAGACGCGCGCGCCGGATGCGCGGCCGGTGGGTCGGCGATCCCAAGGCGCCGGGCAGAATCCTTTCCCAGGTTCGAGACCACGTGCTGCGCCAGAAGTCCAACCAGGCGGCGGTTCTCCGTCACATCTTCGGCGTGCTGGCGCAGGAAGGCCTGCTGATCTACAGCGAATTCAAGGACGAGACCGAACTTGATTCCGAAATGAGGCAGCGCCTTCCCGAACTGAAATTCATCATGCGCCGCAATTCGGATCCGCTCCCGCCGCTGATGAGCGAACGGTTGCACGTTTTTGTCCGGTTTCCGGACGAGTACGCGATCATCACCATCGTGAACCGGCAGGAACGCCTGGTGAAGCTGTCGAAGCAGGGACGAACCGAACGGTTCGCGCTCCTCGAGCGATGGCTGAGTGCGCGTGCCGCGACCTTCTTTCCGGGCCGGGAAGTGATGGACGCCTTCCCGTTCAAGATTATTCGGGACGCCGACCTTCGTTACCATCCGGACGACGAAGACACGCTGGAAGTTCAGATCATCGAAGCCGTCGGCCGTCGCCTCAAGGCGCGCGTGGTCCGGCTGGAAGTGGACGCGCCAAGCTACTCCGAAGGAGCGCTGTTTCTGGCGACGCACCTCGGAATCGATTCCGCCGCACTTTACCGGTTCGCGCTTCCCCTGGATCTCCGCACGCTGGCCACCATCTACAACCTTCGCGCGTTCGAGCGCCTTCGCTATCCGCCGATCCGGCCGCAGGTTCCACCGATGCTGGTCAAGCACACCATCTTCAAGGCGATGCTTCAGAAAGACGTCCTGCTGCATCACCCGTACGACTCTTTCGACGTCATCATCCGATTCCTGAACACCGCGGCGCGCGACCCGAAAGTGACGCACATCTACCACACGATGTACCGGACAAGCCGCGAATCTCCGGTAATGGACGCGCTCAAGGAAGGCGTTCGGCGCGGAAAAATCGTCACCGCCTACATCGAGATCAAGGCGCGCTTCGATGAACTGAACAACGTGCGCTGGGCCGAGGATCTCCGGAAGGCCGGCGTCAGAGTGATCCAGCCGCTGGGCGGTTATAAAGTGCATTGCAAGATGACGCAGGTGCTGAGAAACGAGGACGGGAAAACGGTCCACTACACGCATCTCGGTACCGGGAATTATCATCCCGGTACCGCGAGACAGTACACCGATCTCGGGCTTCTCACCGCGAAGGAAGACATCGGGCAGGAAGTGCTCGCCTATTTCAGGTCGCTGACGTCCCGCCGGAAGCTGACCGCCAACCTTGAAAACCTTCTCGTGGCCCCTCACAGCCTTCACAGCGGATTCATCCGCCTCATTCATGAGGAAACCGCCATCCAGAAAAACGGCGGAAAAGGCCACATCATCGCGAAGATGAACGCGCTTGTCGACTCTGACGTCATCAATGCGCTGTATCAGGCGTCGCAGGCGGGCGTCAAGATCGAACTGCTGGTGCGCGGTATCTGCTGCCTGCGGCCCGGCGTCAAGAATTTAAGCGAACACATCCGCGTCATCAGCGTCGTCGACCGGTTCCTCGAACACAGCCGCATCTATTACTTCCGGTCGAATGGCGCGAAGAAAATATATCTGGCCAGTGCGGACTGGATGCCGCGCAATTTTTACTCTCGTTATGAGGTCGCCTTCCCGGTGAAGGACCCTTTCCTGAAGAAGTACATCCGAGAAGTGGTTCTGGCCACGAGCCTGGCCGACAACGTTCGCGCCTGGAATCTGCGCGCGGACGGACAGTATGAAAGGGTGCCGGCGCCGACGGCGGCGAAAGCGGTGAGATCGCAGTTTTTATTTGAGGAGCTGGCGATGTCCCGGTATCGGAACACGGTTCTGGCGGCGCGCCCCTAAAAGAAGCGTCAGCGCAGCTTCGGCAGGAAGATCGACGTGCAGCGGTGGTACTTGTCCAGCGGCTCAACCTTCAGATCAAAACGCCGTTGAACTTTCCGGTCAAACTCCAGCAGGTCGGGAAGATGGATCAACTTCGCTTCCAGCGACTGCCCCTCCGCCTTGATCTCGTTCTCGTATTCCCAGAACGTTGACAGGGGATGCAACCCGCCCGGGTTGATGTGAAAGGCAAAAATCCGGTCGAGCGACGGCTCGAGAAACGCCGACCCCTTCTTGATCTTGAACTTTTCCTTCTGATAGGTGCACAGGATCGGCCCCACGCCGATTTTCGAGATGACCTCGGCGCCGAGGTGCGCGCGCATGGCGGCTTTCATCTCCCGGGAGATCTGGGTCGCGATGATCCGCCGGATGGGTGTCCGGTGGAAATGGATCATGTCGTGATGGCTTTCCTCGAGCAGGATATGCGCGAGACGCGGGCTCGAGAACTCCGAGCGGTAGAGAAGGCCGTCTTCACGAAAGCCCGGTCCTTTGTACTGAAGGTAAACCTGCGAGCCGTTGCGCTTATAGCGGAGGCGAAGACTGGCGCCTTTCCGGAACAGGTCCATCTTCGGCGTATCCAGGAACTGGTCGAGGAAAAAGGCGGACTTCTGGGAGTCGGCCCTCTTCTCGAGATATTTCTCGAGTTCCTTGGCCTGCGATGGGAGGACCCGCTTCTTCGACTCGATCTCCACGAAATGGAAATCGGAGATGCCGAGGCGCGTGCAGATCCGGTCTCTCATCAACTTGAAGAAGCGCTGGGACGAATCGATTACCATCGGTTCACGATATAAAATTTACCCGGACGGGGACCCGCGGTGTTTGCGGCGTCTCCGGGCATGACATACAATCGGCCATGTCCTCCCGATTTACAATCGACCGCGAAGTCCTGATCCGCGTTTTCTTCTTTTCAACTTTCGCCTTCCTTCTATATCAGCTCTTCATCCTGTCCCGGCCGTTCATTCCGTCTTTCCTCCTGGCCGTGATGCTGGCAATCGCGTTCTTCCCGGTCTATCGCCACACGCAGAAATACATCAAGAACCCCAACATGGCGGCGCTCATTGTCACCATGATCGTTTTCCTTTCCGCGCTTCTCCCGCTCGTCTGGCTGGGATGGGTTTTCCTGAAGGAATCGGGGCGCATCATCCCCGTCGCGCAGAACCTCATGGAAACCCTGAACGGAGGGCAACTGAATTCCATGGGCGACCGCCTTCCGCCAGGCCTCCTGAAATTGGCTCACCGTGGATCCGAATATCTCGCCGCTTTCAACATTGACCCGAAACCCTGGGTGATCGAAAACCTGCGCGATCTCGGCTCCCGGATCACCTCCATCGGCGGCATGCTCGCGGCCAACGCCATCTTCACGTTCTTCCGCGGCGTCATCCTTCTCGTCGCCCTGTTCTTCATGTTTCGGGACGGGAAGGCTTTCTTCGACTGGTTCCTCGGACTGGTGCCCATGGAGCCGGTCCACAAGATGGCCGTCGCCCGAAGCGCCTATGAAACGTTCAAGGCGGTCTCCATCGGCGTGTTCGTGACCGCAATGGCGCAGGGCGTGACAGCGATGATCGGGTTCTTCATCGCCGGCGTCCGGCTACCCGTCATCCTCGGCATCGCCACATTCGTGACCTCCCTTCTCGGCGCGTCCTTTGTGGCCTGGCTGCCGGTGGCGCTCTTCGTCATGATGGACCGGTCGGGCGCGGGGCTCTTCCTTTTGATCTGGGGACTCGTCGTGGTCGGATGGCTGGACAATATCCTGAAGCCCATCCTGATCGGTTCCCGCGCGCGGATGCCGTTCGTCCTCGTGTTCTTCAGCATCCTGGGCGGCCTGAAAATGTACGGGCTTCTGGGCCTCCTTCTTGGCCCGATTCTGGTCGCGGCAGTTCTAGCCTTTGCCCGAATCTACCGTGAGGCTTACACGCAGGGATGATTCCCCCCATTGCCTGGTGGATATTCGGCGGCGTCGTTCTCTCTCTCCTGGCGCTCGACCTGTTCGCCTTCAACCGCAAGGCGCACGAAGTAAAGATCAAGGAAGCGCTTTTCATGGCCGCATTCTGGATCGGCCTCGCCCTGCTGTTCAATGTCGGCGTTTATCACTGGTTCGGTCACAAAAAAGCGCTCGAGTTCCTGACGGGATACCTGATCGAGGAATCGCTCAGCATCGACAATCTTTTCGTCTTCATCATGGTTTTCACGTACTTCCGGGTGGAAGCGCGCTACCAGCACCGGATTCTTTTCTGGGGCATTCTGGGCGCGATCATCATGCGCGCCATCTTTATCTTCGCCGGCGTCGCCCTGATCGAACGGTTCCACTGGATCATCTATCTGTTCGGCGGCTTCCTGATCTACACGGGCATCAAGATGGCGACGCAGGGCGAGACCAACGTGGATCCGGAAAAGAACCCGGTGGTTCGCTTCACGCGGAAATTCATTCCGATTCATGCCGGCTCCGACCACGAGGGCCGGATGTTCATCAAGAAGGACGGAAAGAACTTCGCGACCGTACTTTTCCTCGTTCTTCTCGTCGTTGAGTCAACCGACCTCATTTTCGCGCTCGACTCGATCCCCGCAGTCCTGGCCATCTCCCAGGACCCGTTCATCGTCTACACGTCCAATATTTTCGCGATCCTGGGACTCCGAGCGCTTTATTTCGCGCTCTCCGGCGCCATGTCCATGTTCCACTTCCTGAAATATGGCCTGTCCGTCATATTGATCTTCGTCGGCGGAAAGATGATCGTTTCCAACTTTTATCCCGTGCCGATCGTGGTCGCCCTGGGCATCGTCGGCGGAGTTCTTGCAACTTCCGTGGTGCTTTCGTTGTTGTTCCCTGAGAAGAAGTCGGCCCAAAACGGCTGACGGGAGAAATTCATGAACAGACTCAAGACAATGATGCTTCTCGCGGCGCTCACAGCGCTATTCCTCTGGGTGGGCCAGGCGCTCGGCGGCCGCAGCGGACTCATGTTCGCGCTGATGTTCGCGGGCGTAATGAACTTCGTCTCCTACTGGTTCTCGGACAAGATCGTTCTCGCCATGTACCGCGCCAAGGAAGTTTCGCTCGCAGAAGCTCCGGATCTGCACGCAATCGTGGGCAACCTGGCGCGCAGCTACGACATTCCGATGCCGAAGATCTACATGGTTCCGATGGAAGCGCCGAACGCGTTCGCGACGGGCCGCAACCCCCAGCACGCGGCCGTTGCGGTCACGGCCGGCATCATGCGGCTCCTGAACCGCCAGGAACTGGAAGGCGTTCTCGCGCACGAGCTCGGCCATGTGATGAACCGGGACACGCTCGTTTCGACGGTGGCGGCCACGATCGCCGGCGCGCTCAGCCACCTGGCCAACATGGCGATGTGGGGAGCGATGATGGGCGGCGGCCGGTCCAACGACCGCGACCGCGGCGGCAATCCCGCCGTCGCGCTGATCGGCATCATTATCGCGCCCATCGCCGCAGCGCTGATCCAGATGGCGATCTCACGCTCACGCGAATATCTGGCCGACGAAGCGGGCGGGCATCACGCCAATCCGCTGGCGCTGGCCAGCGCGCTCCAGAAGATCGAAGGGTGGAAGAATCAGATGCCGCCGATGCAGGGAAGCCCGGCAACGGCGCATCTCTTTATCATCAATCCGTTCTCGGCGTCGGGAATCGCGAACCTCTTCAGCACGCATCCGCCGACGGCGGAGCGCATCAAGCGGCTCGAGGAAATGGCGGCGGGAACCCGCCGCTAACGGCCCGCGAGGGCCTGGCGGGCGGAGAGGACGAGGCGTCTGGCTTCGTCCCGGGTGTCGGCGATCGCGGTGAGGTGTCCCATCTTCCGGCCTGGGCGCGCCT
>JAYTIE010000076.1:0-5329 GCA_043732015.1 Elusimicrobiota bacterium | reverse complement strand
CGGCGGTCTCGCGCTGGGTCTGTTCATTCTTCGCCCCTTCTTCGAGCGCATCCCGAAGGATCTGGAAGACGCCGCCCGTATCGACGGCTGCGGCCGTCTGGGCATCTATTGGCACGTCGCGATCCCGCTGGCGAAACCCGCGCTCGCCGTGGTGGCCCTCTTTACGGCGCTGAATGTGTGGAATGAATTCATCCTGGCGCAGCTCGTGTTCCAGACCGACAAGCTCATGCCGCTTCAGCTCGGACTCGTCACTTTCTGGGGAGGAACCCTGACGGAGTATCCGCTCCTCATGGCCGGGATGAGCATTTCGGTCATTCCCATCGTCATTGCGTATGTTTTCCTTCAAAGACATATCATCGCGGGAGTGACGGCCGGCGCCCTCAAGGGCTAGGCCTTCCCGCCTCACCACCCATCGACGGAGAATGGCCTCATGAAACTGTTCGTTTCCGTCGGAAATCCTGTGCCTGAAAGGCAGGATTTTTCGTACACTTTCGATCCCTTACCGCAGCAATCTCCCCGCCTTGGATTATTCGAGGCCCGGGTTAAGGGTGCCAACAGGGACAGATGACGAGAAAATCCCAGATGCTGGGGGCGCTCCTCTTCGCCAGCCTGCTTACTCCCTCGCCCTCTCAGGCCGAGCGTTCAACCAAACAGGTTGAAGGGTCGGTCTCCTCTTCAATAGTCATCCCTTACGAAAAATTCGGATCGTTCGAGAACATCGGTAAAGAGAACTACCGTTACGTCATCAGTAATCGTTCCGGCCTGTCCAATGTTCTCCCGGCCGGCGTCTACCCGAACGACGGACAATTTCAGAACGATGCGGAATACAAGCGACTGGTCGCCGACCAGAAGCTGGAAGGCCCGCTTGAGAAATTTTCGCCCGACATCGATCCGAAGCTCGCGTATTACAAATGGGCGTCGCAGAAGGGCGTTCAGAATCAGGGACTCCGGCTTTACAACATCGCGCGCAGCTTTGAGGCCATGGGCCGGTTCACCGACGCGCTCGCCGCTTACCATGCGGTTGTCGTTCATTTCCCGAAGTCCGTTTCCTGGCAGGACGGCATCCCCTGGTACATCGGCGTGTCGTCGCTGGACGCTGTTCGCCGTCTCGTAAGCGCCCATCCGGAATGGAATGTGGAGCTGGCGGACGCCGAGCTGAAAATCCAGAACGGCTTTGATCAGAAAGGCACAAACGACGTTTTTTTCGTCAACCCGGGCCACTTCGTCGCGCGCGAAGCCGACTCGAAACCGCGGGCGACGGCCAGCCATGCGCGAACACTGTATCATCGCGGAGGCGTGAAGCTCGTTCGCTGGTCCAATGGAGACTGGCAGCTGATGGTCCACGACCGGCCCTTCCTGATTCGCGGTGTGTCCTACGTGCCGACGCCCGTCGGCCAGAGCCCTGACTACGGTTACAAGGCGCACATCGAGTGGATGAATTCTGACGAGAACAACAACAAACGCATTGACGGTCCCTACGATGCGTTTGTCGACGCCAACGGAAACAACAAACAGGACGCGGATGAACCCTCCGTCGGAGATTTTCGGCTGATGAGCAACATGGGCGTGAACACGGTTCGCCTGTATCACCACGGAGCCAACAAGGCGCTGCTGAGAGATCTGTCCCGGACCTACGGCATCCGGGTTCTGATGGGCGACCTGGTCGGCGCCTACGCGGTGGGCTCGGGCGCGCAGTGGGAAACCGGCACGGATTATTCGAGCCACGAGCAGCGCGAGCGCATGCGCGAGAGCGTTCGCCAGATGGTGGAAGAGAACAAGGACGAGGACTACGTCCTCATGTGGGTTCTTGGAAACGAGAACAACTACGGCCATGGCAACAGCGCTGCGAAGGACCCGGAGACCTACTTTCGTTTCATCAACTCGCTGGCGCGCATGATCCACATCATCGATCCCAGCCGCCCGGTCGCGGTCTGCAACGGCGACATGGGTTTCGTGGACGTGATCGCTCGCGAATGCCCCGATGTCGACGTGCTCGCAATCAACGCCTACCGCGGCGAAAACGGAATGGGCGACAGTTTCTGGGCCAATCTTCGAACCGTGTGGAACAAGGCCGTCATGATTTCGGAATTTGGATGCCCCGCCTACAATGCGGTTCAGAACCTGGCCGACGCGCAGAAGGAACAGGCCGCGTATCTTCTTTCCAACTGGGCGGATATATCCGGCCATGCCGCGGGCGTCGCCTCCGGCAACGCGATCGGCGGCGTCGTGTTTGAATGGGTAGACGAGTGGTGGAAGGCGGGATCCCAGTTCGACGCGTCGATTCACGACAAGACGCCGCAGTCCAAGGGCCCCTTTCGCGGCGGTTATATCTACGAAGAGTGGCTCGGTCTGACCTCCAACGGAAATGGCGAGAAGAGTCCGTTTCTCCGCCAGCTTCGCCCCGCCTACTTCGCGCTGAAGAACGGTCCGTGGAGCGAGCCGATGAATTTCCGCGAAGCCGAAGTGTTCGACGCCAAGCGCCGCGGCGGTGCCCATGAGAATTAACCGCCCCCTGCTCAGCCTGTTGCTGGCAGCGTCCGTGGCGCAGAGCGCCTTCGCTGCGGATGACATTTTTGTCGCGCCGGCCACGCGGGTCACGCCGGTCGTGGAAAAGACCAATCTGGCTGCCCATGACGACGGTTACATCGAGCCGGGAACGTTGCGGCTTTCCCACAACCTCACCCTCGAAGGACTCATGCACCGGGAAACACAGGGCTACCGGGAAGTGAAAAACGGGATCAAGAAAGATTACGTCAAGGACGGCGACGGAAACGGCCCGACCCGGTTTGAGTGGGGGGAGAGCCTTCTGACCGAAGCCGCCGCGCGCTTCACGCCCGGGATTTTTGCGCGCGTTCTGTTCGAAGCGCAGGGCGATTACGCCGACCGGTTCTGGCGTCCCATCAATGAGGAACACCGGATTGATGATCACAACCGCAACGCGTTCGTGCGTGAGGCCGAGGCGCGCGTGGAGCAGGATCAGTGGTGGGCGCGTGGATTTGAAGGCGTTGGGCACGACAGCTGGGAATCGCAGGGTGATTTCTTCCGCCTGTATCCCGCCGCGTTTCCGGATGACGACTATCTTAGACATTCCGGGTACTTCGGCATTTACCCCGACCGGTTCCGGCAAAACCTGTTCATGAATATTTCAGGCCGGCGTGCGCCCAAGGGCATTGAGGCAGGCGCGCAGCTGTACGGATTCGACGGCGCGGTGGCGACCGGATCGGAACTCGGGTGGGGCCTTGGCCCTTCGACGTATGCGCGGCTGGCGACGAATTTCGGATCGAGCCGCGTCACTCTCGTCGGTAAAGATGAGCAGCAGCCGACGTCTCTCGCGACCCCAGGCATCGACAACCATTTCCGTTCCGGCGCGCTGAGCTGGGACCTTTCGACCACGGAAGGACAGCGGTGGCGGGCCGGCGTTCTCTACAGCCCCTACCGGGCTGACGAACATTATCTCGTGGCGCATCCGGTCTCGCATGGAACGGGCATTCAGGGATCCGCCTGGAATATTTCAAGCAGGAAGGCGAAGGACCAGGACGGGCTTGGATTCCGCGGCCGAGTGGACCGGCACAGCGATGTGTTCGACCGCGAGTTCCTCTGGTCGGCGGATCTGCAGCATCTCGGCATTCTGGCCGGAAACAAAGACCAGGTGGATCTCCGCCTCGGCACCGATTTGATTCCGCGTTTTCGTGGAAACATCCATTACATGTACCGCCGGCCGATCGAAGGGCCGATGCCGTTCCTGTACGAAGGTACGCCGGATGACATCGGCAATATTGTTTCTCAGCCGCGCGGACCGGAGTCGCCGTTCACTGTGAACTGGTCCAACCGCGAGACCGTCAGCCTCACCACCACGATCTGGTTTGATCCGACGCCCGGAACGAACCTCCTCGTCTATGATCAGGACGTGCTGGAATCCTGGAACATAAATCCGGGAGAAAACGCTCCATTGGCCGTGGCCTTCCAGCATCGCATGACGGATCTACGCACTCCCACGGACCGGCAGTCCTATTACAACTCCAGTGGCGATATCCTGTTTGACTCGCCCGCTCATTCCGGCGCCTGGGCCACCAACGGGTTCATTCACGAGTATCGACTCGTTTTCATCGGCCGGGAGAAGCCGTCCAAATGGACTCTCGGCATTGCCGGTGGCCAGACGCCCGCGACGGGCAACTCGGCGTACAGCACGGATGCCAGCGTCAACAAGCCCCTAACCGAGTACTATTCTGTCGAAGCCCGCCTCGACCGGGGTCCCTGGAACATCTGGGGACACTACGGTTCCGGCATCTGGGGTCCCGAGCCCTATCAGGTGTTCTTTGGCGAGTCCTTCGACCGGCTCTGGGGTGGCGGCGTGGGTTATTCCATCACGTCCAACACCACGATCGACGTGACGTACCTGGCGGCGCGTCAGGACAACAATCAATTTGTAGCACCGGATCTCGGCTCCTATGACGAGTTCCGGTTCCTGTTTTCGCATCGCTTCGGATTCCTGTTTCAATTCACTGAACCGGAGCGAGCGGGATACAAAGCGCGGTAGCGATTTGGTGGCCTAGAAGGGTGGGCCAGACGTTTTTTCACCCTCAAAACTGGAGGAGAGCAGTCATGACAAAGACAAAAAAAATGCTGGTCATGGTTTTGGGCGCCGGACTCATGGCGTCGGGACTCGTGGCAGCGGACAAGAAAGCGGCGCCGGCAGCGGCGGCGGCATCAAAGAAAGGCGCTGGCGTGGCTGACGACGTGTTTTACGTGTACGTCGATCGCGGATCGCGTCTCAACCATTTCGTGCCTTCGGGCTGGATGGGCGACTATGGCGATCTGAAGATGAATCAGGGTTGGGTCAAGGGTGGAGCGAAGGAAACGGGGAAAGCCCCGGCCGCCGCTGGAGCCGCTGCTCCGGCCGAAGACACCTGCATTCAGGTGAAGTACACCGGAGAGCGCAAGCAGGGCAACGGTTGGGCCGGTATCTACTGGCAGCATCCGGCGAACAACTGGGGTGACAAGCGCGGCGGGTTTGACCTGTCGGCCTACTCCAAGATGACGTTCTCGGCCCGCGGCGAAGTGGGCGGAGAAGTCCTGGACAAATTCTTCATCGGCGGCATCACCGGCCAGACTGAAGAAGGTGACTCGGACGAAGCCTCCGTCAGCCCGGTTACGCTGACCAAGGAATGGAAGAAGTACGAAATCTCCCTGAAGGGGCTCGACATGAGCCACATCATCGGTGGTTTCGGTTTCGCCGCCAACGCCGACGCGAACCCGAGCGGGTTCACGATGTACATCGACGACGTGAAGCTCGAGAAGTAATTTCGTTTCCCGTGCCGTGCGCGGCCCA
>JAYTIE010000075.1:0-1972 GCA_043732015.1 Elusimicrobiota bacterium | reverse complement strand
GGTCGCCAACGGACGCGGAACGCCGCACCACCCACTCCGCGAACACAAAGGGCTTCTTCTGCCAGTTCCACCACTCGGTCGCGAGATCGGTGAGATGGGGAAAGGGCCGCGTTTCCGGATTCAATTGATAGCCCAGCGCCTGATTGCCGATGGTGAGCCACCCATCGTCTGAGTCCTGAAATCCCCGACGGAACCGAACGTTCAGGTCCTGGCGGTGGTTCAGCAGAAGCGCCGCCAGCATCGCGGAGGTGGACGTGTCTTCAGTGACGCCGATCGTGGCATTCTGCAATTCCGCGAAAGGTTTCCGCGACATCACGTACACGCTGCCGCTCCGTTCTCGGCTCGAGATGCCCCAGCGGCCCATCGCTTCGAAATCATTTTCCATCTTCCAGCCTTCGACGATCGGAAGGGGCCCAGCGTCCACCAGACCGTCGGCGGCGGCCTGCGCCAGCTGGCGCGGCGGAAGCTGCACGAGCTGGAAGGCGTCCGACGGCCAGAAATGGAAGAACGGTTCCACGTTCAGGTACGCGATGCGTCCGACCTTCATCATGCGGAGGCTCCCACCCGCGCCTCAATGGGTTCGATGTCGTAGCGGCGCACGTCGTTGTACAGGCAATCGCGCTCCACGGGAACGCGGCCCGCTTCGCGGATGAGGGAGACGAGGCGGTCCCGCGCCATCTCGAGCGGAGATGAGGCCTGCGCCGCATGCATGATCTTCTCTTCGCCGATGGTGCCGTCGATGTCGTCGGCGCCGTAATTCAGGGCGATGCTTGCCGTGTCTTCGCCCATCGTCACCCAGTAGGCCTTGATGTGGCGGAAATTGTCGAGGAAGAGGCGCGATATGGCAATCATCTTCAGGTCTTCTACCACCGACGCCTGACGCTTCACGACCTGCGTCGTGCCGGGTTGATAGGCGAGGGGAATGAAGGACAGGAAACCGGACGTCTCGTCCTGCAGCTCGCGCAGCCGCCGCATGTGCTCGATGCGCTCGTCATACGTTTCCATATGCCCGTAAAGCAGGGTGGAGTTGGAGCGAAGGCCCAGCTTGTGCGCGGTGCGGTGAACTTCCAGCCACTTCGGCGCGCCGATCTTGAACGGATAAAGGGCCTTCCGCACGCGCTCGGAGAACACTTCGGCGCCGCCGCCGGGAATGCAGACGGTTCCAGCCGCGATCATTCGCTTCAGGATGTTCTCGATCGTGGTCTGCTCGCGACGGGCGAAGAAATCGATTTCGACCGCGGTGTAGGACTTCACCTGGATCTTCGGGAACGCCGCCTTGATGTCGCGGATGATGTCCAGGTACTGCTCAACGGTCCAGCCCCGGTAGAGGCCACTCACGATGTGGACCTCGCGCAGGTCCTCGTTCAGTTTCGAGAGGATCTGCTCCTTCGACATGATGTAGGCGCGCGGGTTCTTCTCTTTCGTCGCGTAGTCGCAGAAGTGGCACGAAAGAACGCAGACGTTCGTTGGGTTGATCTGGCGATTCATGACGAAGGTAGCGCGGTCGCCCGTTTTCTGTTCTTTCACCCAGTTCGCCATGAGACCCATCCCATGAATGTCGTTCGACGCGAAAAGAACCTGCGCGTCTTCCGGCGTCAGCCGCGTTCCGCCACGGACTTTGTCCCACAGGGGGAGAAGATTTTTATCGGTGATGAGAATGGGATACTCCTCGTTCGTCGTTCCCGCGTATGCGGGAACCCAGCTCCACTGCCTGACTCAAGCCCTTGCCATCTGCCTACGCGCCATGAATATTTTGGCCTGGATTCCCGCTTTCGCGGGAATGACAGCGGGGCTACTTAAATCCGTATTCCTTCCATCTTGAATTCACCAGCTTCACCACCTCTTCGGTCATGACCAGCGGTTCGGGGTATCCGGGTTTCCAGGTCGCGTCGATGTAGAGCGGGCCGGAATAGACGGGGTGGCCGCCCTTCAGTTCGACCCGGTGAAAGAACGTGTCCCGCGCGCAATCGAA
>JAYTIE010000074.1:0-5390 GCA_043732015.1 Elusimicrobiota bacterium | reverse complement strand
CGTTCATCGCCGCGTCGACGATCACAAAATGTTTCGAAGCCGCCGTCTTCCGGTAGATCACGCGCGTGACGAGGATGCCCGCCTGCGCGATGATGGACCGGCCCGGTTCCAGGAACAACGTGAACTTCCGGCCTTTCAGCGCGGGGACGATGATTTTCGCGAGGTCCGCCGGGGTCTGCGGGTGGTCGTTGTGATAGTCAACGCCGAGTCCGCCGCCAAGATCCAGAATATCGATCTTAACGCCGATGGCCTGCAGGCGCTTCACGAGATCCAGCAGGACCGCCAAAGCGGGCTTGTACGGCTTCACGTTCGTGATCTGGGACCCGATGTGGCACTGGATCCCGACGGGGCGGAGCCACGTCTGCTTCAGCGCCCACTGGTACAGCGGAAAGATGTTTTTGTGATACACGCCGAACTTGTTCTTCGGCGTTCCCGTGCTGATGTGCGGGTGGCCGCCGGCGCGGACGTCCGGGTTCACGCGCAGCGAAAACGGCGCGGGCTTCTTGATGGCCGTCGCCACCTCGTTCAGCGCCTTCAGTTCTTCCTCGGACTCCACGTTGATCATCCGCACGTTCTTGCGGATCGCGAGTTCGAGTTCTTCCTTCGTCTTGCCGACGCCGGAGAAAATGATGTCCGACGGCTGGAAGCCGGCCAGCAGGGCGCGGCGAAGTTCGCCGCCCGACACGATGTCCACGCCGCAGCCCAAGCGGGACAGCGTGGCCGCGATGCCGAGGTTCGAGTTGGCTTTCAGCGAATAGCAGACGAGGTGCGGGATGTCCGCGAAGGCGTTCGTGTAACTCTTGAACGCGGTCTCGATGGCGCCTTTGGAGTAGACGTAAAGCGGGGTTCCGTGGTCCTGGGCCAGCGTTTCGACGGCCACGTCTTCCACAAACAAACGGTTGGAGCGATAATCAATAAAAGGCGATTTCATGATGATCCTGTAAGAGAAGTTTAAGGGGCCTTGCGTTCGGCAAGGAAAGACCCGACGAGTGCATCTATCTGAGGGTCTGTGAGCGCTGACGAGTCCAATTCAACCAAATTTTCGTACAGCTGAACGGTCTCCGGGGAGGCCCCGGCGGCTTTCAGGCGGGGAAGGGCGGCCTTTGCCCCGGCCCGGTCGTCGGCCAGGACCGCCAGATAGACCGTCCGGGCGATGTCATCCAGGGCTTCGGAGTCCCCGGCGCCCGCCTTCCATTCACTGAGCGCGTCGGCCGGGCGGCCGCGACGCGAATAGATCATCGACAACTCGCGGTGAATCGCGTTCCGGTCGTACCCCATCTCCCGGGCCTTCAGCTGAAATTCCTCGGCCTGCTTGTAGAGCCCGATCTTCCGGAACACCCGCCCCCCCACGAAGGTCAGGGACGGTTCCCGGGGGTTCAGCGTCCGGGCGTTGGCGTAATATTCGCGGGCTTTCTTGTAGAGCTCGGCCTGTTCGTAGAGGTTCGCCAGGTCCCGGTGCCGTTTCCAGTTGTGGCGGTCGTACTCGAGGGCTTCCTCATAGGCGGAGATGGCGCGGTCCAGCCGGCCGGAGGAGTCGTAGCTTTTCCCCATGAACAGATAGATGTGGCGGCGCATGGTGCGCGTGGTGGCGAAGGTGAGCGCGACTTCGAACTCCTTCGCGGCCTCCGCCATCTGACCTTTCCGGTAGAGCAGGGTGCCGAGATCGGAATGCAGTTTTGCCTTCTTCCGCGAGGCGCGGCTTTCCGGCAGTTTCGAGAGCGTCTTCTGGATCTCGTCGATGGAGGTCAGTCCCGAGAACATGGTCTTCGCCGCGAAGGCGGGCGGGGCCGCGAAGAGAGAGAAAACCAGAATGATCGCCAGCAAAAGCCCGTCATTCCCGCGCACGCGGGAATCCATCTCAACTGCCAAACCCAATTGCTCAGACTTAACCCGAGTTGCCATGAATCTCCTGGGCCTGGATTCCCGTCCCGTACCGATAATGATCGATGTCGGGACGGCACCGGCATCATTCATTGTCGAACGGTGCCGCTTTCGCGGGAATGACGGCTGGGGCATCATCGTTTCGCCTCCAGCGCTTTGGATTTCAGGCGGTTCAGGATGAGCGCCTTGATGTCGAGCGCGGATTTGCGGGCGGCAATGGCGCCGGCCTCGATGCACTCGCGGCCGCGCCCTAAGTCCACCATGGTGACGGAGCCCACGTCCGGCTCGATCATGTAATCGGCTTCTTTCCGTTTCGTTTCCAGGATGATGTCTTTCTGGATGTCGATGGCGCGGACCAGGCCCTTGAAAACCGTGTTCGTGTCGGTGAGCGCATATTCTCCGACGGGCAGAACCCCGATCACGATGCCGTCCCTGGCGTCGGCGCGCGCGACGTCGGTCGGCAGGTTGTCGGTCAGCCCGCCGTCGACCAACAGGCGATGGCGGTACTCGACGGGTTTGAAGATCGCGGGAATGGTGGCGCTGATCTGCGCGGCCACGGCCACGGGACCTTCGCGGAAGATGACGCGCTCGCCCGTGCGGATGTCGGTCGCCACGCAGGCGAAGGGGATGGGCAGGTCGGAGAAGGAGCGGTCCCCGATGTGTTTGTGCAGATAGGTTTCCATGTTGTTGGACGACAGCAACTCGTCCGACAGGATCAGTTTCACCATCGAGGTGCGGGACACGGAGGTGAGGTTGTTCCAGCCGATCTCGCTGGCCATCTTCTCGATTTCTTCCACCGGAATGCCGGCGGAATACAAGGCGCCAATCAGCGCGCCGACCGAAACGCCCACGATTTCGTCGACGGGAATTCCCTCTTCCTGCAGCGCCCGGAGCACACCGACGTGCGCCAGCCCGCGCGCGCCGCCGCCTCCCAGCACGATGATGACTTTGGGGCGTTTCTCTTTCGGCAACGCCTTGAACGCCTTCCAGGCGATATCCGCCGCGAACTGATCCCGGCTCACCCCCGCGGGCATGGTGGACGCTGAGAACGAAGGCATAGGAAAAAATAGAGAGAGGAGAAAAACAAAGCCCGTCATTCCCGCGAAGGCGGGAATCCAGGCGGGTTGATTCTGGCGCTGCTTGGAGCGTTTGGGGCTGAGTCGCTCACTCATGCACGTTCCGGCCCTTGTGCGGTTACCGTTCCAGACAAATTGTTCATGGGCTAGATTCCCGCCTTCGCGGGAATGACCGAAAAGGTCACGTCCTTTTTCATTCCCGCGCCTCGCTGGGGCTTTTGCCGACGGCGCGGGTGAGGCGGGCATTGGCGATCGACAGCTGAAGTTGCGCGTCGATCACGTCGACGGACCGCTCGAGGCGCCAGCGCAGGAAATCAAGACGCTGGGAAAGGGGCTCGTTGTTGCGGTTGGGGCCGACGTAGGACTTGCTGGAGCCGTTCAGGTCGGCCAGATCTCCCGTGCGGGCGGCCAGTTCGTCGGTCCAGTGCTGGATGTCCGCGTGCGCGGCGCGCACTTCCATCTCGATCGCGTCTTCCAGCTGGGCGCGGCGCAGCCGTCCCTGCTCGGCCCGGTAGCGGCTTTCCTTCACGCGGGCAGGACTGGAGAGCCCGTCGAAGATGGGGATGTTCATGTCGAGCACCGCGTTCCAGTTGGTCTGGTCCAGCGGAAATTCGCGGTTGCGGACTTCGACGCCGCCGCCGAGGCGCAGCGTGGGGTAGCGTTCGGCCAGCGACAGGTCGACGGACAGCGCGTCGACTTCTTCCTGGATCGCGGTTTCGCGGAGTTCCGGTCGGTTCTCGCGGGCCCACACGAGCACGGTCTGCAGATCGCGCGGTTTTGCGGGCGTTTCCAGCTTGCCATCCACATCCACGTCGGAGAAATATTCCACGCCCATCACCTTGAGATACGCGAACCGCAGGTCCTGCGCTTTCAGATCCAGCTCGGAAAGATTGCGGCGGAGTTCGGCGCGTTCGGAAGCCGCCTGAAGGCGCGCGTGTTCACCCGGCGCCTGCTTCGCCATCTTCTCGACGTCGAGGAGCGCGTCCTGCATCAGCTTCCGCTTCTCCTTCAGGGCAACCAGGCCGTAGAACGCGTCCTCGGTATCAAACTCCACCTGGTTCTGCATCGCTTCCAGCGCGCTCTGCGCGCGCTGCACGTTGATCTGCGACAGGCGGTAGGTGTACGTCACCTTGCCGCCGGCGTAGAGCGTCTGCACGAGGTTCAACCGGCCGATATAAAGGTTGTCCGCGCCCGACACGTTGGATTGCTTCGAGGTTTCCAGCACCACGTTGCCCAGCTCCGGCGGAATCTGGCCGATGGTGTCCTGCTTGTAGCGGACCGCGTCCATGTTCAGGTTCACGCGCGGAAAGAAAAGCGACCGCGCCTGGCGAAGCTGCGCCCGGGCGATCTGGAATTCCTTGGAGGCCAGCTGAAGTTTCGGATTGTTCTTCTCCGCGCGATCGACGGATGCGCGCAGGGTCAGGACTTCGGTGGTGGCGGCGGAGGCGGGAAAGGCCGTAAAGATGAGGATGAAAAAAGAAGCAAGACAGACGATGAAAGCAGCGTCATTCCCGCGCATGCGGGAACCCAGCTCCACTGCCTGACCTGACGGCCTTTGACGGGACCACTTCGCCATGAATGTCTTTGGCCTAGATTCCCGCTTTCGCGGGAATGACGGACGGCGCTAGGAGATCGCCTTCTTCAGTTTCTGGATCTGGCGGCGAACGCTCTCGGGGGAGGTGCCGCCGTAGGACGTCTTGGCGCGGACCACTTTTTCCGGCGAGAGCAGGTCGAGGGCCCGCAAGTCAAACTTGTCGCTGAACTGTTTCAGGTCCGCAAGCCGCAGTTCGTCCAGACGGATTTCCTTCATCTGGCAGAACGCGACGACCTGGCGGACGATGCCGTGGGCGGTGCGGAACGGCACGCCTTCCACCGACAGGAAATCGGCCAGTTCGGTGGCGGCCAGGAAGCCGTGCTCGCACCACTTCAACATGGTCTTCGTGTTGACTTTCATGAGCGCGATCATCGGCGCCATCACGGACAGACATCCCATGATCGTGTCGACGGCGTCGAAAATGGGCGGTTTGTCTTCTTGAAGGTCGCGGTTATAGCTGAGCGGAAGACCTTTCAGGATGGTGAGCATCGCGACGAGCGATCCGTACACGCGGCCCGTTTCGCCGCGGACGATTTCGGCCACGTCCGGGTTCCGCTTCTGCGGCATGATCGACGAGCCCGACGTGAACTCGGTGGTCAACTGAATGAAATTGAATTCGGCGCTGGACCAGATGACCAGCTCTTCCGAGATCCGGGATAGCGTAGACATGAGGATGGCGCAGCAGGCCAGGAACTCCGCCGCCATGTCGCGGGAGGCCGTCGCGTCGATCGAATTTTCGCTGATGCGCGCGAACCCGAGGCGCTTGGCCACGAAATTCCGGTCGATCGGGAACGAGGTTCCGGCAAGAGCCGCGGATCCCAGCGGCAGCACGTCGATCC
>JAYTIE010000073.1:0-37234 GCA_043732015.1 Elusimicrobiota bacterium | reverse complement strand
GGACACGAGGGTTTCCAGCGCGCGCAGCAACAGGTACTCGATGAAATGTTTGGCTTTCTTCATGAACCCATTCGGTCCGTCTGTTCAATTCGCCCGGTCCACGCCCGGGCGCCCTCTCCCACAAAAACAAGTTTCTGGGCGGCCACGCGAAGCGACGGACGGTCCTTTTCCTGGCCCCATCGGGTCTTCTTCAACTTCACCCAGTCTTTCTCCGTCACGATCACCGTCGCGCCAAGGCTCCGTGCTGACGCGGCGACTTTCTCAAGATCCGGCTCACCGTACGTGTGATGATCCGGAAACCGCGCCGGATGCACATCGAATCCCATTTTCGTCAGCGCGGCTTCGAACGACGCGGGATTTCCGATCGCCGACATCGCGATAGCGGCGCCGGCCGCGGGCGCATCCAGCGTCAACTCGAAACGGCTGCGAAGAATCACGGCGTCAGGCGACCGCTTCCGGATATCCGCCTCCAGTTTCTGCAGCGAAGCGTCGCTCGCGAGTTCACATCGCGTCAGGAGAACGAGACCGGCGCGCCGCAGAGAGCCCAAAGGTTCCCGGAGGAGGCCCAGCGGAAGAAGAAACCGTTCCAACGGACGGCTGGCGTCCACACAGACGACATCCAGGTTGCGGGCGAGAGACCAGTGCTGGAAACCGTCATCCAGAATAAAAAGATCCACCACGCCGCGCTTCAAAACCGCGGTGGCCATCTCCGAGCGGTCCGCGCCGACGCCGATCACCACGTCAGGAAATTTTTCGGCAACCAGCCGGACTTCGTCGCTGAATTCCGCCGCTTCAGCCACGCCCGTCACGCATCCTTCGCGGCGCCCCATACCCGCGCCGTTGTAACCCCGCGTCAACACGGCCGCCCGAAGTCCAAGCGCTTTCAGCTCCGACAAAAGATGAAGAAGAACCGGCGTCTTTCCCGTTCCGCCCACCGTTACATTGCCGATCGAGATGACGGGCGCTGGCAGGCACCGCTGGCGCGCGGATTTCCGGGAACGGTCCAGCGCTACGCCAAGGCCGTAGAGAAGCGCGGCCGGCGCCAGAAGCGGAGAGAACGCGAGCCGGAAGGCCCGGTTCTGGAAGAGGAGTTCGGCGCGCACCGGCGTCAGAACCGGCAGCGTCCCCGGGTCAGGTTGAGGTGAAAGTCGAGGAGGTTCTCGTCACCCCGCACGAACGGTCGCGGCAGGTTGAACGGACGTTCCTTGAACTGGGCCAGATTCCACTTCCCCGCGTGAACGGTTGTGGCGGTGCGGTAGCCGGCGGCTTTCACGGCGGCCACGATGGCGGGCACGTCCTCGCCGGCGCCGTACGGATACGCAAAGCTATCCGGCGTCTCTCCGAGCATTTCGATCAGTTTCGCGCGGCTCTCGGTCAGTTCCTTCTCAACCTGTTTCAAATCGATCTTGTGGAGGCGCGGGTGGTTCAGCGTGTGAGAACCGATTTCCCAGCCAGCTTTCTGAAGGTCCTTCAGTTGCGCCCAGCTTGCCATCGGAATCCGCGTCTCGGAAGACGGATCGTGCCAGCGGTTGTCACCTTCCACCGTGTTCGTGACGACATAGAGCGTCGCGCGGAAACCAAATTCCTTCAGGATCGGAAGCGCATCGGTCGCGTTGTTCTGGTATCCGTCGTCAAACGTGAGAAGAACGGGCTTCGTGGGCAGCGGCGTGCCGTGGTCCCAATAGGCGTAGAGATCCTTGAATGTGATGGGATGCCAGCCTTTGTCGGCCAGAAACGCCATCTGCTGGCGCAGCTTACCCGTCGACACCCACAGCTTGGACAGCTTCGAACCGGGCGGGGGATCGCCGATCTTGTGATACATCAGGATCGGGATGCCTTCGCTTGGGAGACGCCACCAGTTCCAGCGAGCGCTGGCGCCAATCAGGAGGGCGGCGCCAATCAGAAACAAGATCATTTCACGGTTCCTTTCGACGGCTCCGCCCGCTCAAGATCGCGGAGCTTCAAAAATTTCAGCCACACATAGTACGAAGATAGAAGGGCGTAAGTGAGGCCCGGTTCCCCGTCGAGAAATCCGAGGCGGATAACGTAACGCAGCAAGAATTCCACCGGCAGCCGAAGGTGATGGAAAACGCTGAAGCGCGCGCCTTCGGCGAAGCGCTTCGCCGCGATCATCGACGTGTAGCGATTGCACTTGTCGAAATACTCGGTCAGGTCGTGATAGCTGAAATGATCAATCCGGCCCGAGAGCTGGCTTAGGGGCGCGTCGACATGGATTCCTTCATGGATTTGAGCGGAGCCATAGCGAGCGGCGTCTTTCTGGAAGAGGCGGAGATGGGTTTCTGTCCCGAAGCGGCCAAAGCGAAGAAGCCGTCCAAGGAAGAAATGGCGGAACGGAATTGAAAAACCTTTTTCACGCGGAGAGGCGTCCAGAACAGACCGGATTTCGTCCGCTAACGCAGGCGTCACGCGCTCGTCGGCGTCTAGGTTGAGAACCCACGGGCCCGCCGCAGCGTCCAACGCCGCCTGCTTCTGCTTGCCGTAGCCTTCCCACTCCCGGTGGAGCACTTTCGCGCCCGCGGCGCGCGCAATGTCCAACGTGCGGTCCGTTGAGCCGGAATCCACAAGAACGATCTCGGCGGCCAGACCCGCGACACTCGCCAGACAGGCGGGAAGATCGCGTTCTTCGTTGCGGGCGATGACGATGACCGAAAGGCCGGAGACAGGTTTCACGGCGCGAATCTTATCATTTCACTCCGGTTGGACCCGGGGTCTGGAGCCTCCGTCATGCGGGCGTCACAAACGCTCTGTCCACAATTGTGGACAACGGGGACAACTCTGTGGATAAAGTCGGGCTCAGTTCAAATTTGAACGTCGAAGCGGTCCAAAAGATTTCTTTCTCCGGTATTTTCAGCAGTTTGCGTGGGAGAGGCAGAAGGAGCGGAATCATCCGATTTCCTGGGGGAAAACCCGGGAAAACGTGTCTCAGCGGGATGACGACGGTACGGAGACCCGGCTGTAGAGATTCATGGTTTTCTCCAGCTGAACCTCAGGCGTGAAAAAGCGGCGGATTTTCTCGACCGCCGCGTGACCGAACCGGGCAGCGCGGGCCGAGTCATCCAGAAGGGACAGGATGGCCTCGGCCATCGAAGCGCTGTCCTGAGGCGGCACCAGGAGCCCGGTTTCGTCCGCCTCGACCAGTTCCGGAAGCGACCCGACCACCGTGGCGACCACGGGACGGCCCACCGACATCCATTCGAGGCAGGCGCGAGAAATTTCTTCGCTGCCCACGCTGGCCACCACGCCGATCGTGCAGGACCGCATGAAATCCCGCGCATCCTTGCAAAACCCGAGGAACTCGATCGCGTGTGAAATACCAAGCTGATCGGCCTGATTGCGGAGAAGCGTTTCTGATACCCCAGCTTCCTTTCCGGCAATGTAAAAACGGATTTCGGGGCGCTTCTTCAGCACCCAGGCCGCGGCTTCCAGAAAAAACGCATGGCCTTTAACCGGATCCAGCCGCCCCAGGATACCGACGCGCCCATGCGGAAGCGGCGGATTGCTGCCATCCAGATCGACTGACGGATAAACAATCTCGAGGCGACTTTCCTGAACCCCCGCCCATTCCTCAAACTGGCGGCCGATGTGCGCGGACGCCGCGATGAAACCTGCGGTACGGCGATAGAGGAATCTGCTGAGCGGATTGACGCTCACGGCACGCGCATCGCCACGGGTCCGAACCACGGGGACGGATCGCTTCAACGTGTGAACACTCAGGGCGCGTGTAAGGACGGACCAGGTATGCGTGCGCCCCGTGTGCGCGTTGATGAGATCCCACGGGCGGTTCAGGACCCTTCTCAGAGAAAAGAGTCCGTCGAAGGGCGCGGTGATGAGACCCTTCGCCATCGCGAGTTTCTCCGGCGCCTTTCCGGTCCGCACGCCGACCGTGACCGCGTGACCCGCCTTGTGCTGAAGGAGCGCGATCTGAAGCGCATACGCCGTAATGCCTGAATCCCAGGGCTCGTCGACGAGATGCAGAATTTTCATACCGCGCCCTCCCGGGCGTGAATCTCCCCGGCGGCGGACACAACGGCGTCCGCGCCGACCTCCGTCATGCAGCGATGATGGCCCAGCGGGCAACGCTCGTCGCCGTGCAGCGTGCAGGGCCGGCACTCAAGATTTACTTCCACCAGCCGGGAGGAATCCCGGTACGGAGCGAAGCCGAATCCCCGAACCGTGGGCCCGAAAACCGCGACGAGGGGAATCTTCAGCGCCTCTCCGATGTGCAGGAGTCCGGAATCGTTCGTGATCAGAAGGCTCAGGCGGCTGGTGATGCCGATCAGCGCGGGCAGGTTTGTTTTCCCCGTCAGGTTCACGTGCGGCGCTTTCAAATGACGGACAACGTCGTCCGCGGCCGCCGCGTCCGAACGGTCTCCCAACAAAATCACCGTGCCGGACTTCGCTTCCGCCAACCGGTTGGCGACCTCGGCGAATTTTTCCGCGGACCAGCGCTTCGTCGCATGCCGCGCGCCGGGAGCAACCCCGATCAATGGTCGGCCCTGGGGGATTCTGTGCTTCTCGAAGAAATCGGGCGAGAGCGACGGAAAAAGCTGAGTGTCCTTCGACACGACCGGTACGCCCATGTCCGAAAGACAATCCAGAATTCGCTCCCGGACGGACCTCTTCAGGGGCGCCATGGGACGCTTCGTGAACAAAAGCGCATACCGCGCGACCGTCGCCTTGTTGACCACGACGGTCCAGTTTCCCCCGGCCACCAAGCGCAGATACCAGGACCGAAGATTCGCGTGAAGGTCGATCACGACGTCCCAGGTTTCGCTTTTGATGCGGCTGGCCAGCGTGCTGAAGGGGAAGTCGTCCCCGTCAAAGGTGACGACTTCGTGGACATTGGGGTTCCCGGCGAAGAGCGGCGCGAAAGCGGCTTTGGTGGCGACGGTGATTCGCGCCAGGGGCCACCGGGCTTTCAGGCTTGGGAATATCGCGGTGGTCAGCACCACATCGCCGAGGCTGGAAAGGCGAATAACCAGAATCTTCTTGGCGTCGAGCTCAAGCACGGGAGCTTTCTACCAAAAGTGCGGCGCGCACGGCGCTGGTGGTCCGGCGGGCCGCGCCCTGTCGGGACGCCACGTATTTCTCCGCCGCCTCACCCATCAGGGCGCGCAGGTTTTCATCCCGGGTCAGCTCCACCACGTCCTCGGCCAGATCCGCGTCGTGACGGCACTGACGGGCGGCACCGGCTTTCTTCAGATCTTCGGCTTCCTCGTGAAAATTGGTCATGGACGGCCCGAACAGGACCGGCAGTCCCGCGGCCGCGGGCTCAAGCGGATTCTGGCCGCCGCGCGGATTCAGGCTTCCTCCCACGAACGCAAAATCGCAGGCGCCATACAGATCTTTCAGGTCGCCCAGCGTGTCGACGAGGAGAACATCGGTGTCCCACTCCCGTTTCGCTTTTACGTCGCTCCAGCGACTCCAGCTGACGTTGATGCCCGACAGATGGGTCGCAACGGATTCAAAGCGGGCCTTCGAACGGGGCGCGATCACGACGCGAAGGCGGTAACCGTCGCCTATGCCCGCCAGTTTCGCCAGCGCTGCTTCTTCCCCTTCCCACGTGCTGCCGCCCAGCAGGAAGACGCCGTCCGTATCACCAAAGAAACGCCGGCGGCGTTCGGCGCGGGCGGCGTTCGAGAGAAGGGTCAGATTGTCCACCTTCGTGTTACCCGTGACGGTGACAGCCGACACCGGCGCGCCGATGGAGCAGTAGCGCTGCCCGTCCAGATCCGTTCGAACGAAGAAATGCGATATCGGCGAAAGAATTCGCCACGCCATCGGCCTGAAGAAGCGCCAGCGGGACGCGCTGCGCGCCGAAAGCCGCCCGTTCACAATAAAAATCGGAATGTTGCCGCGATGAAGGCAGGCAATAAGATTGGGCCAGAGTTCGGTTTCCGCGATGATTACGGCGGTGGGACGGATCTTGTCGATCCAGCGACGAACAACGGGGACGAGATCGAGCGGAATCATCCGGACCGGCAGTCCCGGCTCCTCGGCGGAAACGAGCACCCGCGCTTCGGGGGAACTGACCGTGATCACGAACGAAAACGTTTCGTCCTGACGGAGGCCCGCCAGAATGGGGCGAAGCGCCTGCCATTCCCCCACACTTGCCGCGTGCAACCAGAGACGAGGTCCTTCGGACGGGCGGATTCCGTCCGGGTTGAGGCGTTCTCCGAGATTTCGAAAGGTTCTCGCCGGTCCGTGCTTCGAAAGAAAAACAAGAAGCGAGAGCGGCGCCAACACGGTGCCGAGCCAAGCATAGACCAGGCCGAAGAAGGCGCCCCAGAACGAGGTCCACCACGGCGGCGCTAAACGCTCCGCGGTGTCGACGGCATCGACCGCGCTGTCTATCGCTTCCTTGATCCGCGCACCTGCGGCCTCGGCGGTTTCTTCCGGCGAAACGAACAGCGGGCGGCCGTGCCCGACCACGATGTGACTGAACGGGAGAGGCAGGAAGAAGCGGTCCCAACTCCGGAAAACGATTTTTCGACGCGACGCGACGGCCACGGGAACGACCGGATATCCCGTCATTTGTGCCGCCGAAATCACGCCCCCCTGGACGGTTCCCGCCGGCCCGCGCGGACCGTCGGGCGTAAAGCCGACCTGTTCCTTCCGTTCGAGCGCGGCGATCATCTGACGGAACGCGGATTCGGCGCCGCGGCTGGAGGAACCGCGAACCGCAATGAGTCCGAGTCGTCCCATGACCTGCGCGATGTATTCGCCGTCCTTGCTCCGGCTGACCATGATGCTGCACTTTTCTCCCCGGTGCGCCCAGGCGAGGAAAACCTGATGGTTGTGCCAAAGGGCATAGATACAGGGACGGCTTTCACGTCGGATGGCGAGATAGGACGGATGATCAAGCTTCTGGATGGCCGAAGTCCGCCCGACCAGATGAAGGAATGCCGCGCCAGCCCAGCCGGCGAGGATATGTGGAACTGAAACGCGGTATTCGGATTGTGCCATGAAGTCGTCCAGCGAAGCGCTGGAGAAACGTTACGCGGAGCGCTTCTTGGGATATTGAGAGGATTTCTTCTTCCGGGCGACGGGCCACCAGGCCACAATCGCGACGCGGGTGAAACGGGGCGTCAGATGGAAGGCGGTGTCCTGCGTGACGCCTTCCTGATCCGCTTCAAGGAGCCGGAGGGTCTCGGCCAGCAGAGCGGTGTCGCCAATGAAAATCGGCTCCGAGATATCGCAGTCGTCGGTCTTCGCGTCATCGATGAGGAGACGGAGAAGGAAATGCATGCTGAGGTCGGCCGATTCCTCGCAGATGGCCGTGGCCACCTGGGAACGCTGGGTTTCTCCGTTTAACAGGAATTCGGAGAGGGCGTCTTCCGGCTCGGATCCGATGGTCGCGACGAGCGCTGAAACCGCGACGGCCTTGGTCGCATCGGCGTGCTTCAGTGTTTCGGCGAACGCCGGCGGAAGTTCATCCCGGGACCACGTCTGATAGAAGGCGGTCGGCATCATCCGGGGCAGGAAATCTTCGATTTCGGTCGGAAGAGAGGCTTCCAGCTCGGGCGCGAGCTGCTTCACGCCCATGATGGCCTTAAGAATGCGGCCAACGCTGGGTTGGCGGGGCCGGATGCGGAACTTCTTAACTTTCAAAAGGCGGACGTCCGGAAACTATCGTTTCCGTCGCTGACGCTGCTGCCACTCGTAAACGAGCGTCACGCAGAAAATGGACGAATAGGTTCCGATGAAAATACCGAACGACATCGCGATCGCGAAGTCGCGGAGAACCTGGCCCGCGAAGAAAAGGCTGCAGGCCGCGATGAACGCCGTGAGGGATGTGTTGATGGTCCGGCCGAGCGTCTCGTTGACGCTGCGATTGTAGAGGGCGGACATTTCTTCCTTCCGGGTCGTGCGCAGGTTTTCGCGGACGCGGTCGAAGATGACGATGGTGTCATTGATCGAGTAACCCGCCAGGGTGAGGAGCGCGGCCACAATCACCAGCGTGACTTCCCGGTTCAGGAGAACCAGAAGACAGAAGGTCACGAACACGTCATGCGCGAGCGCAAACACACCGATCGAGCCCCAGAGCCAGTTCTTGAAGCGGAAGGCCACATAAACCACGATGACGAGAAGAGCTCCGATAACGGCGAGAAACGCGTTGAGGGCGAGCTGCTTGCCTATAACGGGACCGACGAATTCCACGCGGTCCGGAATGTTGTTCACGTTTCCGGGGAAGGATTTCTGGAGGGTCGCGGTCACTTTCGCGCCTAGGTCGCTCTTTCCGCCCGCTTCCTGCTGAATGCGAACGATGATGGATTTGGCTTCGGGCTGGGTCTGAAGCGAATAGCCCTTCCAGCCGTCGGCGTCCAGAGTTTGACGGATTTTGTCCACCTGCGGAAGATCGTTGAACTTGATCTGAACCAGCGTTCCGCCGGTGAACTCGATGCCGAGCCGCGGGCCGCGGTGAGCGACCAGCGCGCCGATTCCGATCAGGAACATCCCGATCGTGAAGGCGTAGAACCATTTCCTATGACCGATGAAGTCTATGTTTGTGCCGTGAAAAAATTCCATTGGAGTCCTCTTTTAGACGCTGAGCCGCTTGGGCTTGTGGAAGGTGAACCAAACGTCGTAGATGATGTGCGTCGCGAACACCGCGGTGAACAGCGAGATGATGAGACCGCACATCAGGGTGACGCCGAAGCCTTTCACGGGGCCTGATCCGAACTGGAACAGGAAGGCCGCCGCGAGGATCGCGGTCACGTGGCCGTCGAAGATGGCGGTGAACGCCTTCTCGTAGCCTTCGTCGATGGCGATGCGGACATCCTTGCCCTTGCGAAGCTCTTCACGGACGCGTTCCAGGATGATGACGTTGGCGTCGACGGCCATCGCGAGGGAGAGCAACGTCCCCGCAATACCGGGCATCGTCAGCGTCGCCTTCATCGCCGTCATGACGGCCAGAAGGAACAGGAAGTTGAGGCCGAGCGCCGCGTCCGAAATGAATCCGGAGAATTTGTAATAGACGACCATGAACAGGAGAACGAGACCGAGGCCGATCAACATGGCCCTGGCGCCGCTCTTCACCGAGTCTTCGCCCAGTTCGGGACCGACGGTCCGTTCTTCAACGACGCTCATCGGCGCCTGAAGGTTACCCGAGTTCAGAACGTTCGCGAGAAGTTTGGCTTCCTGCGCGGTGAAGGTGCCGGTGATCTGGCCCCGGCCGCCCGGGATGCGGGATTCGATGCGCGGCGCCGACTGAACCATGCTGTCCAGCACGATCGCGAGACGGTCGCCGATGTGCGATCCGGTGAACGCTTCGAAGATCTGGGCGCCTTCCGAGTCGAGTTCAAAGTCGATCGAGAGGCCCATGCCGCTGTGGCCCTGCGTGTCGACGCGGGACTGCTTCAGGTGCGTTCCCGTGAGGACCGGCTTCGCGTCGGTCAGGAGGTAACCGCCTTCGCGCTGGGGGATCAGCTCGAGGCCTTCCGGGATCATCTTCTTGATGTCTTCCGGCAGCTTGCCGTTCACGACATCTTCGGAGCGGATGCCCTTCTTGTTCAGTTCGTCGAGAATCTTGACCAGCGCTTCGTTGTCGCGAACCGTGCGGAATTCCAGCAGCGCGGTCTTGCCGATGATCGCTTTCGCATCTTCGCTGGCGTAAACGCCGGGGAGCTGGATGACGATGAATTCCTTGCCCTGACGGGCGACGAACGGGTTGGCGACGCCGATCGCGTCGATGCGGTTGTTGATGACCACCATGTTCTGCTCGAGCGCCTTGCTGACGGTGGCGTCGCTCAGGTCGGGGAGCTTGGTGGTGTCGATCTGGTACACGAGGTGAACGCCGCCCTGCAGGTCGAGGCCGAGCGGAACAACCTTTTGCGCCCGGGGATCCTTGCGCTTGGCGAGTTCCTGGCGCTGCGCGAGAGGCAGGCTATACCAGACAAAGTTCGGGTAAACGGCAATCAGGGCCCAGATGAAACAGATCGCGAGAAAGCCGGCCTTCCAGATCAGTTTGGGATTCATCGGGCGGCGGCGAGCGTGGTGAGCTCGACTTCGTCTTTGGACGGAAGAACCTCGGTCACACCAGACTTCAACATGGTGACGCGGACTTCGTCGGCGAGCTTCACTTCAAGGAAGCGCGGTCCGACGCTGTTAATGGTGGCGATAAACCCCGATTGGGTCACTATCTTGTCCCCCTTCTTCAAGTTGTTCAGCAGATTTTCCCGCTCTTTGCGTTGCTTCGCTTGAGGGCGAATCATAAGGAAATAGAAGATTCCGAAGAGCACCACCATCGGTGCCCACTGGATCCAGGCGGGCGGCTGCGGCGCGTTCGGATCGGTGGCGCGGCTGGCCATGGACCAGGCAGACGCGTTAAGCGTGGCAATCAGGGTGAGGGCGAAAGCGGCTGCGGACGAAAGTTTTTTTAGGTTCATAATGGGACGGATCATATCAAAAGCTTTTCACTTCGCATTCCTGCTTTTAGTTGCGGTTGGTTTTTAGAAGGGCGATGGCGGCGCCGAGGCGGACCTTGAGGAACCCATCGTTCAGCGTTTTGGTGGCCAGGCCCTGTGCGGCGGGGCCGGGCATGGACGCGAGAGCGGAAGCGGCTTTGACCCGGGCGTCAAGATCATTGGAGGCCATGGCCCCTTCAAGAACGGCCAGTCCAATAGGGTCGCCCAGTTTCCCCAGCGCTTCGGCGGCGGCGACCTTGACCTGGATGTTCGGATCCGACATCGAGGCTTTCAGGTTGGACGCCAGGTCCTTGGCGCCCACCTCTCCCAATGCCCACGCGGCGGCTTCGCGAACGACGCCGTTCTCGTCGGTGAGGTGCCCCACAATCAACGATCGGGACTCCAAAGACTTCATGCGCCCCAGCGCCCGGAGCGCAACGTTGCGGATGTCGGCCTCGGGATCCTCAACAATGGCTTCGACGGCGGGCGCGAAGCGGATGTCGCCCATGGCTTCGAGCGCTTCGGCGGCGGCCTGCCGAACGCCCTTGTCTTTCTCCTTGATGGCGCTCGCGAAAACGATTCCCTCGGTGGCGTCCCCCGCCAGGGCCAGACCCACGGCGGCTCCATCACGGACGCGGCCGTCATTGTCGCGCTTGGCGTTCCGGAGCGCGGCGGTCACCATGGGGTCTCTATAAAGGCCGAGAACCTTGGCGGCTTCGCCCCGCAGACGTCCCTGCGCCAGCGCCCGCATGCGCACAAGCGCCGCGAGCGGACCGGACGTGGCTTTGCCGCTGTTGGGCGGAGAACTGAGGAGAAGGGAGAGGAGGACCTGTTTGCCCGCCGGATTCCCGCGCCGCACCAGGCTGCGGGCGGCCCAGATACGGACATAATCGCTTTCGTCCTGGAGGGCGGAGAGAAGGGTCTTTTCGGCTTTTTCGCCCGGGACGAACTCGAGCGCCTGAACGGCGGTTTCCCGTGTGAGCGAATCTTCGGAAGTGAGCGCTTCCTGAACCACGGTGAACGCGCGTGATTCCACCTTGCCTGAAAGGTCCCGGCCCTCAGCGGGAACGGTCACGAGAAGGAGGAGAAGAAGGCCAGGGGTGAATCGGGCCCGGGATGTCCGCGCCGACATTGAACTCATTTCTAAAAATTTAGCACAAATGGCACGGGACGCTACGCGTTCGTGGACACGACACGCGCGATCTCAATGAGCGTAGAAACCGGCATAACCCGGGTCCGGTCGGACAGAAGAGTGAGAATCTCCTCCAGCGCCTTGTACTGGATCTGGCTCAGAGCCGAACCGGGGGCAATCTTGTAGCCAGCCTGGGCCAGCGACACCTGGTTTGAGGCGACGAGAAGTGAATTCTGAAGCTCCGCGCGTGAGAAGGTGCCGAGCGCGGTTTCGAGGACGGCGAGGTTCACGGCGCGGCGATCGGCATCGAACAGACCTTCATAATCCCGGAGGTCGGCGCCCAGATTTTCAAAAACGGCGCGTTCAGACTTGTCCACGATCAATCGGACCCGCCGGCCCTGCGCCGCGTATTTTTTCATCAATGCCTTCACCTGCTCATAGTCGTCGGCGCGAACCACGAGCACGAAGTCCATGTCGGTGACCGTCACCTCGACGCCGATAATCACCGACAGGCGCTCGGTAATCCGCTGTGCTTCCTGAGACGAGATTCGCCCGGAAAGTTCTTCCTCAGCGATTCTTCGCGCGACGTAGGCCGCCAGTATTTTCGATTCGCGCAACGACAGCGGCCCCGCGGCGTTGCGGTCGGTGAGCGTCCGGTCCAGGTCGAGCGTGTCGACGACTCCGAAAATGGTGCCCCAGTCGGCGCCGCCGGCGCGGGCGGCGACAGCTTGAACCAGCGCGTCTCCGAGCGGAGCGGGGTCGAACCGGGACGCGGGGACGTTCCGCCCCATGTGAACCACGATGGCCGCTCCGAGCGAAATGACGAGCGCGATGGGTGAGAATCCAAAAACGAGAAAGGCCGCGGCCGTGACCAAGCCCGAGACGACTTTGATTTGAATCGGCGCGACGCGGGACCCAACCGGATGTTTCAGCACGAACATCACGCCATAGACCAACAGCACGCCCCAGAAAATCAGGTGCTTTAAGATCGGATCAAACCCGGTAAAAGCCAGCGCCAATCCGGCCAGGAACGGAACCATCGAGTAGCCGACCGGGACCAGATAGCTCGTGAGGCGCGCGTCAGCGGAGCGGCTGCCGAAAATTTCTTCAATGAGCGGCGCGCCGATGAGCGGGAACGACCACCGTCCCAGGGTACGGTTGAACCAGCCTTGAAAACGATCCCGCACGGCGGGAATGATGCCCGCTTTCGGCGACTCACTGGCGGCGCGGGCCCGGGCGCCTCTATCTAGCGCGCGCGTCGCGGCGCGGCGCGCGGTGGGCGGCGCGTTTGGATCCTGAGCCACTTTCTCCAGAGCGGTGATGCCCAGGCGCTGGTACTCCCCGCGGTGATAGTCCACGACACCGTTGTAGAGGAGCAGATCTTTCAGGTAAGCGCCAAGCCGGACCTCTGGCGTCTCGAATATGACCGGAACCGCGCCATACAGTGGCTGCTGGCTGCTTCGGTCGGGATCGACGCGAACCGGATGAGGCGCCCTCTCCGCCTCCATGGTGCCGCCCCGGATCAGTCCGCCGCCCTTCGCCTCGGTATAACCATAGTCACGAACGAAATCGGAGCGGCGCATCGTGGGGAATCCCGGCATCGGGTTGTCGCCGTGCACGGTCGACCGTCCCAGAAAAAGATTTACGTTGACCGATTGGTCGGTCCTGGTGATTCGTTTGATTTCCTCGTCCGCTCGCCGCCATCGCTCGATCGCCTCGAGATCCTTCGTCTTTTGGTCGATCGAGAGCCATTCCCACGAACCCGGACCAAGCGCCGCTTCGAGACGCGCTTTAATGACGGACTCCCCCATTTCCTCGCGGTCCTGGCGCGTCTTGGTCTCCGCCACGAATTTGAAGAGAAATCCGTAGCTTCCGACGCCGAACTCATCGATGATCGACAGACCAGGCTCGATGGGATTTCCGTTCTTGTCCTTAAAATTCAAGCCGCTGAGAAGTTCGGCATTCTTGATCTGATTGAAGATGCTGTTCACGACATACGGGATATTTCTGACACCATCAAAACTGTAACCGATCGCGCCTGCGACCTCAGGAAATTTTTCGGCCTCAATAGGGACCGCGGCGGGTCCGACGATTTTTACGGCCCCCACAATTTCGGGCGTCTTAAACTCCTCCTGCCGGCGCCGGATGACCGCAACAATCTTGGCTCCCGCGCCCTGCCGGTCATAAACATAAATTTTTTCGTGACGGACGCCAGCCTCGTCGGTCTCGATCTCGTTTTTTCTGAAACGAACGAATCCATTAATGCCATCGAAGGAAATCGGCATGTCCTTGTAATATGCGGTGCGAAGAAACCGCAGCATGTGAAGCTGCAGCGCCGTAAAGTTTTCAACGCTCGAATGGCTCTCCTCCTCGGTGTCCCAGCCGTTGTCGTCGGAGATGATAATGCCACCGGCATTTCGGGCGAGTTCGTCATGCATCATGCTCCAGAAATCCTGGCCCACCGTGTCCTCGGACAAAAAGAACATGTGGTCTTGTTCACGCCGGTTGATCATCAGGCCCTTCAGGTACGCCGTGGTGAAAACGCTTCCTGCGGCGCGCGCCAGGTAAACCCACCGTTGAATTCCCTCTTCCGGAATGAAATGAGAGAAGTACGGGTTCCCTTGGGCGAGACGAAGAAGGGCATTGAGCGAAATCGTGTAGTCCTTTCGCTTGCGGATCCGCGACTGGCGGTCAATTTTCTCAGATGACTCCACCAGAATGTCGTCGCGATTCCGATTAAAAATCGTTTTGCCACGGACCTGGACAGCCGCGTCCGGGTGCTCGACAATTTCGAGCAGGCCGGGCTTGTCCTCCGACGGATCCCCATAAACATATTTCCGAAACCGCTCGCCGTCCTCCGAACCGGGCGTGAGGCCGCGAGAAAAAATATCAGCCCGTTCGCGGAGCTTGCTTACCAGCTCTGCCTGGGTGAAAGGCCTGTACAGATCTTCGGCATCGGTCTTGAAATCGAGCGTGCCCAGAGAGCGCCAAAGATCCGTCAGCGTCGCGGGCGTAATGATGACCTTGAGCCTGATGCTGGTCATACGGCCCTGGCCATCGACCTCGGAAATAACCCGGAACTCCTTGCCCGACCGGAATCCCGTTTGACTCACGTTTGCCCGGATCGCATCCACCAGCACTGAAAGGCCACCGACGTGGACCTTGACTGGCACCTTCAAATTCAGGGCCACGATGTCATCGGCCGCCGACATCTCGAACAGATCGCGGTCCAACCCCACCTCGTCCACGGCGCGCCAGATCGCGCCGAAGAGACTGTCCTGATGTATTTTTTTCTCGCGAAGGACTCCGTTTGTCCTCAGGTAGTCGATTGCCTTCACCAACTCGAGTGTCAGAGCGTCGCGCTGGTGTTGCTCCAGGGCGGCGATAAGAATCTGTAGATTTCCGGGCATCCCGCTCTTCTTGATCATTGAAATCAATTCGCGTTTGCGCCGAAGGCTCGTTTCGGGCGCGAGAAGAAGGTCGCGCGCCTCTTTCAGACCAAGGGCTTCAAACCGATTGGGGACAAAAAAAACCAATACAGCAGTAGCCATCGCAATGACCTGCATCGCAACCACGTGGAAGACGGCTCGCATCGTCAACACGTCGGTCTGGTCCAGCGCCATAAGAATCGTTTCCGCGCCGAGCACCGCGAGAACAACGTACAGGGCCCTGCGCAGGTATGAGTCCCGGAGCGGCGTGCTGGCAACGGTGTCGATGACTAGATTTTTTCCGTATTGCACTCTGACGGCGACGAACCGGTACCCGCGGCCGATCATGACCTGGATGCCACCGGCGATACGGCGGAGGCCGATACGGGAACCCGAAAACTGGCCCGGTTCGAGCTGTGCCGGTGTCGCCTGTGCCGTCTCGAGAGCCCCCCCCACCTCGGCGCCGGTCGCCGCCACCAGAACCGGAGCGAGCCCCGTCGTCATCGCGCGATTCGGCATGTCGGCCAGAAACAATTTGTCTCCCTGAAGTAGATTCTCGAGCGGCGTTTTTTCCCGGGCAAACGCCGTTAGATACTTCGCTCCATCGGGCGTGTCGACGTGCGTCAGCTTCGGCACCACGGCGACCACCGCGAACCCGCGCGCGTTCAGGGCGCTTTCGAGGCCGGACGAGTGAAAGCCGCCGGTGACGATAATCGCGTTCCCGTGAAGGCCGGTCAGGAAATTTTCCGCCATCCGCTCGTCGCGCAGACGGGCCGAGGCGTAGAATTTTTTAAACGACGTCAACGACGCTTCTTCCGGAGCGTGGCTCTTGTCCGACAGCCGCTGATACGCGTCCCATTCTTCGGACGTCAAAGAGAAATCGATCAACTTCCGTTCGAACGCCAGCCGAAGGCCTGCGTCCACCAGCGCCCGTTCGGCGTCCGTCCGCGTCAACGTCTCATAAATGCGGCTCTGGAAACCCAGGAGATTCGCGCTGAGGCTCTCCGGATCGATTTTTCCAGCGAGCGCGATGTAGCGAAGGTAATTGGAGAATTCGGGATACGAAGCCGTGCCGATGTCATGTCGTTTTCCCACGGCGGCGAGACGGTCATAGAACTGGGCGTGGCTGAGACGGCCTGTGCGGAACGCCATGCCGAAATCCAGCAGGCCAGACAGCTCCTCCTTCGTCATGCGGGCGGTGAGCGCCGCGACAAAGGCGTTTCTCTGTGCTTCCACCTTGGGCAGATCCACCGCGCGTTCCGCCGCGAGGGCGACGCCGAAATTCTTAAGAACGTCCGGCATCGGACGCGACGGCGTATCGAAAGCCGCCATTCCCTCAACGAACCGTCCTAGCGAGATGTCACCCGCGGAGTACCCGGCCGCAAGGGCGTCGAAGGCGCGAAGATCGGGGTTCAGCACCTGGTCTTTCTGCTGCCGGAGCGCGAGGCCTTTGGTCAACAATCGGGCGGACACGGCGTCTTTTTCCGAGGTCGACGCGAGATAGGCGTCGAGATTTTCCCGATAGGCGCTCCTGTCGTCCACCCCGACAAACGCGGGAATCGCGCTCGTCGAGAGAAGCGCGGCGTGCACAGGCCCAGAAATTTCATTTTTGGAAATGAGGTAATTCGCCACGGACGTGCGAACCGCGACTGGAAGCGCGTGATATGGCTCGAGAATAATGGGCCCGAACGCGCCTTCGAGCGCGACGGTGGACAGACCGCCCGCCGTGAAAAGAGACTGAAGCAGGGACGAAATATTCTGCTGCGCCTCGCCGTTCTTGTGGACATCCAGCACGTGAATGACGACGCCCTGAACCTTTCCGCTTTTCGGGAGGGCCACTTGCTGGACCGTCGTCCCCAGGGATGAAACAGCTTCGACGACGCGTTCGACCGACGGGGATTTTCCCAGACCGATTGAGAGCTGCGCACCGATCTGCCGGACGTTTTTTTCGAGTGCGGGCATCAATGGTTGGAGTTGGGACGGCGTCAGCATTGCTGCGACCCGCGGACGGCTTGACCACAATTTGGTCCCGGCGACGTCCGCCAGGGCACACTGTGAAAGTATTGAAACAGCCAGCAGGGTGGCGGTGATTCGCTTTGCGGCGAGCATTGGAAAAGTTTAACGGGACGCGATTAAAATTGCCTTAAGGAACTGTAACGGAAGGGCACTATTCATGAGGACGGGGAGACGAAGAATCGAGGCGAGATAACCGCGTGAATCAGGGCCGGGATTCACCCGCGCGGTAGCGTTCCATGAATTCCGCTTTGGCGGCGGCAAAACGCCCCTCGATGATGGACTGCCGAATCTGCCGTAGCAACCCCAGCAGAAACCAAAGGTTATGCATGGTCACAAGGCGCGGCCCCAGCAGTTCTCCGGCACGGAACAAGTGGCATAGATACGCGCGCCCGTAGCTGGAGCAAACCGGGCATTTGCAGTTCGGATCGAGCGGTGAAAAATCTTCGCGGTAGCGCGCGTTCGGAACGTTCACCTTGCCGACGCTGGTGAAGCCCTGGCCGTTCCGCCCGTTGCGGGTGGGCAGGACGCAGTCGAACATGTCGACGCCGCGCTCCACGCCGTCCCACATGTCTTCCGGCAGGCCGATTCCCATCATGTAGTGCGGCGCCTCGTCCGGCATGGTAGAGACGCTGGCTTCCAGCATCTGCCACATGAGCTCTTTGGGCTCGCCGATGCCGAGTCCGCCGACGGCGTAACCCGGGAAACCGATCTCCACCATGCGCTGCGTGGATTCACGGCGCATGTCGAGGAAGCTGGCCCCCTGCGAGATGCCGAACAGAAGCTGAGGAACGCCCTTGGCCGGGTTCTCCGCCAGAAATCCGTCGTAGGAGGTGCGGCAGCGTTTCGCCCAGCGAAGCGTTTTCTCCATGCTGGCGCGGGCGTCGGCTTCGAGCGTCGGGTACGGGGGGCAGTCGTCGAGGCACATGGCGATGTCGGAACCGATCTCCAGCTGAAACCGCGTCGTGATCTCCGGCGTCAGCTGGCGGCGCAGGCCGTCCACGTGGGACGCGAACTCCACGCCCTCCTCCGACTGCCGGCAGCGCGCGGCGAGAGAGAAAACCTGGTAGCCGCCCGAATCGGTGAGGATCGCGTTCGGCCACGCCATGAATTTGTGCAGGCCGCCCGCATTCTTCAGCACGTCCAGCCCCGGGCGCAGGAACAGGTGGTAGGTGTTGGAGAGAATGATGCCCGCTTTCATCGCGATCAGGTCTTCCGACCCCAGGGTTTTGACCGTACCCTGCGTTCCGACGGGCATGAAGACCGGCGTCTCGACGTCGCCATGCGCCGTGCGCAGAATTCCCGCGCGCGCCTTGGAAGAAGGATCCCGGTGAGAGATGAAGAAGCTGCTCATGATTTAGATGATCAGCATGGCGTCGCCGTAGGAATAGAAGCGGTAGCGCTCCTTCACTGCGGCGTCGTAAGCGCGCTCGAGGTTTTCGAGTCCGGCGAAAGCGGCGGTCAGGGAAACGGGCGTCGAGCGCGGAACGTGAAGGTTCGTGATCAGCGCCCCCACGCGGCGGAATGCATGACCGGGTTTGATGAAAATGTCGGTTTCTCCTGAAATGGTCTCCGCCGGCAACTCCACGGGCAGGGATTCCAGCGTGCGCGTTGCGGTGGTGCCGACCGCAACGATGCGGCGTCCCTCGCTTTGCGCCGCGCGGATCTCGGCCAGCGCTGCAGGGCTTACCTCGTAACGTTCGCCCAGCATGCGGTGGCTTTCCACCGACTCGGCGATCGGGCGGAACGTCCCCCAGCCCACGTGCAAAACGATTTCAGCGACGCAAACGCCGCGGCTCTTCAGCGCCGACAATTGCTCGAGCGTGAAGTGAAGTCCCGCCGTGGGCGCCGCCACCGATCCCGGAACGGCGGCGTACACGGTCTGGTAATACTCGGCGTCGCTCTTGGCGCGAAGGTCGTTCGGAGCGCGCTTGATGTAGGGCGGAAGCGGCACGCGGCCCGAAACCGACATCGCTTCGCGCGGATCGAAATCGCAACGGACCAGGTGTTCGCTGTCGTCGGACCGTCCTATGATTTCGCCATGGAAGCCGCCGTCCAGCGTGAATTTAACGCCGGATTTCATCGGAGGGCGAATCAGCGCCCGCCAGACCTTCGGATCTTTGGATTCACCGAGGAACAGGATTTCAAGCTTGCCGCCGGACGATTTCTTTCCGAATACGCGCGCCGGGCTGACCCGGGCCTTGTTGAGGACGAGCAGATCGCCCGCCTTCAGGTAATCGCCGAGGTCCGAGAATCGGCGGTGTTCGACGTTTCCGGTTTCGCGGTGAACGACGACCAGTCGCGCGTCGTCCCGTTTCGCCAGGGGCTCCTGGGCGATCAAATCCTCAGGCAGAAAAAACTCGAGGGTGTGCGGATCAATGCGGAGCATGAAGGCGGGGCTGGTTACGCCGGGACCTTTTTCAGGAACAGGCACTTCAGGTAGCGGGTTTCGGGCATCGAGAGAAGAACAGGATGATCGGCGGCCTGGGATCCGCGGTGAGCAACCTGCGCGATGCCCTTCTCCTTGCCGACGGCGGTGACGACGGCCTCTTCGAACTCGGATTCCGACACCTGATAGCTGCAGCTGCAGGTGACCAGGATTCCGCCGGGGCGAACGCGGCGCCACGCGAGGCGGTTCAGCTTTTCGTAGGCGCGGACGGCTGCGCCCACGTCCTTCTTGGACTTCGCGAACGCGGGCGGATCGGCCACGACGACGTCGTACTTGTCGGTGTCGCCCTGTAGGAAATCAAACGCGTTGCGGGCGATGCGGCGTCCGCGGGCCTCGGAAAACTTGTTCAGTTTCATGCCGGCCTCGACGAGCGCCAGCGCGTCCGTGCTTTCGTCCACGAACGTCGCGTGCTCCACGCCGGCGGTCAGCGCGCGAAGGCCCCACCCGCCGGAATAGGAGAAGAGGTCCAGAACGCGGGCCTGCGGAGCGCCCTGCAGGCGCCAGGCGAGGTGATCGCGGTTGTCCCGCTGGTCAAGGAAAAATCCGGTCTTCTGACCCTTGATCAAGTCGGCCGAGAACGCGGTTCCGGCTTCTTCGAACCGGTGCGCGCGAAGCGCCTCCTCGTCTCCGGTCACCACGCGAACCGATTCAGGAACGCCTTCCATTTTCCGGATGCCGGAGTCGGCGCGGACGATGAGGGATTCCAGTTTCCGGCCGAAAACTTTCTCGAAAATCACCGGGATCGCGGCCTCGAACTGCGGAAGCAGGCGGTCCACGCCGGCCGTGTTGCTCTGGACGACGACAGCGGGACCGAACGCGTCGATCACGATGCCGGGGAGCAGGTCGCTCTCGCCGAACACCAGTCGGGCGGCCTCCTTTTCGCCGAGCGGCGCGCGCTGGGTGAACGCGCGCGTGAGACGGTGGGTAATCAGGGAATCGATGTCGCTGCCGTCTTCCCGCGCCATCACGCGGCCCGCGATCAGCGAATGGCCATTGTAGTAGCCGAGGCCGACGAAGCGCCCGCTCGAAACGAATCGGACGATGGCGCCCGGCTCGATGCCGTCGGACATTTTTGAAATTTCATTCGAGAAGACCCACAGATGGCCGCGCTCGATGCGCGTGCCCGCCCGGTCGCTGATGCTGACCGTGGGAATCCCGTCTTTCGGCTCGGGGGTTTTTTCAATTTCTCTAGGGACTAGTTTCACTTTCGGCTCCAGACGGACAGTTCGGTTCCAGGATAGTAATAGGAAAGTATCTCGCGGTAATCCTTGCCGATCTCGGCCAGGCCTTTGGCGCCAAACTGGCACATGCCGATGCCGTGGCCCCAGCCTTTGCCCGCGAACACATATCCGCCTTTCAGGCGCTCAACGGACGTGAACAGCGTGCTCCGGATTTTCTCAGGATTCAGGGCGATGCGAAAATCGTTTCCGGACATGGTGTAGAGACCGGCGTCGGTGCGGACCGACATGCGCTCGGCGCGGCGGGACGTGCTCTTCTTCGTGACGGACAGAGACCGCAGTTGGGTGCCCTTCACCAGGTTCTTGGCTTTCAAGGAGGCGAGGATGTATTCGTTGGTGAACGTGTTCTTCCATAAGAACCACGGCGCGCTCCTGTCCCAGTCGCAGCGCTGGCTTGGAAGATACGGGACATCGGTCAGGCCCCACACGGCGCCCACGCGCTCGGTGTGACCGCCGCAATCCGCGGAGAAGTAGGCAGTGACCGGTTTCCCGTCGTACGTCAAAATCTGTCCGCGCGTCGCGTCCACGGCTTCGTTGGTTCGCGGATGTTCTTTCGTGGCGCCGCCGAAGACCTGGCAGTGAACATCTGAACAGAGATCAAATCCCTGATCCGAATGCCGGTTCAGGTGCGACGCCAAATAGGTTCGGCTGGCCACGGCCTGAGCGCGAAGCGACTGGTCCGGCCAGGTCACGACTGCCTCACGCGGAAGGACGCCTTTCAGGTAGTCGTCGATGTCCAGCTCATCGATGATGGTGACCTTGTCGCCCGCGGCCGGTTTCACCACCAGCGTTCCGCGGTAGGTGTTCGTGCCCGCCTGAAGCAGCGTGGCCGGATCCTGGGATTTGAGGCGCCACGCGCCCCCGCGCGGCTTGTCGTTGATCGTGATCACGCCGCCTTTGGCGGCGAACATGTATTTCCCGGGAGCCCAGATTTCCTGGCGGCCGGACGTGGCTTCCAGCGCGAGAATCTTTCCTTCAGAGGTGATGGACGCTTCGTCCGCGGCGACGCGAATGCCGATGCGGACGCGGTCGGCCGGCGCCAGCGGAACTCCCGCTTTCGTTTCCAGCGTGTGGTGAACAACAGGGGAGGGAGCGCGACAACCCGCCGCGAACAGAACGAGGGCCGTCGCCGCCAATACCCGGCGAAGGAGAATGGTGTTCATGATTTAATTCAAGCTTCAGTGCCGGCGTCGAACAGCGGCAGGTCGGCGGGAAGATTTTTGGGCGGCGCGTGTCCGAGGTGTTTCCACGCCGAGGCGGTGGCGACGCGGCCGCGCGGCGTCCGGGCGAGAAGCCCGGCCTTGATGAGAAAGGGTTCGTAGACATCTTCCACGGTGCCGGCCTCTTCGCTGACGGCCACGGCGACCGTGTCGAGGCCCACCGGGCCGCCGCCGAATTTTTCGACGATAGCGGAAAGAATCTTGATGTCCATTCGGTCCAGGCCCATCTCGTCCACTTCGAGCGCCAGGAGCGCCTTCTTCGTCAGCTCGACGGTGATGCCGCCCTTGCCGGCTTGCGCGAAATCCCGGATGCGGCGCAGAAGGCGGTTCGCGATGCGCGGCGTTCCCCGGGAACGGCGCGCGATTTCGATGCTCGCCGCCGGATCGATGGCGACACCCAGGATGGCGGCCGACCGGTTCAGGATCTCGGCCAGGTCCTTGGGTTCATAGAAATCAAGATAGCTGACGATGCCGAAGCGGTCGCGAAGCGGACTCGTGAGAAGCCCGGAGCGCGTGGTCGCGCCGATCAGCGTGAAGCGCGGGAGCGGAAGCTTCAGTGTTTTCGCCGACGGGCCCTGGCCCACCACCACGTCCAGCTTGAAATCCTCGAGCGCGGGATAGAGCGCTTCTTCAACGGAACGGTTCAGCCGGTGGATTTCGTCGATGAAGAAAACGTCGCCTTCGTTGAGGCTGGTCAGGATCGCGGCGAGGTCGCCGACGCGGCCCAGCACGGGGCCCGACGTCTGGCGCAGGTTCACTCCCATTTCCTTCGCGATGATGTTGGCCAGCGTGGTTTTTCCGAGACCGGGCGCGGCGCAGAACAGCGCGTGGTCCAGCGCCTCCTTACGGTCACGCGCGGCGGACATGAAAACCTTGAGGTTGCTCTTCAGCTTGTCCTGGCCGATGAACTGCGAAAGATTCTGGGGGCGGAGAGAGAGTTCGACGCGGTCCTCGCCCGTTTCCACTTCGGCGGCGACGAGGGAATCGCGTTTCTTGTCGGTGGCGATGTCGTGGCTTTCGATCATGACTGGCGTGCGCCCGTGAGACGGAGCGCCTTCCTGAGAAGATCCGCCGTCCGGGCGGCGGTCCCGAGTTCGGCACGGGCCTTGGCGAGAAGCTCGCGCGCTTCATCTTCCCGGTATCCCATGTTCACGAGACCCGAGAGCGTCTCCGCTTCCTCGGTGGTCTTGGCGGCTTCCTGCCACTTGGGCGCGCCGCTGACGGACCAGCCTTCCACTTTTCCCTTCAACGCGAACACGAGCTTTTCCGCTGTCTTCTTCGTGAAACCGAACACGGAAACCAGGAGCGGCTGATCGCCGTCGATGATCGCGCGTTTGAAATCGGGCAGCGACTTGGAAATCTTGTCCAGGGTTTCCAGCGCCTTCTTGGGTCCCATGCCGTCAACATTCTCGCGGAGGCGCATGAAGAAATCTTTCTCTTCCCGGGTCAGGAACCCGTAGAGCGTGGTAGAGCCATCAAACGCGGCGACCGATTCGCTCACGAACACGGTGACCGCCTGCCCTTCGCCGACGCGCCCCTCGCTGGACTTGGCCAGAATCGCTTCGTAGCCGACGCCGTTAACGTCCAGCACGACGCGCAGAACGTCCTTGTCCAGATCGGTTGAGATGACTTTTCCACGGAGCTGGGCGATCATGCGGCTTTCTCTTCCCTCTCTTCACGGACAAACCCGATCGCGCCCATCGTAATGACCAAGGCGAACGCAAACATGGCGAGGCCGGCGGAAACAAAGAAGCCGTCCCGGAGCCGGCGGCGCTTCGCCTCGAGATGCGTGGATATCCCCTCTACCAGGGGGCCCACGCGGGCGGCCCGGGCCAGCGGAGCGTCGGCGGCCGTGGAGACGGACGCGTAATGGCGCATCAAAAGGGGCATGAGCTGCGCGTCGCTGTCCCGCAGCGTTCCGTAGACGAGGAAATTCTGGAGCATCTGGATGCGCTCGTTCAGGGTGTGAAGATCCAGGTAATACGCAGCGACCGCGCCGAGATCAGACGCTGAGAGATCCTGAAGGCCTTTTTCAGTGACGACGTCATACCCGCGCGTCAGGACCATCGAGGGAATCAGGATGTTGTAGCGGTGTTCCTTGCTCGGGCTCACGTCGCCTGGCGACAGCGCGCCCAGGGACCGGTGACCGGCCAGGAGAACATCATTCACGCGGATTTCCTCGGTGACCAGATGCCAGGCTGCGATCCGGTCTTCCAGGGAGGAATAGCGGAACTGCGCCCATCCGGCGAAGGCCGCGAGAAACGCGCCCACCAGAAGCGCCGTGAGGCTTTCGATTCGCCGAAGATGGGAAGGATTCAGAAAGAATTTCATTTCACACCGTGACCGTCATGCTTCCGAGCGTTTGGGAAAATTGTGTGTGGCAGAGCGCGACGGCCACCGCGTCGGCGGCGTCATCGGGCGCCGGAACGTGGTCCAGGCTGAGCACCCGCTGCACCATGGACTGCATCTGCTTTTTGTCGGCGCCGCCGAAACCGGTCAGCGCCATTTTGACCTGCTTCGGCGCGTACTCGAAAACCGGAATCCCGGCCCGGCCCGCCGCCAGCAGAATCACACCGCGCGCGTGGCCCACCTGCGCCAGCGCCTTCGCGTTCTTCGCGAACAGCAGCGATTCGATCGCGAGCACTTCCGGCTTGTGGCGTAACAACAGGGTCTGGAGGTCTTCGAAAATCTGGATGAGGCGGGAAGTGAGCGTCTGTCCGGCCTCGGTGCGAATGCAACCATAACTCACGAGCTTTGCGTCGCCGCCGTTGCGGTCGACGATGCTCCAACCCAGGATCGCGACGCCCGGGTCGATACCGAGGATTCTTACTGACCCGATGAGACCTTCTCCATGATTTCCTTCGAGATGTCGAAGTTCGCGGTGACGGTCTTCACGTCATCATGCTCTTCCAGCGCGTCCATGAGGTCGAGGCAGCGGCGCGCGCTCTTCTCGTCCAGCTGGACCGTGTTTTTGGGGATGAGCGTGATTTCGGCATTCTCGATCGCGATCTTTGCTTCCACGATCTTCGCCTTCACGGCTTCGAAATCGGCCGGCGCTGTGTAGATCTCGTAGACATCCTCGTGCGTTTTGATGTCCTCGGCGCCCGCTTCGATCGCGAGCTCCGTGATTTTTTCCTCGTCCACGGAGGACGTCTGGATCACGATGAAACCCTTCAGTTCAAAAATGAAGGAAACGCTGCCCGATCCGGCGAGGTTGCCGCCGTGGGAATCGAGGAGGTGGCGGATGTCGGACGAGGTGCGGTTCTTGTTGTCGGTGGTCGACTCGATCATGACGGCGACGCCCGACGGCCCATAGCCTTCGTAGGTCAGTTCTTCGAACACGGCGCCGGGGATTTCTCCCGTACCCTTCTGGATGGCGCGCTTGATGTTGTCCTGCGGCATGTTGGCGGCGCGCGCATCTTCGATGGCCTTGCGGAGGCGGGGATTGGCTTCGGGTTTTCCGCCGCCCTGTTTGGCGGCGATCACGATTTCACGGGCGATGCGCGTAAAAACCTTTCCCCGTTTGTTGTCGATGATGGCCTTCTTGTGCTTGATTCCGGCCCATTTTGAATGCCCTGACATGTGAACGTACCTCTCCGGTAAAAATGTGGCGGTATTGTATCACACGCCGCGGCAGGGTGGCCGACGGAGAAACGGAGCGAATGGCGGGATTTACTTGAGCTGTTCCAGGGCCCGGCGGGTGTCCGTGTCGTTCGGATCGATCTCGACGGCCCTGGCGAGATGCTCCTTGGCCAGGGGCATCTTGTTCTCCAGCGCATACAGCCGGCCAATGTTGGCGTGAGCCGCCGCGAAATCGGGCTTCATTTTCAACGCCTGAAGCATTTCCTTCTCGGCCTCTTCACGCCGGCCGAGATAGAAGAGCAGGTTCCCCACCGAAAGCCGCGAATCCGCGCTGTTCGGCAGAATTTCCGCCACCCGGCGGGCGTTCTTCAGGGCGCCTTCGAAATTTTTGTCTTTCAGAAGCTTTTCCATCCCGCCGATGAGGCCAGGGACTTCCACGATGGGATCCTGACGGCCGGTCGCTTTGCCGGCTTCCGCCAGGTTCGCCCATCCGCGGTCGAAGGTGGGATCGATGGTGACAGCCTGCTTGTAGGCGTCGAACGCTTCCTCGTTACGCTTCAGCTTCGTGAGGGAATAGCCGTAGTTGTTCCAGAGATCCTTGTCATCCGGGAAAGAAAGGGTGCCCAGCTTGAAGACGTCCGCGGCTTTCTGGAACCGCTCCAGTTTCAGGTTCAGGGCGCCGAGAGATGCGTAGACCTCGTGAAGAACGGGGTTGATGAACAGGCTGATCTCCATCCGCGAGATGGCGGATTCCAGCTGGCCCAGCGAGCTCAGCGCCACGCCGAGATTGAAATAGATTTCGTCGTAACCCGGGTTCGCGTTGATCGCCAGCTGATAAGCCTTCAGCGCCTTCATGTCGGCCCGCTGCGCTTCTTCGGTCAGGTTCCGCTGCTGCAGGGCCCGGGCCCAGCGCGAGAGGCTGTTACCCAGTTCGTAGTTCGTGTTCACATCCCCGGGGAACCACGACACGGCTTTCTCGAGCGAAGGGATCGATGCCTGGATGTTGCCGGTCTTCGCTTCCTTGAAACCCTGGAAGTACCAGACTTCCTGTTCCCACCTCAGGATGTTGTAGGCGCTGGCGGCGAGACAGAACACCGCGAAAAGAACCATCAATGGCCGGCCTACGCTGTCCGAAAGCGGCCCGGAGCGGATCTGGGCCGGACGCGATTCGTTCGAGAGCGCGCCGACGTTCCACCAGAAGAGAAAAGCGGGGACCGCGAAGAAAATCGAGACGTTGCCGAAGAAATTGTCGACGACCATCCCGACTGTTCCGCCGAGGAGGGCGCCCGCGACCAGTTTTCCGGCGCCGGTCGCATTGCGTCGCACCACCATCCATCCGCTGGCCAGGATCGTCGAGAACAGCCAGAGCGCCATCCCGACGCCGACGATTCCGGTCTGCGACCAGATTTCCAGCAGCACGTTGTGCGCGTTGTTCGCGTGCGTTCGCCACCGCGCCAGAAACGGGACCAGGAGGAATTTCCCCTGGAAGAACGGGAAGAACAGTTCAAACGAGCCCCAGCCCCGGCCGAAGAGCGGATAATCCTTCTGCATTTCCCATGCGGACGACCAGATGAGGATCCGCTGGTGCCACGGCGCGTAAGCCGCGCCTGTTTTCGCCGCCGCGAAGATTTCCGTGAACCGCGCAAGCGGCGACTGCGCGCCCGTCACGGGTGTCGACGGAAAAATGAAAATGAGCGCCACGAAGGCCACGACCGCGATCAACGCGGGGCGGAGATATTTCATCTCCCCCTTCTGATAGAGAACCACCAGCGTCACCACGAGCGCGGCGAAGAGGCCGACATAGGTCGAGCGGGTCAGCGTGCAGAGGAGCCCCAGTCCGGACACCAGTGCCACGAGGCCATATCCCCAACGCTGCGCGCGCTGGGCGCGCAGCGAGAACACGACGCCGATCGGGCACATCATCATGAGATACGACGACAGGAAGTTCGGATTCCCGAACGTCGAGACCGGGCGGCCGCCGTAGGGCTGGACAGGACTGTTCCAGATGATGTCGTGTCCCCAGTACTGGAGAATTCCGTACGCGCCCGCCACGATGCAGACCGAAAAGATCACATGGAAGTACGAGGTCGCCTGACCGTCGCGCGTGCGGAGAACGGCGTAGAGAGCGGCCAAACCCCAGAGGAAAGCGCCGTAGGTGTCCCACATCAACTGAACGGAATCGGGATTCTTCATCTCGTGGAATCCCAGCCACATCGAACCCCAGACAGCAGCCATCACGATGTCGGACCAGATATTCAGCCGGGGCGGCGAATCACCGACCGGGTGGGTGTAGAGACCGGGGAGGAAAAGCACCATCACGCAATTCACCAGCGTAAACATCCAGACCCGCGTGACCTCGAAGCTGAGACCCGGTCGAACGGAAGCGTGAATAAACAGAGAAAGCGCCGAGCTGATGAGCGCGGCGGCGAGGAACGCGGTGAGCGGCGCATCAAACGCAAACCGCGGAAGCCGCCACTCTCCGCGCCGGAACGACTCGACTGCCCAGACGATGCCGCACACGGCGACGCCGACGTTCAGGATGACGATCTGGGTGTAATAGGGATTGCGGGTGAGGTTGGTGAAGAAGAGAAGTGGACAGACGACGTGGATCAGCCCCAGAAGCGCGCGGACAAAGCGGTCAGAACGACTGATGGGGACGCCGGCCGGCGCTGGGTCCCGCTTGACCGAAGCGCGCGCCATGGGCTGCTTATTCTTCCTTGGCCGCTTCGATCGGCTTCATCTGAAGGCTGGGATCGTTCGGCGACAGGGCATGGGCCGAGTTCAAAGCGGCGTTCGCCTGCGCCGGATCTCCGGTTTTCCCGTAGAGGAACGCGAGGCCCTTCCAGGCTTCCACATTCTTGGGATCGAGATCGGCCGCTCTCTTGAAGTATTTGATCGACTCCAGCACTTCTTCGGACGGCGGCGTGAACTGGTCCTTGTGGTTGTGCTGAGACAGATTGAAATAGACCTTCGCGATGCTGGTCGACACGGCGGACGCGCGGTCCGCGAACGGCGCGCGGTTGATGGCGCGACCGACTTCGTCGTTGTAATGCAGGCATTCCTTGTACAGGTCGATCGCTTCCTGGAATTTTCCCTGGAACATCAGGATCTGCGCGATGCGGTCGTAATTCGCGACGAACACGGGATCCAGCATGCGGTACAGCTGGAAATCCGCGAGCGCCTTGTTGTACAGCTCCTGCGATTTCGCGGCGTCGCCCCAGGCCATGGCGGATTCGGCGCGCTTCATGTCGAGCAGGCCCATCTGGTGGTGCGTCTGAACGTAGTTGGGCGCGAGATTCTTCGTGCTTTCGTAGGCCGCGACGGCGCGCGACCAGAGGTCCTGGGCTTTCTCATGATGGCGCGTGGCCTCGTTCATGTCGCCTTTCTGACGGGCGTTCATCGCGGCCACTTCTTCCTGGCTGCCCCAGTCGTTGTACACGTTGCCGGTGAAGTAGAAGGCCATCGGGAAGAAAGGATTCCGCGCCACGACGCCCGCGTAATGCTCCAGCGCGCCGCCGGTGGCGTCGTAGCGCTTGCGGATGTCCTGCGGGTAGCTGGCCATCTTCGCGTCATAAAGCGGCGACTTGCTCCAGACGCCTTCCTTCGAGAAAAAGATTCCCATGTTGTGGAAGACGTCAGCTTCGAAGTGCTGGCCGAACATCCGGGCGCCGGTCACGGTTCCGATCAGGACGAGCGCGGCAATTCCGAGGCGCGCCGGGAAGAGGCGCTCAGCGACCGGATATTCGCTCTCGAACGAAGATTCCTGCGGCGGGTTGTTTCCGATCTCGATGACTTCGATGATCACGTACAAAAACAATCCGGTGAGCAGCGCCCAGGTGATGATCTGCCCTGTGGTCGTGTCTCCGCCGGAGATCAAGCTCTGCGGAACGAGCTCGACATTCAGCCAGACGAGCACGATGGCCCAGAAGGCCGCAACGCCGGCGCGAATCCAGCGGTCGTAGGGAAGTAGCGGTTCGCTGTGAGACGAACGGTCCTGGTTGCGGGCGGCCGCCACCAGCATGCCCGGCAGGAATCCGCTGTAGACGCCGGAACTGACGAAGCGAATGGACACGTCGAAGGCCCAGTGGATCAACGCGCCGACGTAGGCGCCGAGGTAACCGAGCACTTCATAGGAGCGCGGATCGCTCTCGATATCCAGCATCTTCCGTTTTCCCGACTCGGGCCGCTTCATTTCCGAATAGAACCTGAGTTGTTTGAATCCCAGGAAAATGGCGACGGCCACCATCCAGATGAACACGCCGAACCCGATGAGCCCTTCGTCCTGCCAGATTTCCAGGTACTCGTCTTCCGCGTGATCCGTCTCGGTGTTCGAGCGGCCTTCGAGCACGATGATCTGCGGGCGGCGATAGGCGGGATAGATGACTTTGAACGTGCCGACGCCGTGGCCGAGCAGCGGTTCGGTCTTCACCATTTCCCAGGTGGAGATCCAGGTGAACATGCGGAAGCTGACTGAGGTCAGACGCGTCTTCGAGAACTGGAGAACGATGGCGCCCATCGCGAGAATGAAGAACACGAGAATGCCGTAGACCACTTTCTTCAGGTGCCAAGGACGGCGGGCCAGAAGAAACATGGTGATGACCGCAATAATCGCGGCAATGAGCGCGGGAATCCAGAGGATCTGGAAGCCGAGTTGCTGAACGGAACCGCGGATCAGCGGAAGAACGAATGCGAAGAACATGCCGACCAGCAGCAGTCCGAAAAGGCTGCCCATGGTGACGAGAAACGGGACATAGGCCTTGGGCTCGACAATGCGCTCTTCGAAATGCAGAAAGTATTCAAAGATCAGCCAGACGGTAACGCCCAGCGCCGCGGTGAAACCAACCCAGGCGCCCTTTGTTTCGGTCGAGTACAGGTTCAGGAACAGAACGGCGAACAGAATAAGGAAGAGCGGAAGGGATCCCGCCTTGCTGGTTCCCCAGAAGCTGTAGAAAAGGAACAGGGCGATCAGCGCGACAATCACGCCGCCGGCCAGGATCTGGTACGACGGATCGAAACCGCCGAAGAGACCCAGCTGCATCTTGTCGATCATGAACACGAGCGCGCCGGTGATGACGATCAGGAGGAAAGGACGGCCGAGCGGACCGCGGTCCCGCAGCACCGACGCCAGGATGAGCGGCGTGATGATAACCAGGAAGTTGCCGTAGAAGTTCGGATTGCCGAACGTCGAGAAGACGCGCGTGGAGAACGCCTGCCGCCAGATGAAAGGATCGATGCCGGGCTGCCCCTGCGGGAAAAATCGGGAATCGAGATACTGGACCAGACCGTACCCGACCGCGAACAGCGCCGCGGCCATGAGCCAGCGCCAGAGGCGGGTCCGGCGTTCAGAGCTCCGGATTTCGGCGATACCGATCAAGGCGATGGTCATGAAGAACACGCGCCGCATTGTTTCTTCGAGGGACCAGGCGCGAAAGGGTGAGTGAACCCAGGCGATGATTCCCGAAGCGAGGAAAGCGAGGAAGGGCGCCACGTACACGAGATCGGATTTGGAGAACGGAAGTTTTCCGTCGGCCAGCATCTTGACGATCCAGATCCCGAGAAGCGCCGTCGTGCCGACCTGCGTGAAGGTGATCTTTATCTGGGCCGAGTCATACGTCTTCAGATAGAAGGACGTGGTGACGAGAAACAGCAGAACCGGCAGGCCGTAGGCCAGCAGGCGCGAGCATATATAGGAAAGATGCTGCTGAAACGTGATCCGGGGAGCTGTTGGTATTGCTGGCATGTGCAGCGAAATAAATCATTTTTGAGACCCAATGGCCAACAATGCAGCGAAAGAGGAGTGATTTGCTCTTCTCATTAACCTTCTGCTACGATACGCACCTTCCCGGAAGAATCCAAATTTCAGGAGTCGTGGTGTAGCCCGGTTAACACGTCGCCCTGTCAAGGCGAAGACCGCGGGTTCAAATCCCGTCGACTCCGTTTTTATTTTCTCCGCCGAGGTAGCTCAGTTGGTAGAGCACACGCCTGAAAAGCGTGGTGTCGCCAGTTCGACTCTGGCCCTCGGCATTTCTCTTTCGCTTCAAGAAAAAACCGTCAGAAATCCCTTAGGCCTGCGCTGCGATCACCCGTGCCGCCTGTTCAAGACGGTTCCAGTCTTCCACCTGCAGCGGCATTGACGTCAACGCGCCGAGGATCAGCACGACCGTCATGTCTTTCAGGAGCGGCGACGCGGACGCGTCCCCGTTCAGAACAAAATTCCCGAACACGCCGAGTCCCAGCTGATCCCGCCGGGCACCCGCGGCTTCCGCGCGGCGAACCGCCGCTTCCAGCGACGTCGGCGCCAGTCTCAACTCTCCATTGGACGTGTCAAAACTTTCTTCGCTGGCCATGACCGTCACACGTCCGCGCAATTCCGGACGCGCGTTCAGCCACGCTTCGAACTGTTCCTGTTCCTCCGGAGCCACCCAAAGATACAGGTGACGTCCGTCGGCCAACGCGCCCGCATACTGCGCGACCTCATCGCGGTTGGAATAGAGCGTGGGCACGATCATGTCCCGGTCCTGAACACGCTGCGTTGCCATCGACGGCGAAGCCGCGCTTGCGAAATAGGGCAACAGAAGACGCTTCCACGCTGCGACGCCACGCGCGCCCACTTTTGGATCCGCTGTGGAAAGATGTCGAAGGAACGCGTCCCACTGATCCGCCGGCAGCGATTTCATGCGGAGGCCCAGTTCGCGAACGCGAAGATCGATGTCATCGCCGTGCAGGCGGTCATACCAGGCCTGCTCGGCGGGCGTCAGCGCCGGTTGCGCGGCGAGAAGACCCGACTCAACGAGATCGGCCACATCGCGCTGCTGACGGCGCACCCGCGCGGGCGCGATGAGATGATCGTCGATCTGATGGAGGACAATGGCGGCGGCCACACCCCACGCCGCGATATTCCACGGCAACGCGAGGAAAAGAATGAGGGGCAGCCGGTAGAAGAGGCCGCGCGCGGTCAGTTTCCACCGATCCGCACCGGTCAGCCGTTCGCCGACGGAGAGGCGTCTGCCGTCAAAGGTCACGGCCCGGTCATGCGTCCAGCCGAACAGAACGGCACCAGCCGCCAACGAAGCGGCTGCCAGGAATCCGATCGAAGCCGGATCCAGCCCGACGGCGTATCCCGTCAGCGCCACGGCGCCGGGAATGGCCACAGAGAAAATGAGTTCTTCCGCGACCATCAGCACCGTCATCACGGCGCGGGTGAGCCCGGCCGAACGCGGCGCGGACATGAGCCAGCGCATGATGGGCGCCCACAGCCAGTAGATGAGCGCCTGCGCGCCCAGAGAACCCGTTTCGGGCGGTTGAACCGCGGGCGTCGCCGGCGCTTCGCTTGGCGCACCGAAGGCGCGAACATGGTCAAGCAGCCGGTAGTAGAGGTCGGACGCATGAGACGGGAACCCGTCTTCGATCATCAGATTCCCGTCGACACCCTGGAGCCGCGTGAAATCTCCCCACGCCCACATCTCATGAAGCTGAGTGAAGAACCACGGCTGGACGGTCTGCGTGAAGAAAGCGTCTTCGTCCGCCGGCATGGCGACGCCCGGATGACGATGGAGATAGAAATAGAACAGGAATTCCCGCCACCACGGCTCGTCATCCGCGCTCTCCAGCCCATAGTTGTAGTTGAGCGACAATTGAACCTGAATCGAGTTGGCGCCCGAGGTCATGCCCGGCGCGTTCACCGGAACCACCAGGAATGGCGTCATATAGGTGCGGCGGACAAAGTTGACGAAGCGCGACCGCGTGACGGGAAGGAGCGCCGGATCAGCGGCGATGGCGCGAAGCGCCGCTTCCCAGTTGTCCAGCAATTCTCCCGCGTTCGGCCGGGCCGCGGCGCGTCCGATCGCCTGCCGGGCGCGTTCCGCGGTGTCGCCGCTGACGCCGGTGGCGGCGAGCGCGTCCAGCACACCAGCGGTGTTGAAGATGCCGTTGACTCTGACCGTCGTGGTTCGGCCCACGGCGGCGAGGATGCCGGCGGCCACGGGGACGTTCTTCGAAATGTAGACATTGAACAGCGCGGTCGCGGCGGCAGATCGTTCGCGCGCGCCGGTGATGTCGCGTTCAATGGAGAGAAGGGCTTCACGCCAGCTAGCCATCAAGTCACGCGCGTTCGGCAGGGAAGCGGCGCTGGCCAGCGCCGTCTGGATCTGGGTGTAGATCGCCGCGACCGACGTTCCGCGAAGGGCGGCGAGCGACGCCTGCGCCGTCGCCAGGTCAGCCACCACCGGACGCGTGTACGTGAACGGAGTTCCCGCATTCACCGTCACCGATCCGATCGGAATCAACTGTCCGTGCTGAATGGATGACGTCCACACCTGGCGGAGATACTCGGCTTTGTGATGGTCGGAGGCGTCGGATTCACGCAGGCGGTAAAGGAAAAGTCCCCAGTTCCGGAGCAGGGTCGCTCCGTTCGGAAGGAGGGCCGCCGCGCTGATGGCGCCTTCGATCTGGAGATACACGTCGCGGTCCGCACCCATGGACAGCGGCAGGAAATCGGCGAGCGCCCCGTTGTTCACCGTCAGAACGGAGGGAGTGTTCGTCGTATCAATACGGCGAACCGTCGCCACAAGTCCGGTCTTGGAAAGTGAAAATTTACCGATGGTGCCGTCCCGCGCCCGGTCGTCTTCGCGCCGGAGGGTGACCTCGGAGGGTTTAAGAATGTTCTCGTTCGTGCTGCCGGCCGACGCCTTCACGCCAACCAGCTCGATGAACGCGTCTTCCCGCGCGCGCTCCCCCTGCGCAAAGCGTCCGGCGAACAGCGCCGTCTCGGTATCCAGCGCGGTCGACACGGTCCGGAAAATGGAGTCACGCTCGCGCGTTGATAGGGCCGTTTCCTCTCGCGGGGCCTCTTCCTCGACGACAGGCGCCTGGGGCACCTCATCCGGATGGAACGACTCATTGAGCTGCTGGATTCGTTCCTGAATCCACTCGATGAGCTGCGCGGTCGCCGGGTTGTCCGGCTGACCGATCGTCAGCACGCGTTCCATCAGGTCGCGAACCGAGCGGACCCGGGCGGTGCGGTCCTGCTCATAAAGCGTGTTGAAGAAGACGCGAATGAAGAGCGCGGTGAGCGTGACGCCCGGCGCGGAGAACCAGTCGGGATTGGGCTGCGCTTCCATGTGCAGGACGCGGATTTCCTTCACGTCGCTCCGCGGGCGGAGCTGCGAGGTTACGATCTCCAGCTCATGCGGGTTTCGGGGTGGGTCGTAATAAATGATGTGGGTGATGCCACTCAGTTCCGGGTCGCCCCTCCTTCCCCACTGGTCCGGCGTCGTCAACAAGACATGCAGGGCGGGGTCGTTCTCGAAGGAAAGCCGGTTCAACACCAGGTCCGTCATCGTGCGACGGTTTTCGGCCGGCGTGGCGCCTGTCGCCTCCTGAGGGCGGTGTGTAACGGGATCGATCGCGTATGTGCCGGTCACGGCGTCGTACACGTACTGAACGGGCACGCGACGCCGGGCGACCTCGTCGTTTCCGGAGTAGCGGACCACGCCGAAGGACTCGAAACGCTCCAGAAGACTTCTGTTCGAGGCCACGCTGCGGGCGACGATTAGAATTTTTGCTCCGGGCGTTTCCTGAAGCTGGGCCTGGATGAGATTCTCGAGCGCCACCTCTTTCGGGTTCACCGCCTCATTGGTTTGCCCGAAGACGCGGACCATCGCGCTTTCCCACGAGAACAGGGTCCGGAGACCCGGATCACGGAGGTAGTTCACGAGATACTGGAACAGGTCCCGCATCTGCGAATGGTTCAGGACATAGGGAACCGCCGCTTCCGAAATGCCGGGAACGGTTTCCAGCGACGTCTCGGAGAACACGCGCTCCGCATTGAAAGTGACGAGCGCCTGCGACACCAGTTGATACAGCGCCAGGATGTGCGCGGGGTCCCGGGTGTTGAAAGGCTGTTCCACCGCGTTGCGCGAAACGGTGGCGGACACCACTGAACGGTCCACGAAATTCAAAAGCCGGAGCATCGAATCGACCCCGTTCAACGACGTCGCCCGGGTCAGCGCGACCTTCATCACGTCGGGGCGACCCTGAACCATGTCACGGAGAATCTTCGGGAGATCCGCTTCGCTCACGCCGCTCAGCTGATGGGCGCCGCTGACAACTAGAACATTCATGCGGGATTTCAGGAAATCCCATCCGCGTTCGCGGACCGCGTCTGGAATCTGGTCCGGTTTGTCCTCCTCCGAGGCGCCGGCTTTCCGCCCCGTCGGCTTGACGTCGTGGAGCATGTCGGGAGAAATCAGGATGATCACGGGCACGGCGCTCTGTGACGCGCTGTCCAGCATCCGGCCGCGCGCGCCGATGGCGCCGGTCGTCAGATCGAGCACGCGAACCGGCCGGGTCGCGATCGTGTTCCCCGCGTAAGCCGCCACGAGGGCCAGCGTGGACGAATCCTGCGGCGCCAGCTGGCCCGCCGACGCCGGTTCGATGATCTGAGCGGGCACGTTCAGGCTCCCAAGCGCGCGACGCCACTCGACCACCAGTTTGTCGTCGACCAGCACCAGCGAACTGCGGCGAAGGGACTGCGCCAGGTGAACCATGACGGATAGGCTGGCGCTCACATTCCAGGGTGAGTGGAAAACCACGCCTTTGTGTGCTCCGAGGAAACGCGTGAGCAATTCATAGATGGCAGCGCGCTCCGCGAACGACCGCGTCACGCCCGCCCGCGTGGCGGGCAAGGGCGCCGACAGAACCTTCTGGAACTTGTCCCGGATCGCCATCAGGATTCTGACGGCGTCGATGAAGGGAATCATCTGTCCGACGGCGACTGCGCCGACGAGACGGGGATCTACCTCCTGAATATCCAGCGGTGAGTTCGGCGCGCCCGCATTCAGATAGGCGCTGTTGAGGTATCCCTCCAGCTGATCAATCTCGTTGGTCCCCAGGCCCGTGCCGGCCGCATTGAACCGGAGTTCCGCCAGCTGAACCCGCGCCTGCGAGCGCGCCAAGTCGAGGAGATGTTCGAGGCTCGCGAAACCGGCCGCGTCCCCGTTCGAGAAATCGGCGAGCATGATGCGCTCCACCGTTTCCTGAAGGCGCTGAATGCGAAGGCTGCGGCTCGTCTCGCTGCGCCCGGTGAGGCGGTCGCGAAGGAACTGAAGATAGGAGCGCGCCTGCGCCCGCGTCAGGACACCCGGGGCGACATAATGAAGGTTGACGCTGAAAATCGGACCGCGGATCGGATTGATTCGGTCTGAGGCCGCGTCGACGGCAAACAGCCGGACCGGGTTCACTTTATCCTGGACGCGGTTCCGGAGCACAATGCTTCCGCGGGCGATGAACTGGCGGTTCTCAGGATTTCCGAACGGTTCCAGGCGGACCTCGCTCTGATCGCTTCCCCGCACATAAAGGTGAGTGAACCGGAGATGCAGAACGGCGTCGGCGCTGAACTTGATCCGGATTGAGAACGGGACGACTTCGTAGACGGTGTCCCGCGTCTCTCCGTTTCGAATCGCGGTATGAGCCACTTCGACCTGTTCCACTTCGTAGGCGCTGTCAATGACGCCATAGGTGGGCAAGGTTCTCGAACCAAAGAGCGCCAGGACTTCCGGCCTGAGAACGGGCTGCTCGATTCCGGGAACAAAGAGCTGAGGGAAATGGGTTTGCAGCCAGACGAGGACGTCGCGCCGGTCCGCATCCGTTAGGCCCGAGGACCGATCCTGAATCAACGCGAGCAGTGTACGGAGATCCGGGTTGCTGAGATCGATGTTGCGAAGAACGCCCGCCACCGTGATGAGG